>CAYVAT010000025.1:0-27910 GCA_964449165.1 uncultured Eubacteriales bacterium | reverse complement strand
ATCACCAGGCTCGGAGCGAGGCCTGTATTTTGTGATATCGACAGAGACAGCTTTAACATCAGCCCCTCAAAGCTTGCTGAGGTTCTGGAGGAGAGAATCGAACGTCAGGGAGATTCCAAGGTCAAGGGCCTGATTCCTGTTCATCTGTTTGGGCAGTGTGCCGAGATGGGGCCTGTTATGGAGCTGGCAGAGAAGTACAACCTGTTTGTGATAGAGGATGCCGCTCAGGCCATCGGCTCTGAATATCCTATGGCTGAGGGAAAGAAGAACGCCTGCACAATGGGTGATTTAAACATACTTTCTTTCTTTCCCTCAAAAAATTTAAGCTGCTTCGGCGATGGAGGGATGATCCTCACCGATGAAGAGAAGCTGGCCGAGAATTTGAAGATGCTGCGCGTGCACGGATCCAGGGATAAATATTACTATGAGATGGTGGGCGGCAATTTCCGGCTCGATGCACTCCAGGCAGGAATCCTCAGAGTAAAGCTCAGACATCTGGATGGCTGGCTGGAGGCGAGAAAAGAGAAAGCTTCCTATTATGATGAGAGATTTGAAGAATCGGGATTGGTGGAGAAGGGATGGATTCTTCCTCCAAAAGCATTGTATAAAAATAGGGGACTGAAAAATTATCATACCTATCATCAGTATGTTATCAGAGCTAAGAAGAGGGATGAGCTGCAAAAATTCCTAAAAGAAGAGGGCATCCCCACGGCTATCTATTATCCTCTCCCCCTTCATCAGCAGAAATGCTTTGCTTATCTTGGTTACAAAGAGGGGGATTTTCCTGAGACTGAGAAGGCATGCAAAGAGGTTTTGGCTGTGCCTGTCTATCCTGAACTGACTACTCAGCACCAGGATTTCATCGTCTCATCCATCAGCCGATTCTACAAGAAAGGATAAGTCTCTGCGGAAATGTGCGGAATTTTTGGTATCGTCTTTAAGGATTACAGAGAGGATCTAGGAAAAATACTCCTTCAGGCGGGAAAAAAGCTGACTTACAGAGGTTATGACTCTGTGGGGATGGCTGCTTTCGGCGATGGATCGATTCAATTAAAAAAGGACGTGGGGGAGATAGAAGAAGTCAATAATCGTTTGCATTTTGAAAGACTCAAGGGATCAAGGGGGATCGTTCAGCTGCGTTGGGCCACATTCGGGCCTCCTTCAAGGAGTAATTCCCAACCTCATTATGATTGTTCTAAAAACATGGTGGGCGCTCACAATGGAAACATCATCAACACCAAGGAGCTTCTCAAAGAATATAAGAAAAAAGGACATGTTTTTCAGGGAGAAAACGATGGTGAGGTGATTGTCCATGTAGTCGAGGAAGGATTCAAAGAAAAAAAGGATCTGGATATTGCCATTCAGAAAGCCGGGATCATTCTCAAAGGAGACTATGCCTATGTGATTGCGGCGAAAGAATCAGACAGGATGTTCTGTGTCAAAAAATATTCTTCTCTCTATTTAGGTGTGGGAAAAGATTTCATCTGCTGTTCTTCGGATCTGCCCTCCATCATTCCCTTTACAGATATGATTGTCCCTATCTATGACGGCGAGTACGTGGAATACAGTTGGAATACCTTTCAAATAAAGAAACTGGAGTCTGGGAAGAAGGTGGAAAGAAGGCCGAACCGGTGCCTGCTGGATGTGGAAGAGGCGAAGAAGGGAGAGTTTCCTCACTTCATGCTCAAGGAAATTCATGAACAGCCGGAGAAAGCCCAAGCCTTGCTCGATTTCCTGGAAGAATCTTCGCAAGTGGATGAATTCTACAAGGAGATCCGAAACGAAAAAAGAATCTACCTGATCGGCTCCGGCTCATCCTACAATGCTTGTGTCCTCGGCTCGTATTATATGAACAAAATTGCAGGAGTGGAGGCAGTTCCAGTGGTTGCCGGATCCTTCAGAGAATTCTTAGGAAATGCAGATTTTTCCAAGGGTGCCTACATTCTTGTTTCCCAGAGCGGAGAAACAAAGGATGTGATTGATGTTTTGAGTTATCTGAAGGAGAGGAAGGCGAGTAAGATACTGGCTGTGGTCAATGTCCTTGGCTCTTCTCTTCAGCTTGGAGTCAAACATTTTCTGCCTCTTCTCTCCAACATAGAAATCAGCGTGCCAGCCACCAAGACCTTTACCAATCAGGTGATTATTTTTCTCTACCTGGCGCTAAAATTAGGAGAACACAACGGAAACAGAGATTCTTCATTAGAAAAAGAGCTCCCTAACTTGCCCTCCCTGATCAGGAAGATTCTCTCATCAGGCGTCGACATATGCCGCAAGGTCGCCACCCTTTTAGCCAAGAAGGAATACCTCTATTATCTGGGTTACGGAGTCAGTTATGGAGCTTGCCTGGAGGCAGCCTTGAAGATGAAGGAGATCACATACATTCCCTGCGAAGGGATGTATTCCTCCGAGTTCAAGCATGGGCCGTTGGCCATAATCAAGAAGGGAGACTGGGTGCTGTTCATATCCACACTCGAGGATTACCATATGACTCTTTCCCATATCAATGAAGTGAGCTGCCGACGAGGGAAGATCTGCACCCTGGCCCCTTCCGATGATTCCCTTTCTCTTAACTCTGACATCCTCATCCCTCTTCCTTCCAGCAATTATTATCTTTCTCCCCTTCTGGCAGCGATCGTGAGCCAATTAATTGCCTATTACGTGAGTCAAGAAAAAGGGATCAACCCAGACCAGCCCCGCAACATCAGCAAGACTCTCACCGTCGATTGAGCCATTCTATTCCTTATCGCTCAAGATTTCCCTTAATTTGTCTAGGCTGATTCTGGCTCCACTCAGGATCAACACCACATTCTTATTCTTGAATCTCTCCTTGGCTTTGATGAAAGATGCAACTGACAGGACAGCAGAGCCCTCGATAAGCATAGAATGTTGCTCCATGATCATTTTCAGCGCCTGCTTGATTTCCTTTTCCGTGACCAGGATAAAATCGTCCACACTTTCCTTGCAGATATCAAAAGTTATGGAGCCTTCTTCGATTCCACCAGCTGTTCCGTCAGAAAGAGTGGGTTTGGATTCCATCTGGACGATCTTTCCTGCCTTTATGGACTCATACATCACTGCCGAGTTTTCAGGCTGGCAGCCGATGATCTCGATATTCCGGTCGAGGGATTTGAGATAGCCTGCAATTCCCGAGATGAGCCCTCCACCTCCAACAGGGATAAGAACAACATCTATCTTTTCGATCTGCCTGGCCAATTCAACAGCCACAGTAGCCTGGCCGCCGATGATCTTCCAGTCATTATAAGGAGAAACGAATATCTGGTTGTTTTTTTCTGCCGAGCGGCGTGCAAATTGCTCGGTTTCCAGGCAGTCGTCTCCATGGAATTTCAACTCCACATCATAATAGCGAAGAGCCTGGATTTTTGCTTCAGAGGCGTATCGAGGTAAGTATATGGTTCCTCTGCAGCCCAAGATCTTAAGGCTGTGGGCAAAAGCTGTCCCATGGTTTCCAGAGGAAGCAGTTGCCACACCTCTTCCTCTCTCTTTCTCGGAGAGAGAAAGCAGCTTATTTATCGCTCCCCGCAATTTGAATGAGCCGGTTATCTGGAAATTTTCCAGCTTCAGGAACACCCGGACATTTCCCAAGCGGCTGAGAAAAGGGGATGGCTCAACAGGAGTTTCTCTGATATATGGCCTTATTCTCTTTTCCGCCGCCAAGGCCTCATCTTTAACAATACTCTCCATTGTCTTGATTATAGGAGACGGTTCCTTTTTTTGGCAAATAAAAAATCAAAATCGTAAGCATCCTTATTTCCGTGTAGGGGTGAGGGATATAATCAATCCGGGCGGCGGTTCCTGTCCATCTGAAGCCCATGGTGGCGGGTGGGAGGGTCTTGGCAAGGATGGATGAGAACCGACGCTTTTATTAGCTATCTCGGGAATGGAGATGATTCCAACAACTTCCTCTATTTATAGATATTTTTTATCGTATCTGCTATTTTAGAGGGAAGCTTACCGTCACGATTAATTGGAGGATGAAAATGAAGACCATAGGTCTTATCGGAGGAATGAGCTGGGAATCTACCTTGGAATATTACAGAATCCTGAATGAAGAGGTTAAGAAGAGGCTGGGCGGCTTTCATTCGGCTAAGTGTATTCTATATTCAGTAGACTTTGCAGAAGTGGAAAAACTGCAGCATGAGGGAAAATGGGATGAAGCCACCAGGGTCATGATCGACGCTGCTCAGAGAGTAGAAAAGGCAGGGGCCGATTTCCTGCTTATTTGCACGAACACCATGCATAAAATGGCTGAGGAAATTCAGGAAAGCATCCGGATTCCCCTGTTGCACATTGTCGACGCTCTTGCCCATGAGATCAAGGCAAAAAGCTTGAAGAAGGTGGGGCTTCTGGGGACAAAATTCACTATGGAAGAAGAGTTTTACAAGGGAAGATTAAGCAAAAAGCACGAAATAGAGGTTATCATCCCGGATGAAGAGGAGAGAGATGCCATTCACCACATCCTCTACAGTGAACTATGCCTTGGGGAGATTAAAAAACTCTCCAAGGATAAATTTAAAGAGATCATTGACAACCTTATGGCTAAAGGAGCAGAAGGCATTGTCTTGGGATGTACAGAGATTCCTCTCATAGTTAAACAGGAGGATTATGACATTCCCTTGTTCGATACAACCACCATTCATGCCCAGGCTGCTGTGGAATACTCTCTGGCAGAAGCCTGAAAAGAGGGATTATCTCCCTTTGTTTTGGAGGTTAACTCATGGACTTTGGGATTGCAGGAAAGACAGCGCTTTTAATGTCGAGCACTCGGGGACTCGGATTCGGCTGCGCCTCGGCGTTAGCAGCCGAAGGAGTGAATGTCATCATAAATGGTCGCAACACAGAACGAGGGATCGACGCGATATCAAAATTTGGGGGGAAGGCACATTTCGTAAAGGCTGATGTGAGCCAACGCGAGGAGCGCGCGCGCCTTTTTAGGGAAGCGCAAGACCACCTCGGGACAATATCGATACTGGTGACTAATGCCGATGGACCACCGCCTGGAACATTCATGAGCAAAAGCAATAAAGACTGGCAGGCGGCATTCGAGCTGACTATGCTATCCGCGTTGGACATGGTCCAGCGGAGTCTCCCTGAAATGATTGAGCAGGGGTACGGCCGCATTATCAACATCAGCTCGATTTCTGCGAAAGAGATCACTCCCGGAGCTCCGTTGGCGAATGGCATAAAGCCTGGTCTGTTAGGTGCACTTGGGGCACTCGCGCGTGAAGTAGGGACTACGGGAGTTACGGTAAACAGCATTTTACCAGGGCCATTCGATACGGACCTATTGCGGCGATTCGCACCTCATATTATTGAGCGTGAGGATCTCTCGCCGGAGGAGGCCGTGCAGCTTTATGCCGAGAGAGGACCAATGAAGCGGCTGGGCACTATCGAGGAGATTGGTGCATTGTGTGCCTTCTTATGTTCACGTCAGGCAGGCTACATAACAGGTCAAAGCATCGTTATTGATGGCGGCCAAGTGCTGGCGCTGTTTTGATATGTCTTAGGAGTTCTCACAATCCGCTTCGGGTAATCTGATTAGGCTTAGCAAAACGGGTCTATGAGGCGCAAGAAAACTGGCAAAATATTACAAAGGAAAGTGCAGTCTTGTGACTGTCGAGCCCCAACGATATTTTTCAAACCCCGGGCGTTGGCCCAGTGATGGCTTTATTTATCTTAAGAATAGTTTGAGGATATTCCAGATTCCTAGAATAGAAACAATAAGGATGATCAACCCTCCCAGAATGTTCTGCTTCCAGTTGTTGGCCAGAGGGCCCATCTTCTGCCGGTTATTCAGGATGACCAGGAGAAAGATGGAGGCCACCGGGAGGATAAGCCCGTTTGCCACCTGAGCAAAGACAATCACTGCTAAAGGGCTGAATTTAAAAAGAGATACCCCAAATCCAACCAGTATCACTCCCAGCCATACTCCTTTAAACCCTCTTGCCTCATGTCCGCCCTTCCATCCCATAATACCCGAAGAGGCAAAAGCCGCTGCATACGGTGCTGTCAGGGCGGAACTCATTCCTGCAGCAAAGAATCCCAAGCCAAAAAGAAAATTGGCGAAAGGACCGAAAAGGGGCTTTAGCTGCTCTGCCAGTTGAGCTCCTCTTTCCAGAGAAGTCCCGCTCCCATAAAAAGCCACGGCTGAAGTGACCACGATCGAGATTGAAATCAGTCCTCCCAGGCAGATGGAGAGCAGAAGGTCTTTTTTGACTTCACTGAGGTGAGAGGCCTGAGACCATTTTTGTTTGACAGCCGAAGAGTGAAGAAAAAGGTTATAGGGAACAACGGTGGTCCCAACCAAAGCCAGAACCAGATAAAGGGAGTTTGAGGGGAAAGAAGGGGCAAAGCCCTTGAGGATAGAGACGATATCAGGCTTGACGATGACCAGCGTGGCCAGAAAGGAGAGGCTCATCAGGAAGACGAGAAAGATTAAAAACTTCTCCACCAGTTTGTATTTTTTTCGGCTGAGAATGAAGATAGCGATCACTGAGATAAGCACTACCCAGTATATCCGGGGAATGGAGGAAACCATTTCCAGTCCCAGGGAGCCGCCGATGATATTTCCTGCTTCATAGGCCGCACAGCCAAAAGTAATGGAAGAAAGGGTGAGAAGGATGAAGAAAATCCGTGTCAGGGACTTCTGGGAGAATTCCCGGAGAGCTTGAGCCAGATCGTACTGGGAGGCCAGGCTGAGCCTGCCGGTCATTTCTTGAAGGATGATCGTGGTTACGGTGGCAAATACCAGGGCATAGATCAAAGAATAACCGAATCTCGCACCTGCCATGGAACAGGTGGTGACTGTCCCCGGCCCGATAAATGCAGCTGTTACCAGAAAACCCGGGCCAAAGGAGGATCTCCTACGAGCCAAACCCACCTCCTCCTGGAGTCTCTATCCGGAGCACGTCACCAGGCTGGACCTGTATGTTCACCTTGGAGCCTAAATCTCTTCTCTTACCCTTGGAGAAAAGGACGTTTCTTCCTTTCCTGCCGTTTTTACCTCCCTGGAGACCGTAGGGAGTAAACCTGCGCCTTTCTGACATGATAGAAACCTGAGTAGGAACGGAGAACTCATATTCCCGGATGATGCCTTCACCTCCTTTATTTTTGCCTTTTCCTCCTGAGCCTCGGCAGAGACAATATCTTTTAATCCTCAGGGGAAGGTAATTTTCGAGAGCTTCCAAAGGAGTGTTGAGGGAGTTCGTCATGTGGGTGTGCACTCCGCTGAGACCGGGAAGAGCGGAGCTGGCTCCCATTCCTCCACCGATGGTCTCATAATAGGCAAAACTCCTCTTCCTTTTGGGATCATATCCACCAAAGGCCACGTTGTTCATGGTGCCAGAGCTTGCGGCGGGTATTTTCTCTGGAATAGCTCGGGAAAGGGCTCCCAGAAGTACGTCCACGATCCTCTGGGATGTTTCCACGTTTCCTCCTGCAGTGGCTGCTGGAAACTGGGCATTGACGATGGAACCCCGGGGAGCCTTGATCCTCAAAGGCCTCATCAGGCCTGTGTTGAATGGAATGTCTTCCTCGATGAGGGAACGGAATACGTAGAGAACAGCCGAAGTAGTGACGGCATAATTAGCGTTCACTCCACCCTGTACCTGGGGAGATGAAGAGCTGAAATCAATGATGGCTTTATCGTCTTCAACGGTCAATTCAACCTCTATTTTTATCGGATTTCGGCTGATACCGTCATCATCCAAAAAATCAGTGAAAGGATAGACTCCATCAGGAATATCCCTTATCGATTCTCTTAAAATTTTTTCTGTATAGTTTTGGATGAGATGAGTGTAGCGGGTGACTTTTCGAAGGCCGTATTTTTTGACCACTTCTTTGAGCCTCAGGACTCCCTTGCTGTTGGCTGCGATTTGGGCCATAAGATCGCCTCTTCTTTCTTCTGCAGTTCTGACATTGGCCAGGATGAGGTTGAGGATATCCTCTTTCAACCTGCCTTTTTCCATGATTTTAAGGGGCGGTATGATCAGCCCCTCCTGGAAAATTTCTGTAGCCAGAGGCATGGAGCCCGGGCTCATTCCTCCTACATCAGAGTGATGGGCACGGTTGGCCACAAAAAAGGCTAATTTCTTCTCCCAAAAGAGAGGCGAGATACAGGTGATATCAGGAAGATGAGTCCCTCCTCGGTAGGGATCGTTGAGGATCACCAAGTCCCCCTCTTCAAAGTGGGCTGTCTTCATGGCGGTTTGAACAGAGAGAGGCATGGCTCCCAGATGGACAGGGATGTGAGACCCCTGGGCAAAAGTTTCCCCTTTTCTATTGAAAAGGGCACAGGAGAAGTCCTTTCTTTCTTTGATGTTGGGGGAGAGAGAGGTTCTCCCCAACACAGCACCCATTTCATCAGAGATAGAAACAAATACATTCTTGAACAGCTCCAGTTCGATGGGGTCGAATCCAGTCATTTTCTTATTATCCTTCCTGGATGATGAGGTTGAGAAAGCCGTCTACATCCAGAGCAAAAGAGGGAGGAAGAAAGGTCGTGGATTCGCGATCCACAACAAGCGCCGGCCCTCTGAGTTTATCACCTGGGAGAAGCAGTTCCCGGCTGAGTACAGGAGCTCGATATTCCTTTCCTTGAAAATAGATTTTCTGTTTTTTCATAACAGCCCTTTGCGCTTTGCCCTCTCCCTCAGGCCGTCTTTCCAGCTTGATTTTTTTGCTTGATCCCACTGCTTTGACCCTGAGGTTGACGATTTCCACTGCTTGCCGAGGATGATGGTAGGCATAAAGCCTCTGATGAGCTTTGTGAAAATCGGAGATAAAACCTTTCCTGTAGGGGATGGTGATTTCATAGGACTGTCCCAAATATCTGAGGTCAACAAAGGGAAAGATTTTGATATCCTTTCTCTGGAATCCTTCTTCTTCCATCTCACTTAGTCCCTTTTTGCTGAGATCACCCAGGAATTTTTCCAGATTTTCCGTGGATATTTTTCCAGCTGTCTTGAGAACAGATCGGGAGAAATCCTTGATCGAGTCAGCAAGGAGCAGGCCAAGGGCGGAAAGAACACCCGCGTTTTTTGGGACGATGATGCTGGCGATTTTCAGATGTGAGGCAATTTCTGCGGCATGCATTCCTCCTGCTCCTCCGAAGGAGAAGAGGCTGAAGTCCCTGGGGTCGAATCCTTTTTCGATGGATATCACCCGGATGGCCTTTTCCATGTTGGTGTTGGCGATTTCGATGATGCCCTGAGCTGTATCCAGAGGATTTTTTCCGATCTTTCTGGCTAATTCTTTTATCACCTTGTGACTTTTTCCAGGATAGATTTTCATCTCCCCGCCCAGAAAACAATCGGGATCGAGTCTGCCCAAGAACAAGTTGGCGTCGGTGACTGTGGGGAGGCGGCCTCGGCCGTAACAGGCGGGGCCGGGATCAGCCCCTGCACTCTCTGGCCCCACTCGAAGCGACCCTCCTTTATCCACATAAGCGATAGAACCTCCGCCAGCTCCCACAGTATGGATATCGATGATAGGCAGGCGGATGGGAAAATCGCCGATCATGTTTTCGCTCGTCCTCCTTATCTGTCCATCGACCAGCGATACATCACAGGAAGTTCCTCCCATGTCAAAGGTGATGATTTTTCTGAACCCTGCTTCACGTGCGAGGTTATAACTGCCCACGACTCCCCCTGCAGGGCCTGAGAGGGCTGTCCGGATGGGTTCTGTTTTTGCTCTGGAGGGAGAGATGTACCCCTCGTTGGACTGCATCACCCGGAGTTCTGCCCTTTGCAATTTCAGCTCCAGATCGCTCAGGTATCGGTTTACTACGGGCATGAGGTAGGCATTAACAGCTGTTGTGGCTGTCCTTTCGTATTCTCGGTATTCAGGGAGGATTCTGCTGGAGAGAGAGAGCAACACGCCTTGCTTTTCCAGGGCTTTTCCTATGATTTTTTCATTGGAGGAGTTGGCGTAGGAATGGATGAGCGAGACAGCCACAGCTTCGATCTTAGCGTTTTTGATTTTCTCCAGGATTTCACTCAGGTCATTGAGGGAAATTTCTCTTTCCACCTTTCCTGAGACAGATGTCCTTTCCTCAAGTCCAAAACAGCGGTTTCTGGGAAGAAGAGGAGCTCGAAGCTCTCCTTTCAAGCTGTAGAGATTTTGCCTTGTCTGTCGTGCAATGAACAGAACATCCTCGAATCCTTTGGTAGTCAGCAGTGCGATACGGCCCCCTTTCCTTTCAAGGAGTGAATTTGTGGCCACAGTGGTCCCATGGATGATAAAAGGGCGGGAGGTTCCATCGAGGAATTCAGCGATGCCTTCCAGGATGGCCAGGGAAGGATTCTTGGGAGTAGAGGGTATTTTTTTAATCCCGATCCTTCCGGAACTATAGATGACAAAATCCGTGAAAGTCCCGCCCGTGTCCACACCGATCCGGATGTCACTCATCTTGATTAGAAATATGATTATTTAGCAGAGGGGGAAAGTCAAGGTTTCAAAATAAATAAGGGGTGGGGATCACTTACAGGTGCTGCAGGTTTTTGTGGAGCAGGTGGTGCAGGTATCCGAAGAGGTGCTCAGCCGGCTGCTTCCTCCCCCGATTCCGAATGAAGAGAAGAGCTTCTGGATATCTTTACTCCTGCAGGATGTACAGGAAACATCCTTCTCCTTTCCTACGGAAACGAGGGACTCAAAATGTGTTCCACATTTTTTACATATAAACTCGTAAATCGGCATCTTAAAATTATTTTACCTCGATTTTCCCTAAACAACAATCCAAAAATCTATCCCAGCTTTCTAACAAGAGCGGCAGTGGCGATGGCTTCGATCTCAACCTTTACATCCTTGGGCAGGCGGGCAACCTGGACCGCGGCTCGTGCAGGGTAGGGAGCCTTGAAAAATTCTCCGTAGACATCGTTCATCTTCGAGAAATCATTCATATCCTTGAGGAAGACAGTGCATTTGACCACCTTATCCAGGGAAGATCCAGCTGCTTCCAAAACGGCTTTGAGGTTGTTGAGCACAAGCCGTGTCTGTTCTTCAATCGTTCCGGTGCTCAGCTCGCCTGTGGATGGATCGATGGCAATTTGTCCCGAAGCAAAGACGAAACCATTGGCCTCGATTGCTTGAGAGTAGGGGCCAATTGCTTTGGGGGCCTTTTCGGTATTGATTTCTTTTTTCATGAGAATACTCCTTTTTTGCCCGGAGAACAGAGATGTGCCTGCCAGGGTCATGACGCCAAGACTGATTAAAGTCTCTCTTCTTTTCATGGCATGTTCTCCTTCTTTTTTATGATAAAACCGTTATTTTGACCGGATAGCTCTCGATATTTTTATTTCCCTCCTTGACCTTGGCTTTGATTATATAAGAGCCGGGTTGGAGTTGCCAGGAAAAAGAAAAAGGGAAAGTGGAGATACCAGCCAGCTTTTCATTGATCCACCATTCTATCTTCTTGACTTCCATGTCAGGAGCGACAGAGGCGCTGAGTCGAATGGACTGGTATTCTCTGGAAAGAACTGGATCTATCTTGAAGATATCACCGTCTGCAGGGAAATTGATGTTGACCTGTAAATACTTTTCGTGTTGAGTGATGCTTTCTTGCTCTGCGACAGTGATTTTTTCTCTGGGATGGATATTACAGAATTCATGAGGCTCTGTTCCTCTGATAAAGATCTCCTCCATGATTCCAGGACAGGAAGATGCGGGACGTTTCCCTGTCAGAGGGCAGATTTTTACTCGCACCAATCCCTCTGGCTCCTCGAACCTTCCCCCAGACCCATCCTTCCCCAAGAGGAGCATGATATCCCGGAAAAGGGGGCCGCAGCCGGTGATTCCAGATACATTTTCCATGGGCTTCCCGTCAAAATTACCCACCCAGACGCCTACCATGTATCTGGGCGTGTAACCGATGGTCCAGTTATCTCTGAAATCCTTGGATGTTCCTGTTTTTGCTGCACAGGGAAAGGGAAGGCGGAGAGGGGAGTTATAACCAAAGGACGGTATACGAGCATCTGCATCGAACAGGATATGAGTTAGGATATAAGCCACCTGGGGAGAAAATACGCGTTGTGAGTCTTTCCTCTCGGGAGGAAGGGATTGCTTTTTATTCCTATTAGTAAAGCCGAGTATAGACTTTTCTTCCTGGTAAATCCCTCCTCGGGCAAGGGAAGAATAAGCCCGGACAAGCTCCAGGAGAGAGACCTCTCCGTTACCCAGCGTCAGGCCTATGCCATAGAAACTGGGATACTTCTCCAGGCTCTTGAAGCCGAGCCTTTTTAGCCTGAGGTAGAGAAGATCAGAACCTATGAAGTGGAGAACAGATACTGCAGGGACGTTGTAGGAACAGGCTAAAGCACTCCTTATTCGTATCGGTCCATGAAATTTCAGGTCATAGTTTTTGGGTCGGTATATTCCTTGGGGGGTTTTGAAATTGACTTCTTTGTCTTCAAGAATGGTGGCTGCTGTCATCCCCTGTTCAAAGGCAAGCCCGTATGTAAAAGGTTTCAGCGTTGAGCCTGGCTGGCGCAGAGACAAGGCGCCGTTGACCTGACCGCTGTGCTCATAGTCGAAGAAATCCTTGGACCCGACCATAGACAGGATTTCTCCTGAGGCGTTATCCAGGACGATTACCGAAGCGTTGGAGATCCCTCTTGATTTTAAGGAGGAGATATGCTCCCTGACCAGAGCTTCAACTTTTTCTTGGATGGTGTAGTCGATGGTCGTCTGGATAGCACTCCATTTACTTCGCTCAGAAGGAGACATTGCTTGAAGGATGAATTGACAGAAGTGAGGAGCCCGGAATTTTTCTTTCTCAGAGACAACAAAAATTTTTTCTTGCATGGCTCTTTCCAGGTCAAACTCTGTTATGGAACCTACTCTGTACATTTTTTTAAGGATCTCTTTCTGTCTCTTCTTGGCACTGGAGAAGTGGCGATAAGGATTAAGCTCGATAGGTGAGCGGGGAAGCCCTGCCAGGAAAGCTGCCTCTGCCAGGCTCAGGTCAGAGGCCTGTTTGTCAAAGTAGAGGCTTGAAGCCGCCTCTATGCCGTAGGCTTGATTTCCGTAGAAGATGCGGTTGAGGTATTGAACGAGTACTTCTTCTTTTGTGAGGCAGCGTTCCAGTCTCAGTGCCATCCACACCTCAAAAGCTTTGGACAGAATGTTTCTGTGATTGCAGTAGATATTCCTCACCAACTGCTGAGTGATGGTGGAAGCTCCGGAGACGATCCTCCACTCCTTTATGTTCTGTAGAAGGGCTCGCCCGATGGAAAAAATATTGACTCCGGGATGAATATAGAAATGTCTGTCTTCTGCGGCCAGGGTTGCCCGAATAAGATAGGGAGAGATATCTTCAAGACGAGCCCAGCGGCAGTAACCGCCCTCCTCAGAGAGAACCTCCCTCAGCAGGGTGTTATTTCGGTCCGTAAGACGAAGGGAAAGGAAAGGCGACGGGTTGAGTCTCTCCCTGTTTACAGGAAAATAGAGAGAGATGAAAAATGTCAGCGAAGCGAAAAGAAGAATGAGGAATGCGGTCCTTTTTATAGGTTTCACTTCGATATTTCCACAGTCAGCTCTTCACCCCTGCCAAAGACTTCAGGGGAATACATCTCCTCTACCTTTGTTCCCGGGGTCTGGAATGTTCCGAAACTCAAAGCCCGGGCAAGATAGGTATGAGTGTGGATGCCAGGAGAGAGAGAATCGGCAAAGAGAAGGACTCTATCATCGTGCATTTCCGTATGGCTGAATCCTTCCCACCACTTTCTTCTCTGTTCTCTTTGCAACGCGCGGAGACGGCGTTGCTGTTCCTCGCTTTCAGTGATAAATGTAGGATTCACCGCTTCAAAACCAGCAGGAAGAGGGTCATTGACCACTACAAAAAGGCTTTCTCTGGGGACCACGATCTGCAGCCTGACCACAACAAGAGACCCTGCTTTTATGGATTCCAGAGGCTTCCCTTCAAGGGAAAGGAGCTCCTTGGAGAGGCCGAAGCCTTCGTCGCGGGGCATCAGCTTATATTGAGGAGCATAGGTCATCCTGGTTTCATAATAGAGGGTGCCTTTTCCATCCAGATTTATTTTCAAGGGAAGGGTTTTTCCTTCCGGGAAGGAATCAAGGGATTTTTCCGCTGAGACGATCCCGGCCTGCCTATCGCGGAAGGCCTGCTGCAGGAGCCGCTGTTTTTCGAGGAAAATTTCGACCTTGAAATCAGGTTTGACCGATTCCTGTTTCTGGTAGAACTCGTTGAGGGCGTAGAAGACAAAGAAGTTTTGCTGGGTCGAGTTCCAGGCATTGGCTTTCCTTCTTTGCAACAGCCAGCGGGCGATATCGGGAAGGAGAGGATGGTCAGACCCGACTTCCAGCATACTCTGAAGGATAAGAGCTGTGGTGCGCAGGTTGGAGGCGTATATCCATCCTCCTTCACGTCCCTCATCGTCTTCGAAATGAGCCAGGGTTTGTTCGACCTTGATCTTGTTCATCAGCTCATCCACCAGTGCTGTCTGGGCACTCAACGGTCCTTTTCCCAGAAAGAGTGCCTTAAGGAGCAAGGTTTTTCCGAAAAGGGAGAGACCTTCTCTTCCCGTAAACAGCTTCTCAGCATAGGAAGGCTCAGGCTTGTCCAGAAGTGCCAGGCAATAGAGAGCAAAAGTCCGGACAGTCTTCTGGCATCTTTCGCTGTAAGGAAAGTTCCTCATCCTGTCCTTTTGACGGAGAAGACCTCTCAGGTAGTTCGCAGCCCTGTTCAGAGAATCCATATTCACTTGGTAGCCGGTTTTCTTGGCCAGAACCAGGCCGAAAGTCGCATAACAACTGATATAGGGAGATTCATACCGGGAGTCGGGCCAGAATCCGAAACCACCTGAGTCTTTCTGGTAGCTCGAAAACTCTTTGATGTTTTTCTGGACATAATTCCGGATTTGCTCCTGGTCGAGCTTGCTGAGGTTGAAATCGGTGATGACATCAAAGGCGACAAGATAGGGAAGTATAGAAGAGAGACGCTGTTCAAGGCAGAGATAGGGATAAGATGTCAGGTAATCCACACAACCTCTCAGGCCTGACAGAGCACTGGGAGAGGCCAGTATCTCAACCTTGCTCTCAGAAGCGTAAATATCCTTGGGAATGCGTATCTCATGTACCTGAGATTTTAACGTTTTTTCAAAAAAAGCCACGCTTTCTGTGGGACGAGGCATTTTTAAGGGGATGGGAATCTCCAGACCGTCTTCATTCTCTCCCATCTTAGCCCGGAAGGAAAAGACAGCCACGCCGGGCTTTTCCACTTCAAAGGAATAGAGGATTTCTTTGGCTTCTCCCGCGTTCAAGGAAAAGCGGCGGATAGGATTTTTGTCTTTGATCCTGATTCCTGCGCTTTCACAGCTTAGAGTAACGTCTTCTTTTTTCGGAGAAGTGTTGTGAACCACCACACCGCCCTGAAACCTGTCGCCCACCCTGGCAAAACGGGGAAGTGCTGGCAGAAGCATAAGAGGTTTGGAGGTGCGGAAGTCTGATTCACCCCGTCCGAACCTGGAATCTTTGGTCTGGGCAACCGCCATGATACGGAAGGTGGTGAGGTTGTCGGGCAGGGTGAAGCTCACAGAGGCTTTTCCTTGCTCGTCGGTCTCGAGCGAAGCGTTCCAGTAAGCTGTGGCTTTGAAATCTCCTCTGAGCTCAACCTGTGCCAGACTAGGAACCATGGCCTTCGCCCTCTCAGCCTCTCCTGCTCCTCCGCCCACATCCTCTCCTTTTTCTCCGTATTCTCTCTGCCCTATAAGATGAAACCTTGTGTCTGAGGTTTGAACAGAAAGGGGCTTCAGGGTATAAAATGTGGAGAAAGGGTCAGGAGTTTGGTATCCGATGAGGCTGAGTACGCCCAGATCCACAACAGCCAGGGTGAGAGAGGCCTGAGTCCCTTTTCCTTCCCAGTCCTTGACTTTTAATGTCAGATGAACTTTCTCCCGGGGCCTGTAAACGTCTTTATCCTTTTCGACATCGATATGGAGCTGTTTTTCTGATGGATTCACCTTGAGATTCACGTAGCCGATTTTAAACTGGGGTTTTCCGATATCCTCATTACGGTCATCAGCTCGAGGAGAAGTCCTCCCCTGAACCAGAAGGACGGAAACGAAGACATTGGGAATATAGTCGGAACTGATGGGAACCTCTATCTCCTCAGAACTTCCCTGGATTTCAAGGATCCTGTGCTCCAGGATGAACTCTCTTTCCAGAGTGATAAGGGCGCTTGCCTTTTTGTAGGGGGATTTCACCAGTATTTTTGCCACGTCTCCCGGCCTGTACTCATCGCTGTCCGCCACCAGCTCCACAGTGTCGTCATCCCGTCTTTGCCAAGGAATATAGTCTCTTCCTGTCACGTAACAATAGGTTGTGGTGGTAATGTCGTTGTCGCGGCTGTCCTGACCTTCAGCCTTGATAAGGTAAAAGCCTGATTTGTCGGGCAGGAAGGAGACCTTCTGGGGCTCATTCTTAGTCAGGATGGTTTGGGAGGCAACCTCTGTATCCTTCTTTTCGCTCCTCCACAGATACCTGCCTCCCATCCCTTTTCGTCTTACCGAATTCCATTCTCGCTTGATCAGAGCCAGGCGGATATTCTTCTCAGGAGCGAATCGACCATCTGGAAGGACTGTAATCAAATCGATTCCCAGCTTATCTCCTTTTTTAAGAAAGGTGGTGGAGGGCCGCAGACCGATATAGTATTCTCCTCGATGGACGATGGTTTGAATGCGGCTGGAGATGGATCGCCGGCTGGGACTTTCCACGGTGGCCTCCATGACGGCGAGTGAAGAATCTTTTTCTTTTTCAGGAGCAAGCTTTGCGGAGATTTTGAATATTCCTTTGCTGTCGAGAACATCTTCTCCGGAAGAGAGAAGTCGGCTTCTTTCCCTGGGCAATCCCTCCCAGCGGTCTATCTGGTTTCCGAAGATATAACCTTTAAATCCCGGAGGGGAGTAGGAGGCGGGATTGAGGCGGAGATGCCAGGTGAGCTTTTGACCGGACATGACTCCTCCAAAGAGGTAGCTGGCTCTGACTTCTGCCTCAAATTTATCGCCAAAGATATAGCTTTTTTTCGAGGCTTGGAGATGAACTTCAAATTCGGCTGGCTCAAAGGCCTCAATCCGAAAAGATCCGTAAACTGAGATTGGCTTCTTTTTATCAGTTTCAGAAGGGATATTTCCCCTGATCTGGTAATGGCCTAAGGAAGCCTCCTCCTCAGACGGGAAATCAAGAGTGAAGGAGCCGTAGGAATCGAGCTTTATTTTCTTTTTGAAGACGCTTTTCTGGAAAGGATCCAGAATTTTACACTCTATCTCCTCGGCCGGTGGAAGCCTCCACTCGCCCTTCTCTCTTTTCCTGATAATACCCTTGATATGAACAGTCTCTCCGGCTCTGTAGATTCCTTTTTCTGTGAACAGATAACCTTCCATTTTTATGGGCTGAGGATTCCATTCGTAATTGATATTAAAGAGGTATGGAGAGACTCCAGACTCCCAGTAAGAGGATGTAAAAGCGAGATCTTCTCCCCGGCTGACAAAAACCCACTGCTGCGGCTGGCGCCATTTGTCCTTGCCTTTTATTCCGAGCGGCTTCCAGCCCGGCGTCTGTACTCTGCCTTTCTCGTCTGTTTCCCCCTGCCAGCAAATTTTGTTGGAGTCGTCTCTTATTTCCACCAGGGCTTTGAGAACCGGCTTTCCTGTCTTGAGTTCAGTGACCCAGACAAGGTTGTTTTCGGGTGAAAATTTCGTAGAGATTCCGAGTTCTGTCACCTGGAGTAAAGCTTTGGGGTAACGGTTCCATTTATCGGGAAGATAGGTATCCAATTGTAGAAAAATAAGGCCATGATTTTTGGGAAGGATATCACTCAGTTCTATAGGGAAAATGCTTCTCTTGTTTCGAGGGGGATTAATTTTAAGTGGTTTTTCAAGGCGGAAGAAGTCTTTTTTGGTAAATCGTTCGCTCGACCATAATATTTTTTCGGTCAGGAGAAGAGGAATGATTTCCTCTTTTTTGATTATTGCTCCTTGAAGGAGGACTTCGTTGGTGTTGATTACATAGAAAGGATAACGAAGGTCTCCGTAGGCTTCGATGATTCCATAACCTGTGTTCATGGTGACAGAAGGAGAGTAAGCCGCGGTTGAGAACTGGAGATGGACTTCCTCTCCCAGCTCGTTTCCAAATTCATCCTTGAGGTCGGGATCGATCCTGACACTGTAGTCTGTTTCTGGTTGAAGGGGAAGTGAGAGCCACAGGACTGCATTTGCTTGTTCCCATTCCAGATAATAATCCGGGATGGAGACAGATGGCTGGAAGTGGATCTTTTTGACCAGATCCTTATAGAAAACGGGGTTGGAAAAGTGGAAAGGAAGAGGCTCATAAGGGTCATGTTTTTCTGCTGTATCCAATTTTTCAAACCGGAAAGGCATGAATGTTTCAAACCTGAAGATACTCCTTTTATCCAGGCCAAGGGGGCCTTCCTTGCCAGGAAGTCCTGCTCTGATTTCCAGATAATAGGAGAAACCAGGCTTGAATTTCTCTTTTGGCTCAACCAGAAGAACTTCTTCGGGAGAGACTTTGATGTTTTCCTCTTTGAGCTGTTTTTCGGAGGGAGTGGCGGGGCGAAAATCAAGAGGAGCTTCTTTTCCTTTCTTGCTCACTTCCAGAAGAGAGATGAAGTCTTTGGCCTTTTCCTTTTCGACGGGTTGATTAAAGACAAGGAGAATGAGGCTGTCGAGTTTAACCCATTTCTGATTGTGGCGAGGAAAATGTCTGACCAGAAGGGGAAGAATAGTCTGGAAGGTCCAGCTGTAATCTTGCTTTAATGCAGCTCCGCTAAAGGATGAAGTTCCGGCAGGTATGGACACCCTTATTTCAGTGGAGTAGGGGAATCTCTTCTCAGGTGTGAAGGTAAGAGTCTTGGTGTTCAACCAGCGTGTTACTCCAGGAAAGGAAGGCTCGATTCTCAAAATCGAGGTGGGCTTTTTTTCCGTGAGGGCTTCTAAAGGAATCATGGGCTGATTGAAGATCACGACGATCGTCTCAGACTCATGGGGAGCTTCTGTCCTTCCCTTGGGGCTGACGAATACCACCTGGAGATCGATATTCGGCGAGCTGTGGCCCACAACCGGAGCTTTGGGAGCTGTGTTTCCTTTTTTGCAGTTTTGAAAGGTGAAAAGGATCAAAACACAGATGAATAAGATGAAAAGCTTTCTTCCCATTAACATCCTCCCTTTCTGGTTTTCCTCATCAAGAGGAAATATTTAAATTCCATGACCTATTCGAACTTTACCATGATTTTATCAGAAATGAATGGAGAATCTGATGAGAACAGAGCCATTCCCCATGAATTTTCCATAACAGGATTAAGGATGATATTTCATCCTAATGGAAAGGAGATGAAATATCAACTCCCTCCTGGCTTGCATTTTTGAGTTCCTCATGCTATAAGCAATTTTCATTCGGAGGGCAAACAGATTGCACTCATCGCTGGATCGAAGCCACAACATCCTTGCCATCCCTCCTGCTCTCTTTACCAGGAAAATCCCGAATCTTTTTTAAAGAATGATATTTTCTTCAGGAGGAAGAATATGAGAAAAGGCATTTTTTTATCCATTTTTTTACTTTTCTGTGTTCTCTTTTATTTCGCAGATATGTATGGAGAGAATGATGTACGGTTTGATGAAGATTTATTGAAAGTCTTTAGCTACCGGTTGATAGGCCCATCGAGACAGGGAGGGAGGATTGTGGATATCGCAGTTGATCCCTCCAGCGCATACACATTCTATGTCGCCACTGCTTCTGGCGGTCTGTGGAAGACCACCAACAACGGAACAACTTTTTCTCCTCTTTTTGATCATCAGAGTGTGATTTCCATAGGAGATGTGGCCCTAAGCCCTTCTAATTCGGATATTGTCTGGGTGGGAACGGGTGAGGCCAACAATTCCAGAAGCTGCTACTGGGGAGATGGAGTCTATAAGTCTGAGGACGGCGGTAAGACATGGAAGAACATGGGACTTAAAGAGTCCCATCACATAGGAAGGATTGTTGTCCATCCTCAAAATCCTGACATCGTCTATGCTGCAGCTCTTGGCCATCTCTATTCTTTCAACGAGGAAAGAGGCCTCTACAAAACCGTAGACGGGGGGAAGAACTGGGACAAGGTGCTCTATATCAACGATCAGGTGGGAGTGGTGGATGTGGCCCTGGATCCGTCTGATCCTGAGACACTCTATGCAGCTTCTTACCAGAAACAGCGTCTTCCTTGGACCTTTGAAGAAGGCGGCCCTGGAAGTGCCATTTATAAAACCACGGATGGTGGAAAGACATGGACTAAACTGGAAGGGGGACTGCCCACCGGAAAGATTGGCCGGATTGGCTTGGATGCTTACCTGAAGAATCCGGATATTGTTTATGCCACCGTTGAGAATGCCAATGAGCGGCCTCCTACAGAAGAGGAAGAGAAACAGGATAAGGAAAGGGGAGTGGAGCCTCAAAAACGACCTATAGGTGGCGAGGTCTACCGCTCCCAAGACGGCGGGAATACGTGGCAGAAGATGAATTCCATGAAGGATAACATAGGAGGTCATCCCGGGTATTACTATGGACAGATTCGGATAGATCCCAATGACGAACAGGTTATTTACGTGCTGAGCATCATTCTCTACAGATCCATTGATGGCGGTAAAACATGGGGGAAACAGAGGCCAGAAAATGCTGGCCGCGGCACCCATTCCGACCACCATGCCCTGTGGCTTGATCCACAGAACTCAAACCATATGATTCTGGGAAATGACGGAGGTTTATACATCACGTATGACCGGGGGAAGAGCTGGGATTTTTACGATAATCTTCCTTTGGCACAGTGCTATGCCGTAGGAGTGGATATGGATGATCCCTACCATGTTTACAGCGGACTTCAAGACAATGGGTCTTGGAAAGGGCCGAGCAACAGCCTGGGAACCAGGATAACTCTTGACGACTGGGAATCAGTAGGAGGAGGAGATGGATTTTACAACCAAGTGGATCCCCATAAAAGCCGCTGGCTCTACAATGAATCCCAATTTGGTTATATCCAGCGAATGGATCAGAAGACAGGAAAGACCAAAATGATCCGTCCCTCCCGGGAAAAAGAGAAACCTCCATTCCGTTTTAACTGGAGTTCCCCTATCCTTGTATCTCCCCACAACAGTCAGATCATCTATTTTGGAGGCAACGTGCTTTTCCGATCACTTAACCGCGGAGATAACTGGAAGGAAGTCAGCCCGGATTTGACTCTTAACGATCCTGTGAAAATCGCCGGCAAGGGTAACATCCAGTACTGTACCATCACCACCATTTCAGAATCACCCCTTATACCTGGAATCATCTGGGTTGGGACCGACGATGGAAAGGTACAGCTGAGCAGAAACAGCGGCGGAAGTTGGACCGAACTCACCGAGAATATAATCAAGGCCGGCGCACCCGAGGAGTACTGGGTAAGCCGGGTCTTTGCTTCTCATCATCAGGAAGGTACAGCTTATGTCTCCAAGACAGGATACAGACGCGATGATTTCCGGCCTTTCCTTTACAAAACCACTGACTATGGAAATACATGGACTTCAATCTCGGGCAACCTCCCGGATGAATCTGTCAATGTTATCTTCGAGGACAGCAAAAATCCCGGCCTCCTCTTTGTGGGGACAGAGATGGCTGTCTATGTCTCTGTTGACGGCGGAAAGAAGTGGGTCAGGATGAAAAACAACATGCCCACAAACGCAGTACACGATCTTCTCATCCATCCCAGAGAAAATGACCTGATTGTGGGCACACATGGAAGGGGCATATTTATCACAGATATCTCTCCACTTCAGGAAATAAATGAAAAGGTCATTAACGAAGATGTTTACCTGTTCGAAATCGAGCCCAAAAAACAGAGAATCATAAGAAGAGGCGGGAGTCTCCTCGGGCACCGGCATTTTACCGCTCCCAATGAACCGGATGGAGTCGTGATCTATTATTATTTAAAAAATAAAGCTTCAGAGGATGTTTCTCTGATTATAACCGATCCTTATGGAGAAGAGATCAACAGACTTAAGGGGAAAGATGAACCAGGGATCAACAGGATTATCTGGAACATGCGGCATAAGCCCACAAAAGAGGAATTGGAACAGCGCAGATCAAGCCCTTTTCGCTTTAGAGGACCAGCGGGAAAGCTGGCTTCTCCAGGAGAATACGTAGTTATTCTTCAGGTTGGAGAAAAAAGGCTGACCCGGAAGGCAATGATTCGTTAACAGGGAAACATCGTTCTTAGCTTTAATTTATTGCGTGTTAGGAAAGATGAACATCATTATTATTTCGATCTGAAGAACAGATAGAAGAAAAGTTTATTTATAAGGAGGGAAGAATGGGAGAGGATGAGCGAAAGAAAAGAAGAAATGATCCTGTCTCAGGTATCACCGGCGGGCTGATCATCATCCTTTTAGGAGTGGTTTTTCTGCTCACCACACTGGATTATATTTCCTGGGGAGAATGGTGGGCCTACTTTCTTTTTGGGCTGGGGTTGATATTGATTGTGGATGGCCTGGTCAGGGTTTCAAGCCGGGCTTATCTCCGGCACGCCACGGGAAAATTCATAGGAGGAGCGGTCCTGGTCATCATCGGTGCCTCCCATATCTTTGGAATGGCCAGCTGGTGGCCTCTGGTACTCATCGTTGTGGGGGTGGTCATCGTTGTCTCGTCTCTACTGAGAGGCAACAGGTGAGATTCAGGGAGACAATTTAAGGCTTACCCGGTTTCCACCTGTTTTTTGGCTTTGAATCATCAGCTGGTGAATTCTCTTCACCAGGCTTTCCGCTGTATCATTCAACCGGGCAACAGAGGCACCTACAGAGATCGTCGTGTTTATGGCTTTAGTCTCTACTGTTATGCTCGATGATCCCACAAGCAGCCGGAGTTTGTTGGCGATGAAATCAAGCTTTGCCTCATTGACATTGGCGTTTATCACCACGAACTCATCGTCATCCCAGCGCCCGACAAAATCGAAGAACCGGATGTTGTTGGAGATGGTCTGAGCCACCATCTTCAACACCTTGTCTCCGATTTCTGAGCCATAACTCTGGTTGATATTCCGAAGCTGGTCAATCCCGATGTAGAGGACACCGAATGATAGCTGATACTTCGACATTTCATTCAGCCGCGCTTCAAGGTGAATCTCGCTGTAGCGGCGGCTGCCCACCTTGGTCAGAGAATCGAGCAAGGCCATACGCTCCAATTCCAGAATTCTCTGAGGCATGGTCAGTTTGGGAGAATCGTCGGTGAAAATTTCGGCTGCTCCGATAACCTGCATTTTACTGTCCTTCATGGGCATAATACGCATCAGCGAGGGTATTCTGTAGCCTTCTTTATGCTGGATATAAGCTTTGGCTTCTCGGGTCTTTCCGTCCGTCAAGGTCTGAAGAACAGGGCATCTTTCATCGCACAGCCTTTCTCCCCATTCGTCGACGGGATTGAGGATATCCTCTTTACAGCATCTTCCTAAAACTTCCTCTTTTTTATAACCCGTTATATTTTCTGCGCCCTGGTTCCAGAGTGTTATTCGCCTTTGAGCATCCAAAAAATAAATCCCATCGTTGACGTTATCGACGAGTTTCTCAAACAGGCCTTTTTCTATCTTTTTCACCTTCAGCTCAATCCTTAGTCCATTGCCATTTAATTCTTAACTCGTTTCTTCCCCCAGATATTTTATAACAAAAGTGATGAGAAGAGTCAAAAAGAACTTTAATCAGCCCCGTTAGAAAGCCCCGCTATTTATGGCGCGGATGAAATATATCAAAGTTTAATTCCTATTAGAAAGGGCGGGGTAAAAGCCCCGTCCTTTAAAACGGGGTTTACTCCTGCTCTGCTTTTTTTTATCCTGTTGGTAAATGAAAGTCCTGGTAACTGGTTCTTCAGGCTATGTGGGCCGCCATCTTGTCAAAAAGTTCTCAGAGAAAGGGATAGAAACCCGCGCCTTTGTCCGTCCCACCAGCAATATTGCCCAGTTAAAGCCCTTAAAAAACGTGGAGATCGTTTACGGTGATTTGAGAGACTTGCTCTCCGTTTATCGGGCTGTGGAGGGGATGGCTGTCGTTGTTCATGCGGGTGCCTTGGTGAGTGATTGGGGTCTTTACCAGGAATTTTATGAAATCAACTGTCTGGGAACCAAGAATGTGCTTGATGCTTGCATGAAAGCAGGAGTTCATAAGCTCATCTACATCAGTACCATAGATGTTTTGGATTTGAGAAAAAAAAGAGTCGTCGACGAAAACCTGCCTTATGACCCACGGGCAAGAGAGTACAGCCGATCCAAAATAGAGGCCGAAAAGCTGGTCAGGGAACACATGAAGCGAATTCCCACCGTCATCCTCCGTCCGCCGGCTGTCTATGGGCCTGATGATCCTCAATGTACGACCAGGGCTCTGAACATGGCCAGAAAAAATCTTCTCTTTCATGTCAGCAGAGGAAAAGGGATTTTTCCTCATATCTATATCGACAACCTGACAGAGGGAATCCTCCTGGCAGCCCAGAAGGAGGAGGCATCGGGTAAAACATTCAACATCAGCGACGGCACAAACACAACGGCCAAAGAATTTTTCGACCATTTGAATAAAATCGCCGGCAAAGGATCCGTTCGGTTGTCCATTGCTTATCCATTGGCTTGGCTGTTGGCTTTATTGATGGAGCTTTTTGCCCGGATAACAGGAAAACCTCCTCTCTTATCCTGGACAGCTCTGAAATTTTTGAGCTTAAAATGTCGATTCGATATTTCAAAGGCAAAAAAAGTGCTTGATTACCATCCATCAGTTTCTTTAGAGGAGGGAATGCGGAGAGTCGAACTCTGGTGGCGCTCCCTCGGATGAATAGAATTTTATAACTCCAAGTAAACCCCGTTATAAAGGACGGGGCTTTTTAACGGGGTAAAGTTTTTCGGTTATCATTGACTTTTTTATAACCAGGAGTTATAAAAAATTCATCCTGATTAAGGGGAAAAAGATGTATCAAATCGTGGGAAGAAAAATCAGAAAACTTAGGGAGGCAATGGGGCTTACACAGGAAGAACTGGCTAATTCCGTAGAACTTTCCAGCGAATTCATATCACTCTTGGAACTGGGGAAAAGAGCCCCCAGTCTTGAGAGCTTATCCAGAATCGCCGCATTCTTCAAGAAAGAAATCTCCTTTTTCACGGTAGAAAAAGAGGAGTCATTCAATTTCCTCCTCAAAGCAAAAGAGGTAGACAAAAAAGCCAGGCAGGTTTTAAAACGATTCAAGAATTACTCGGAGGATTATCTCAGGTTGGAAGAGATGACAGGAAGGCGCCTGGATCTTGCGCCGATCTACACCAATATTACGGCAGAAAGAATGGCTGAGCAGGAAAGGCGGCGGCTGGGCCTAGGAGAGGAGCCCATCCGCAATATCTTTCCATTGCTCGAACTCAACGGCCTGCGTATCTTAAGGCATCCCCTTGCTGATGAGTCCAAGATTTCCGGTGTCTTCATTTTTGTTGAGTTGAAACAGGCAGCTTTTGCCCTGCTGAACAGCACCCAGAGCCTTGACCAACAGGTTTTCATCGCCGCCCATGAATACGGCCATTATCTGAAAGACCGCTATGATGACCCTATCATCGACAATCCCGATATATTTATCGACGAGTACGTATCCCTCTATCACCCACGAGAACGTTTTGCCCAGAAGTTCGCCTATTATTTTCTTATACCTCGATCCAAGGCAAGAGAGGTGGTGGAGAAAGACATCGGAAAATCCCGCCTGGAATACGATGACGTACTCTACCTGAAACGCTATTTCGGAGTGAGCATACAGGCGATGTTGAACACGCTCAAAGAGATGGAGTATATCTCGCCCAAGCGGTGGAAAGAATACCAGAAGCGAGATTCGGACACTTGGGAATTTGCTCTTTATGGAAACAGGATGGGGGAGTTAAAGAAAGGAAGACGACAGACCATCTTCTCTGAGCGTTTCGTCAACTTAGCCCTCGATGCTTTCAGGAAGAAGAAGATAAACCAGGAGGAGGTTGAGAAACTTCTCCCCAGTTTAAAGGGGATAGATTATTCCAACAGATAAAAGATATACGCCTAGGAAGGTTATTTCTGTCTCCTTTGGGAATGCCTGTCGCAGCCCCACAACCGAAGGGCTGGCCAGGAAGATCTATTCGGGCTTTTTACCTGCCTGTTTCATATCTGTATCTCTTTTGGACTTGAATTCAGCTCCTTCCTTCCAGTCGGGAAAGGTGGTCTCAATGCTGAGCTTGTATCCTACACTGAAGAGCAGTCGAAGATCTTCCTCGGCTCCGAAAAGATCCCAGGTTTCAGGATCATACTCGTCAGACGGTTTATGGTAATTTTCACCTGCCCATTTTTTCATCTGAGATTTGGCCCATTCTTTTCCCTTCTCGATATTCTCCTCTCCTGGACTCGTGTACAGGGACGGTACGCCTTCTTTGGCGAAACTAAAATGGTCTGAGCGGTAGAAGGAGCCTCTTTCCGGACTTTGATCGGGTTGCACTTGCCGTCCTTGTTTAGCGGCTGCCTCTTCGATGTATCGATCCAATTCTGAGTTTCCATAGCCGATTACAGTGATATCTTTCGTCCTGCCGAATATATTCATGGCGTCTATATTGATCGAAGCCACGGTTTTGGTGAGAGGATAGATGGGATGGGTGGCGTAGTATTTTGAGCCGAGCAATCCTTGCTCCTCCCCGGTAACAGCCAGGAAGGCAATCGATCTGGAGGGAGGCGTTTGGAGCTGCGTGAAAGCTTCCGCCAATTCGATCAAAGCAGCTGTGCCAGTGGCATTATCCCTGGCTCCGTTGAATATCTGATCTCCTTCCAGGGTGGTATCCACGCCGAAATGATCCCAGTGTGCCGTATAGAAGATGTATTCATCAGGGCGATCCGAGCCGGGTAAGACTGCGATGACATTCCTCGATTTAGAGCGGCTGATTTTATTCTTCAGGGTTAATGAAGCTTTCAGATCCAGAGGCAAAGCCTTAAAAGTGCGTTCGGTTGAGGCGGCCTTCCAATCGTCAAAATTTTGCCCGGCCATCCGGAAGATCTCGTGGGCTGTCTTGAGGGTTATCCATCCCTCAACCGCACAGCGGGACATGTTATTATCCTCAGTAGCCAGGCTGAAGTTAGAACCAGCCCAGCTGTTTCTCACCACCGCCCAGGGGTAAGAAGCGGGTTCTGTCTCGTGGATAATGAATGCTCCTGCGGCTCCTTGCCGGGCAGCTTCCTCGAACTTATAGGTCCAGCGGCCATAGTAGGTCATAGCCCGGCCGTTAAAAAGATCTGGATCTTCTGTGGCATAACCAGGATCATTCACCAGCATGACCACAGTCTTTCCCTTAACATCCATTCCTTCATAGTCGTTCCAGTTGTATTCTGGAGCTACGATGCCGTAGCCAACAAAAACCATCTCTGAGTGATCCAAGCTGACTTCTTCCATAACACGTAATGTCCAAGCCATGTAATCATCGCCGTATTGAAAGGAGTTTGACTGTTGTTTTCCTTCAATGTTGAGTTTTGTTTCGGGATCTGCTGCGATCTCTACCATGGGGACGTCTTGAAAGAAGCTGTCACCGTTTCCGGGCTTAAGGTCCAGCTTGAGGAATTCTTCTCTCAAAAAATTGACTGTCTTTTCCTCTCCTGGGGAGGAAGGGAAACGTCCTTCAAATTCATCTGAAGCCAGTACTGCCACATCCTCTGCCAGATCCTCGGCTTTGATGGTTTCTAAAGCTTTTTCCAGTCCTTGATTTTCTTTTGCACATCCAGAGAAGAAGGATATAAGGACGGACAGGATTGCGGCAAACAGAAAGGTTTTTCTCAACATAATATTCCTCCTTGGATCGTTCAGAGGGATAAATTCTGTTTAAGTTTCGCTGAAATGTCAAGAGATG
>CAYVAT010000024.1:0-50391 GCA_964449165.1 uncultured Eubacteriales bacterium | reverse complement strand
TTTTATAAAGGAAAAATCGAAGTCATACCCAAATGCCGGATCAGAAGCTTTGAGGACTTTGCCATCTGGTATACTCCGGGAGTTGCAGCCGCCTGTAAGGAAATTCATAAAGATGCAGAAATAGCATATGAGATGACCAATAAATGGAACTTCGTGGCTGTAATCTCCGATGGCACGAGAGTGCTTGGCCTGGGTGATATCGGGCCCGAAGCAGGATTGCCCGTAATGGAAGGCAAGGCCCTCCTATACAAGTATCTGGGAGGAGTGGATGCTTTTCCCCTCTGTCTTGATACCAGAGATCCTGAGGAGATTATCCAGGCTGTCAAATGGCTCCAGCCCACATTTGGAGGAATCAATCTGGAGGATATCGCCCATCCCAAGTGCTTTCATATCCTAGATACCCTCAGAAAAGAGATGGAGATTCCTGTATGGCATGATGACCAGCAGGGAACCGCCTGTGTCACTGTGGCTGGTCTTCTGAATGCCGTCAAGATTGTGAACAAGAAGATGGAGGATATCAGAGTGGCCATGATCGGCGCCGGTGCTGCTAATATCGCTATTTCAAGATTGATCATTACTGCTGGGATTAAGCCCGGAAACATGGTTGCTGTGGATTCAAAGGGGATTTTGCACAGAGACAGAGGAGACAAGGAAACCCTGAAGACAAAGTATAAAGAGAAATGGCATCTCTGTGAGATTACAAACCCTAAGGAAATCAAGGGTGATATCAAAGAGGCGATGGAGGGAGCGGACGTGGTCATCTCTGCTTCCAAGCCAGGTCCAGGCGTGATCAAGAAAGAATGGGTCGAGAGAATGGCCAAGGATCCTATCGTCTTCGCTGAAGCCAACCCTATCCCTGAAATCTGGCCGTGGGAAGCAAAGGAAGCTGGAGCAAAAATTGTGGCTACCGGCCGCTCTGATTTTCCCAACCAAACCAATAATTCCCTAGGATTTCCAGGTATCTTCAGGGGTGCCTTGGATATAAGGGCGACCAAGATCACAGATGAGATGTGCATCGAAGCTGCAAAAGAATTGGCCAAGGTGGCTGAGGATCATGGCATTAATGAGGATTATATCATTCCCAACATGGATCAATGGGAAGTGTTCCCGAGAGAAGCCGTAGCCGTAGGATCGAAAGGTATTGAGCAAGGCGTAGCCAGGAGAAGAGCTTCAGCAGAGGAGAGATTCAAAAGAGCTGAGTTCATTATCAAGAAAGCCCGCGAAGAAGTCCAGTTATTGATGAGGGAGAAATTCATCATCGACCCGGATGAAGAATAAGAAAATTCTTAGATCCTAAAAATTCAGTAGACACAGCCGCCGCCTTCAATACGATTGATTAATAGGGCTTTATAATAAAGACGTTTTCGTGAAAGCGGGGGATATCGTGCAAGCTGCTCTTTCCGAACCCCTGGTTGAGAATTTATAAATATATGTGAGGATTCTCCCCTAAATTTGCCTAAAGTCCATATAAAATTTGCTTTTTTGTATAATATTTATAAAAAAATTATAATAAAACTTGACAAATCATGACTCAACTTTTATACTAATTAAAGACTAATTCAGGAGGAAAAAATGGCAAAAATTATTGGAATTGACCTGGGTACAACAAATTCTGTTGTTGCTGTGACAGAAGGCGATAAGCCTGTGATTATCCCTAACGAAGAGGGAGGACGAACTACACCATCAGTCGTTGCATTCACTGAAAAAGGAGAAAGGCTAGTCGGACAGGCCGCCAAAAGGCAGCGGATTACCAACCCAGAGAACACTATTTACTCTATTAAGAGGTTTATGGGACGCCGTTATAAAGAAGTTCCTGAGGAGATTAAGCAGGTTCCATTCAAGGTTACTCAAGTGGCCAATGGCGATGTCAGAGTAGAAGCTCATGGGAAAAAGTATGCTCCACCTGAAATCTCTGCCATGATTCTTCAGAAAATGAGGAAATCAGCAGAGGATCATCTGGGAGAAAAGGTGGAAAAAGCAGTCATCACCGTACCAGCCTATTTCAACGACAGCCAAAGAAAAGCTACCAAAGATGCAGGTAAGATTGCTGGTTTAGACGTTGTGCGGATTATAAATGAGCCCACTGCCGCAGCTCTTGCTTATGGAATGGAAAGGAAGAAGGATCAGACCATAGCTGTCTACGACTTTGGCGGCGGTACATTTGATATCTCCATCCTGGAAGTCGGCGAAGGAGTTGTCGAAGTCAAGGCTACAAACGGCGACACTCATCTGGGCGGAGATGACATCGACCAGAGGGTGCAGGACTGGGTCGTGACTGAGTTCAAGAAGGACTCAGGAATAGATATCTCCAAGGATAAGATGGCTCTTCAGAGGCTGAAAGAAGCCGCTGAGAAGGCAAAGATTGAACTGTCCACAACTATGGAGACAGAAATCAACCTTCCCTTTATCACCGCCGATGCTTCTGGTCCGAAGCACCTTCTGATGAAACTCTCCCGTTCTAAGTTAGAACAGCTCATGGATGATCTGATTCAAAGAAGCGTTGGTCCATGTAAACAGGCTCTGTCTGATGCCAGCCTGAAGCCCGAGGATATAAACGAAGTTATTCTGGTGGGAGGATCCACGCGAATCCCAAAAGTTCAGCAGACAGTCAAGGAGCTCTTTGGAAAAGAACCTCATAAGGGTGTTAATCCTGACGAGGTAGTGGCTGTCGGAGCAGCTATTCAGGGGGCGGTACTGGCAGGAGATGTTAAAGATGTGCTTCTCTTGGATGTCACTCCGCTTACTCTGGGGATTGAGACTTTGGGAGGAGTTTTCACCAAGATGATTCCTCGAAACACTACCATCCCCACCAAAAAGACAGAAATCTTCTCCACGGCATCCGATAACCAGCCCAGTGTAGAGATTCATGTGCTGCAGGGTGAGAGAGAGATGGCCCAAAACAACAGAACCTTAGGCCGGTTTCATCTGGACGGCATACCGCCTGCTCCCCGTGGTATACCCAAGATAGAAGTTACTTTTGACATCGACGCAAACGGTATCCTTCATGTTTCTGCCAAGGATATGGGTACTGGAAAGCAGCAAGCTATCACCATCACCGGTCACAGCGGGCTGGATGATGGAGAGATCGACCAGATGGTCAATGATGCCGAAGCCCATGCTGAAGAGGACAAAAAACGAAAAGAACTCGTGGAAGCCAAGAATCAGGCAGATCAGATGGTCTACAACCTGGAGAAGTTGATGCGGGAGAACAAGGATAAGATTCCCGAAGACGAAGCCAAGAATGTTGAAGCAGAGATTGAAAAGACCAAGAAAGCGCTGGAAAGCGATGATGTTAACCAGATCAAGCAGGCTGTGGAATCCCTTTCTCAAGCATCTCACAAGCTGACGGAGATGATGTACCAGCAGGCTGCCCAGCAGCAGCAAGCTCAGCAAGGAGCCCAACAAGAGCAGGCTGCCGGAGGCCAGGCTCAAGAAGAAGCCCAAGCTGGAGGCTCTGAAGAGGAAGTCATCGACGCAGAAGTTGTCGACGAAGAGAAAGAAGATAAGAAATAATTCCCAGCTAAATTCTGCTTTTATCAGTAAGAGCTGTTTTGTGCGCCGGTGAGGGAATAAGAGAATGGAAAAGGACTATTACAGAATCTTGGGAGTTGACAGGAAAGCTACTTTAACCGAAATAAAGAAAGCCTACAGGAAGCTGGCACGAAAATACCATCCAGACCTCAATCCCGGCGATAAGACAGCCGAGGCCAAGTTTAAGGAAATCCAGGAAGCTTACTCTGTTCTCAGCGACCCGAAAAAGAAGAAACAGTACGACCAGTACGGATTTGTCGGGGATGTTCCTCCTGGAACAGGTCAGCAGACATACACCTCTGGATTCGAAGGGTTTGATTTTTCCGGCTCCGGAACATCCTCTTTCCGGGATTTCTTCGAAAACATATTCGGCCAGACTGCTGCTCAACCTCAGCAGAGACCAGTTAGAGGAGAGGATCTCCATTATTCCATGAAAGTGAGTTTTATGGATGCCATAAACGGCTTAAAAACACGCATCCAGTTGACATGGATGGTCCCCTGTTCGGTTTGTCAAGGAAAGGGTTTTGTTTCCTCTGGAGAGCAGCAGGTCTGTCCCGTGTGTGGAGGAAGCGGACAGACCAGTCTCCAGAGAGGATTTATGAAGTTTGCCACCACCTGTCCCTCTTGTGGGGGGACAGGGAGGACTCGTGGAAAGCAATGTTCCACATGCCATGGCAGCGGCCTGGTTCCAAAAACAGAGTTAATCAGTGTCAGGATTCCAGGAGGCGTAAACACCGGATCGAAGGTTCGTATTCAAGGCAAAGGAAATGCAGGAAGATTGGGTGGCCCTTCGGGAGATCTGTTTATTACCATAGAAGTCGACCCTCATCCTTTCTTCAAGAGGGAAGGATCCAATGTCTATATCAAGTTGCCCATAACCGTCACAGAAGCCACTTTAGGCTCGAAGATTGAGGTGCCCACTCTCCATGGCAAAACAAGAATCAAAGTCCCCCCAGGGACAAAATCCGGGCAGAAATTCCGCTTGAAGGATAAAGGGGCTCCTATCCCTGGTAGACGTACTCGGGGAGATCAGTTTGTGGAGGTCTCTATCGTGCCGCCTCCTTTTAATGACCAAAGAATCCGAGAGCTGATGCGTGAGCTGGAGAGGATATCCGGACAAAACCCTAGAGAGAAGATAGAGGTGCATTGAGATGAAGAAGGAAAAAGAAAAAAAGCCTAAGAACTATTACCATATAAGCAGCGTATCCCGGATGTACGATATCCACCCCCAGACTCTCCGTCTTTATGAGAGAGAAGGGCTGCTGAAGCCCTCTCGGAGCGAGGGAAATACGCGTTGTTATACAGAGGAAGACCTGAGGCGACTGGAGCTGATATTGACTTTGACCCGAGATTTGGGGGTCAATCTTGCCGGAGTGGAAGTGGTTCTGAACATGAGAGAGAAGATGGAGCAGATTGAAATAGAAGTCAACGAATTTCTGGAATATATCCGGAAGGAATTTTTCGAGGGACGAGAGGAAGAATTTGAGGTTAGAAAAAAAAGTATGATCCGGATAAGTCCGGCCAAAATTGTTAAAATAGAAAAAGAGAAAAATGCCTCGTAAGAAAGGTGATTATCTCGATTCAAGAAATCTGAAGTTATACCTGGATCAGATTTCGCGTTTCCCCATGCTTTCTCAGGAGGAAGAAAGAGAGCTAGGTGAGCGTATCCAGAAGGGAGACAGGGAAGCATTGCGAATGATGATCGAGGCGAACCTGCGTTTTGTTGTTTCCTATGTCAAGAAGTACAAGGGGATGGGGCTCAGTCTTTCCGACCTGATCAACGAGGGAAATCTGGGCCTTATCGAAGCGGCTAAAAGATTCGACCCGGAAAGAAAGGTCAAGTTCATTTCTTATGCTGTCTGGTGGATCAGACAGGCCATCATCCATGCTCTCACCCAGTATTCTCGGATTTATAATATCCCTCAGAAGCTCTCTGACCAGATATCAGAGATGAAGAAAGTCAGTGCTAAGCTCAAGAAGGAATTGGGCAGGGAGCCGACAAGAGATGAGGTTGCCAAGCGTATGGGCATAACCAGGGAAGATGTAGAGGATATGGAATTGATCGAAGAGAAAAATATTTCCCTCAGCGATAAGTATTTCGATGAAGATGTTGAGGTTGGAGAGAAGATTAAAGACGATATTTCTCCTTCTGTTGAGGTCCAAATCGTCAAGAATTCTATTCAGGAGCAAATAAGACAAATGCTGGAGGAACTGGATGAGAAAGAGGCTCTTGTGCTAAAATTAAGGTTCGGACTGGATGATAACAGGCCGAGGACTCTTCAAGAAATCGGAGACAAGCTCGATCTTACCAGAGAACGGATCAGACAGATCGAACAGAAGGCAATGCGAAAATTGTCGCGTTCCCACAAACTTCAGCAACTGAGGGGGTATCTCAACTGATGGCAGAAGCCGTATGTTCTGAATGCCAAGGTACGGGCTGGGTCCTGGAAGAAAGTAAGGGCCGTGCTGTAGCCAAGCGGTGCAAATGCTTCAAGGAGCAGAAAAGCCAGGTCCTCTTTGAACAGGCCCACATTCCCCGAAGATATGAGAATTGTACCTTTGATAATTTTGAAATTCATGATTCCTCCCACCGCCATGCTCTTAAAATATCCAAACAATTCGTCAAAAACTATCCTGTCCAGGATGTGGGCCTTCTTTTCATAGGCCCTTGTGGGGTGGGGAAAACCCATCTGGCTGTGGCCATCGTCCAGGAAATGATCCGCAAAAAGAACGTCCCCTGTTATTTCTGCGATTTCCGTGAGCTCATCAGGGATATCCAGGGTACCTACACACCTGATTCCTCCTTGAGAGAGGTGGATGTTCTGGCTCCCATTTTTCAAAAGGATGTGCTGGTACTAGATGAGCTGGGAGCTAAGAGAACGACAGCCTGGGTGGATGAGACGGTTTTCTATATCGTTAACAACAGATACAACCAAAAGAAACTGACCATCTTCACCTCAAATTACCTGGATAAGGAAGAAGAGGAAGAAGATGCCAGGGATTCCTTCTACAAGAAAAAGGAGGATTCTCTGGTAGACAGGATTGGCATCCGTCTGAGGTCGAGACTTTATGAGATGTGTAAGGTTGTGGAGATGGGAGGAAAGGACTACCGCAAAGAAATCAAGCAGGGTAGTTATCGCTTCTAAAGGAAAAAACTCTCCTTTTATTGATATTCTCCCCGAGTTTTGCTAAATTATGGACAGCCTGCTCCTCGGTAGCTCAATCGGCAGAGCGGGTGGCTGTTAACCACTAGGTTGCAGGTTCGAGTCCTGCCCGAGGAGCCAGACACCACTTTTCTGATAAAGCCTTGCCATTCTTTTTGCAATCCTAGGTGAACATTTGAGGGGAGACTTTTATTCGGCTTTGGTATAATAGCTGCTTTAGGAATGGATTATAGGTCATTGATGCAGGTTGTATTAATTATAAGGCAATATACTTTACTTCATAGAAAAGCAGCGTCCATATCCGTTTCTGCTGTGCCTCAGCAGATGTTTCAAATGCCAGACGTGTAAAAGGAATCGAATAAGAGGAAGGAATCGATTTGGAATGAAAAGGGAATCTGACAAACCTCGCACAGATAAGCTTGGCGGGCTAAAAATCATGTTTCGTTCGCTCCGGTATAAAAATTACCGGCTTTTTTTCGGAGGACAGAGCCTCTCTCTGATTGGTACATGGATACAAAGAATCGCTTTGCCCTGGCTGGTCTACCGGATTAGCGGTTCTCCATTCTTATTGGGTTTGGTCGGCTTTACTGGGCAAATCCCTGCCTTCCTTTTATCTCCTTTCGGTGGTGTGGTATCTGACCGAAGGAATCGCCATCATATTTTGATTGTCACTCAAATTCTGGCTATGATACAGGCATTAGTCCTGTCGTTTCTCTTTTTCACCGGTGGAATTAAGGTCTGGCATATCATTCTTTTAGGGACTTTGCTTGGTTGTGTGAATGCCTTTGATATGCCTGCCCGCCAGGCATTCGTCATAGAGATGGTGGAAAGAAAAGAAGATTTGGGGAATGCCATTGCCTTGAATTCCTCGATGGTTAACAGTGCGAGACTGCTGGGACCTTCCATAGCAGGAGTACTGATTGCTGCCGTGGGGGAAGGGATATGCTTTCTCCTTAACGGCCTGAGCTACCTTTTTGTTATTGCCTCGCTGTTATTGATGAATGTTGCCCCCCAAAAAGCAAAATTACCAAAAACCAGAGTCTGGCAAAGACTAAAAGAGGGTTTCTCTTATGCCTTTGGTTTTCCCGCTATCAGGTTTCCCATCCTGCTGTTGGGATTAGTTAGTCTAATGGGGATGCCTTACGTAGTGCTGATGCCTATTTTTGCCAAGGAGATACTTCACGGTGGCTCTCATACGTTCGGCTTTCTTATGGGAGCTTCGGGTATTGGCGCTCTGGGGGGAGCCTTTTACCTTGCCTCCAGAAAAAGTGTTCTGGGACTGGAGAAAATTATTCCTTTGTCTGCGGCAATTTTTGGCGCCGGACTTACGGCTTTTTCTTTTTCCCGGGTATTCTGGCTTTCCCTAGCATTGATGTTTACATCCGGTCTTGGAATGATCATACAGATGGCTTCGAGTAACACAATTTTACAAACCATTGTTGACGATGACAAACGTGGGCGGATTATGAGTTTATATGCCATGGCGTTTTTGGGTACGATGCCTTTTGGAAGTTTATTAGCGGGAGGATTAGCAGATTGGATAGGTGCGCCCAACACTTTGATCATAGGTGGCATCTCATGTATTCTGGGTGCTCTTATCTTTGCCAGAAAGCTTCCTGAGTTGAAAAAAATGATCCAGCCCATTTATGTCAAATTTGGCATCATCCCTGAAGTAGCTTCGGGAATTCAGGCAGCGTCAGAATTAACGATTCCGCCAAAAAAATAGAACATGGCACCAGGGCATGCTAGGCATCGGATGCCAATGCAGCCATGAAGGGAGCTCCTCTCATTTTTTGTTTTTATCAGAATCCGGCGCTTTTTCGAACTGAAAATCCTGGCCCATGATGTATTTTTCCAGCCACTGGAATTCCTTGTTCGACTTGTATAGCCTGTGCCTTAATTCCCTTGGCCCATGTCCTGAACGCGGGAAAATGACAAGCTCAGTTGGCACTCCGTTGGCTTTGAGACCACGGTACATCTCGATACTCTGGGGCAACGGGACTCTCTGGTCGTTCTTTCCGCACAAGATGAGCGTGGGTGTTTTGGCCTGATGGACGTAAAAGATGGGGGAATTTTCTCGGTAAGCTTTGAGAGGAGCATCCTTCTTCCAGGGATCACCTAAAAACCAGGGAGTGCGGTATATCCGTACATCGCTTTGGGCATACATGGATATCCAGTTCGAGGCACCTGCGCCAGAAGAGGCTGCCTTAAACTTATCTGTCTGTGTGACAAGCCAGTTGGTCATGTGTCCTCCGGCACTCCATCCCAACGTTCCCAGTTTTTCGGGGTCTGCGATTCCTTTTTGGACCAGATAGTCTACTCCCGTCAAGACGTCATCATCGGCGTGGAGGAAATAGTGCCCGACCATATCGCGGAGTACGTCGTTACCGTATCCTGTACTTCCTCTATAATTTGGTTTGAATATGGCGTAACCTCGTCCGGCCCGGGCATGGGCATAACCGTCGAAAGTGAATTTATCCGATCCCATCGGTCCTCCGTGCGTATGAGCGAGAAGAGGATAATGTTTCCCTTTTTCGTAATCCACAGGATAGATAAGAATGCCTTCCACTTCTTTTCCGTCTGTGCTCTTCCAGCGGACCTGTTCGTAGGCGGCCAGCTTGAACTCCTTCAATTCGGGGTAAGGATTATGGATCATCCGTGCTGAGGAGTTCTTCATGTCCATCATCCAGAATGTGGCCGGATCATGCGGAGAATTCACTGCATAAAGGATGGTATCGGTTGTGGGATTGTAGTCGATGCTGTATATGGCATGCTCGCCGTCTGTAATCTATTTGATGTTTAAATCTTCCAGCCTTAAGGAAAAGATTTCGCTGTGAATGCCCATATTCGCCGTGAAATAGATGGATTTTCCATCAGACGACCATTCCGTATCATACACTTCGTAGGCGAAATCAGGGAGGAGAATCTTGGGTGTCCCACCCTCGGCGGGAACTGTGAGAATATTGGCCTGGTAATAGTAATCCTTTAAGTTCGCATCACACTCTGCTATGAAAAGAATCTGGCTGTTGTCCGGTGACAAGGATATGTCGCTCTCCTGGATACCGTTTTTAGTAACCTGTCGTTTGGAACCATCCTTCAGGTCCATAATCCAGATTTCAGAGTGAAGGATATCATCATAGAGTGGCGTGGGTGCAGCGGAAAAAAGCACCTTTGTCCCATCTATGGAGATCGAAAGCTCGCGGATAGTGAAGTCTCCTTCTGTCAGGCGTTTTTCTTCCTTTTTCGTCAAGTCGAAAACCCATAGATGAGTAGGTTTGAAATCCTGCTCAAAAATATATGCATCATCTTTTTCTTTTTTCTTTTTCTCTTCCTCCTCAGTTAAAGGATCTTCGGCAAGAAAGTAAATCTTCCGAGCGCAGGGAGACCAGCGGTGAGATTTGATACTGGTTTTATGGTCGGTGAGCTTTATGGCTTCTCCCCCGCCAGTATAAAGCAGATAAATCTGAGCTTTTTCACCGTCTCGCTTGGTGATAAAGGAGATATATTTTCCATCTGGAGACCAGATGCCTCCTCCTTCTCCGTCTTTGCCGTTTGTCATCTGAACGACATCGGTACCATCCACATTCATCCGCCAGATGTGAGAGATAGAGCGGTTCTTTTTCCAGTCATTTTCACTCTGGGTGAAAAGAGCCTGGCTTCCATCAGGGGATAACTGCAAGCTGAAGATCCTCTTGACATTTATCGCATCCACAAAGGTCATAGGCTTCTTCTCTTCAGCACTGAGAGACAGCAGAGTGAAGAAAAGGGCTAAAAAAGTCCAAAACGCTATTTTCTTTCTCATCTTGACCTCCTCGCTTTGAATATATTCAAAATATTGCCTAACTGCAACACTTGAGTTTATGGCTTTTATTGAATACCTCAGTTGTTTATGATAAAGTGCGGAAAAAATAAAATCTCAAGCGTTGTATTGAAAAAGGGTGGAACCCATCTGGATACATTTTCTGGCTATCGGGAAAATAAGGAAATAGGTATTGTGTCCCCAATTTAAAAGTGGTATTTAAGAATGCAGAAAGATGACGCCAGATCTGGGTTCAATAATTAATCATTTTCGAATTAATGGAACCTACATAGAGGGACAGACTTATGGTTCCGGCCACATTCACGATACTTATCTTATACTCACTGCTGAGGAAGTCGCGCAAGATTATTTATTGCAGAAAATCAACCATCATGTCTTCAGGAATGTTCAACACTTGATGAGCAACATCGAAAAAGTGACAAAGCATATTCAAAAAAAAATCGATAAAAGACCGGATTTAAAGGCGACGATGAAATGCCTAACTTTTATACCTGCCAAGGACGGAAAATATTATCACAGGGATTCGCGAGGCAATTTCTGGAGAATGATGGTCTACATCCCAGACAGCCGGTCATACGATATAGTCAACAGCCCAGAGAGGGCCTATATAGGCGGAAGAGAGTTTGGGAGATTTCTGGCGCTATTGACAGATTTGTCACCAGGGGCATTCTATGAAACGATTCCTGATTTCCACAATGTTGAAAAACGCCTGGTAAAATTTTATGATACTGTAAAAAAAGACCCAGCAAGCAGAGTAAAAGATATCCCACAAGAATTAGAGCTTGTAAAAGCTCGAGCTGATGAGATGAAGTGTATAAGCCGCCTGGGAAGAGAAGGGAAAATTTCTCTAAGAGTCACTCACAACGACACAAAATTTAACAATATCCTCTTTGACAAAGAGGACAAGCCGTTATGTGTTATCGATCTCGATACTGTTATGCCGGGATATGTACATTATGATTTTGGCGATGCCGTCAGGACAGCTACAAATACGGGTGCCGAAGATGAGAAAGAACTCAACAAGGTAGGGATGGATATTGGGTTGTTTGAGGCGCTCTCCAGAGGGTTTCTCGAAGAGACAAAGCCATTTATCACAGAGACAGAGATTGAATATCTGGCATTTGGAGCTAAATTATTGACTTTTATGATTGGCTTGAGGTTTTTAACCGACTTTCTCGATGGAGACAAATATTTCAAGGTAAAGTACGAATATCATAATTTGCAGAGAGCAAGGGCCCAGTTTAAGCTTCTCCACAGCATGGATGATCAGTATAGTGAAATGCAGGCGATCATAAAAAAAGCTGGTAAAAAGGTCAATAGCTCCTAAAAATTTTATTGCATCCAAAGGCCATTGACCAACCTAAGTTGAAACGATTCAAGCTGTTTTTTAAATTTTGTTTTAATTATTTCTTTTGATTTTTATCATTGAATTCATGTAATAAATAAGGAAAAAAGGGAGGAAAGGCTGTGAATGAGATAAAAAAATCCAGGAAAGAAAGACTCGAGGATAATAAAGGCTTGCGCAAAGCAGTAATAATCATAGGAATCTTTATTGTCTGTTCTATGATGGGAACGAGTCTCTTTTTAGGGCAGGGTCAGGAGCCTTACGATTGGGAAAATCCGGAGATCGTAGGGCGGAACAAGGAACTTCCCCACGCTACTTTTATGGTTTATTCTGATCGGGAAAGTGCTCTAAAAGGCGAGTTCTCCGTATCGCCTTTCTTTTTGTCCTTGAATGGACTCTGGAAATTCCACTGGGTAAAAAAGCCTGCAGAGAGGCCCCAAGACTTCCAGCGAACTGACTTTGATGACAGCTCCTGGGATGAAATCCCCGTGCCTTCCAACTGGCAGCTTCAGGGATATGGTGTCCCCATATACACAAATAGTGATTATCCTTTCGGAAAACCCGATCCTCCCCACATTCCTCATGATAATAATCCTGTCGGCTCCTACCGCTGCTGGTTCAGAGTTCCTGATTCCTGGCGCACACGCCAGGTGTTTCTTCACTTTGACGGAGTAGAGTCGGCCTTTTATGTCTGGGTCAACGGCAGGGAAGTTGGCTATAGTCAGGGAAGCCGCACTCCTGCTGAGTTCAACATTACTCCCTATTTAAAGGAGGATGAGAATTTACTCGCGGTTGAGGTCTATCGCTGGAGCGACGGCTCTTATCTGGAGGACCAGGATTTCTGGCGTCTGAGCGGAATCTTCAGGGATGTTTACCTTTTTTCCACCGGTTCGCTTCATATCCGAGATTTTTGGGCAGTTACGGATTTGGACGAAGCTTACCGGGATGGAAAGCTCAAAATCGAAGTGAGAATTGCAAATTACGGCACAACCGCTTCTCCATTCACGGTGAAAGCTTTTCTTCTTGATTCTGAAGAAAATCCCATCTTCGAGCCGATTAAAAGGGAAGGAGTGGTTGAAGCAGCGGGTGAGCTCTCTCTTAATTTTGAGAAAGCCGTGATAAACCCAAAAAAGTGGTCGGCAGAGAGCCCTCACCTTTATACTCTTTTGCTGGATTTAGAGAACGAGGCTGGCGATACCGTTGAAATCATACCGTGCAAAGTTGGTTTCAGGAAGGTGGAAATAAAGCGAGGACAGCTTCTGCTCAATGGTGTTCCTATCCTGATCAAAGGTGTTAACCGCCATGAACATGACCCGGACACAGGCCACACTGTTTCCACAGAGTCGATGATCCTTGATATCAAGCTCATGAAACAGTCTAACATCAACGCAGTCCGGACCAGCCATTATCCCGACTATCCAAAATGGTATGACCTCTGCGACAGATACGGAATCTACCTTATAGATGAGGCAAACATCGAATCGCACGGTATGGGCTACAGGCCGGAGAGAACTCTGGCTAATAAACCGGAATGGAGGAAGGCCCACATGGACCGGACAATACGCATGGTCGAGCGGGATAAAAACTATCCCTCTGTCATCATCTGGTCGTTGGGCAATGAGGCAGGAGACGGACCGAATTTCGAGGCTACTTCCTCCTGGATTCACCAGAGAGACTCTACACGGCCAGTCCATTACGAGAGAGCCGAGGAGCGGCCTCATACCGATATCATCTGTCCTATGTATCCTTATCCAGATCGTGTCTGGGAATTTGCTCAAAGAGACCTTGATCGCCCTTTTATCATGTGCGAATATGCCCACGCTATGGGAAACAGCGTAGGAGATCTTTCTGCTTACTGGTACCTCATATACAGGTATAAACATCTGCAAGGTGGTTTCATCTGGGATTGGGTCGATCAGGGACTGAGGGAGAAGGTACCGGGAAATGAGAAGGAATATTTTTGGGCTTACGGCGGAGATTTTGGACCACCGGGCACTCCAAGCGCTGGCAATTTCTGCATGAATGGATTGGTCGCTCCTGACAGAACTCCTCATCCCAGTCTTTATGAGGTGAAAAAAGTCTATCAGTATATCCATGTCGACCCGGTGGATCTAAAGAAGGGTAATGTCAGAATTTTCAACAGATACGATTTTTCAGATTTAGGAGATATTGAAGGAACATGGGCCCTCAAGGAGAATGCTCAGGTTCTGGAAAAGGGGCGCCTTCCTGTCCTGAATATTGCTGCCAGAGAGAGTAAAGAAGTTACCATCCAGTTCTCAAAACCTCCTCTTAAGCCGGGGAGAGAATACTGGATTGAAATAAACTTTCGTCTGGGTCAGTCTACATCCTGGGCAGATAAAGGCCACAAAGTTGCCTGGGAGCAGTTTCAGATGCCGTGGAATACGTCCGCTGGGACGGAATTGTCTCTTTCATCGCTGCCTGAGCTGGAGTATATTGAAGAAGCGGACATTGTGCTCTTTTCGGGGAAAGATTTTAAACTTGTCTTCTCCAAGAAAGAGGCAGCCATCACTTCTTTCGAGTATAAAGGGCTTGTGCTCGTTGAGAGAGGCCCTCTTCCCCAATTTTGGCGGGCTCCCATAGATAACGACATCGGAAACGGAATGCCCCAGCGCTGTGCAGTCTGGCGCAATGCCGTGCGCGACAGGAGGATCGAAAATGTTTTGGTCAAGCGTCTATCACCCCAGGCAGTACAGATCACGGTGAGAAGTGCAGTTGCTGCCAATGACTCACTTCATAGAACAGTTATGACGGTTTTTGGCAACGGAGAGATTGTGATTGATGTCAGCTTCAAACCCGTCGGTAATCTTCCTGAACTCCCTAGATTCGGGATGGAGATGACGGTGCCTTCCGGGTTGGAGAACATCAGGTGGTACGGCCGCGGTCCTCATGAAACATACTGGGACCGCAAGAGTGGAGCCAGAATCGGCCTTTACAGCGGAACAGTGGATGAACAGTTTGTGGATTATTCCCGGCCTCAGGAGAATGGAAACAAGACAGATATCCGCTGGGTCTCCCTGACCAACCAGGAAGGAGTAGGCCTCTTGGCCGTGGGCATGCCCCTTTTGAGCGTCAGTGCCCATCACTACACGATTTCAGATATGGAGAAAGCAAAGCATAAGTTTGAGATGACCCGGAAGCAGTCGCTCACTCTCCACCTTGACTTCAAGCAGACAGGTGTAGGCGGAGACAATAGCTGGGGAGCACGGCCTCATGAGTGGTGCACTTTGTGGCCAAAATCCTACTTCTATTCCTTCCGGCTTCGGCCCATTGAGCTGGAGAAGGATAACCCTATGGATATTTACAGCCGAAACATACACCTTTGTGGAAGTTCCGGGAAGGAATGATTAAATGAGGAGATATCCATGAGAAGTTTTAAGCAAGGAATATTCGCCATTTGTTTATTAATAATCCTGAGCACTGTCCCCGCCTGCGAGAGAGGAACAGAGGAGGCCGTTTCTCCGATGCTATCCAGGGTAAAGCCGGGAGTCGAGGTTTTTCTGGAGAAACATCTGGATCTGGTGGAAGGGAAAAAAGTAGGACTGGTGACAAATCCAAGTGGAGTTGACAGCCTTTTACACAGCACCATAGACCTTTTTTATGAAAATAAAGGAATAAATCTGGCTGCATTGTACGGACCTGAGCATGGTGTAAGAGGTAACGCCCAGGCCGGAGAGTATGTGCCTTTCTATAGAGATGAAAAATATGATATTCCGGTCTTCAGCCTTTACGGACAGTCGGAGAAGCCTTTTTCTGGAATGCTCAAAAACATCGATGACTACATGCGCACATTTGACACTCAAGAGAAGGGAAAAATTCCTGAAGCAGGCATGATCGGGAGCCTGGATGTGATGGTCTTTGACATCCAGGATGTGGGAACAAGAATCTATACCTACATTGCCACCATGGCCTACTGCATGGAAGCTTGCGCAGAGAACAGTATTGATTTCATAGTCTTGGACAGGCCGAATCCCATAAACGGTGAAGATATGGAGGGGCCGCTGCTGGAATATCCTGAGCACAGTTCGTTCGTAGGCCTTTATCCCATCCCGGTAAGACACGGGATGACAGTGGGGGAGCTGGCCCAGCTTTTCAACGATCGATTCTTGAAGAAGAAAGTCAGCCTAACAATTATTCCCGTGGAAGGTTGGGAGAGGAAGATGTGGTATGATGAAATAAATCTTCCCTGGATCATTCCTTCCCCCAATATACCTACACTGGATACAGCCACTGTTTATCCCGGCCAGGTCTTTTTGGAAGGAACCAGTATATCTGAAGGCAGGGGAACCACAAGACCCTTTGAATTGTTCGGAGCGCCTTGGATCGACGGCCACGAGCTGACCAAAAGGCTTAACGCCCTTATGCTCCCAGGAGCCACCTTCAGGGAAGCATGGTTTACACCCGCTTTTTCCAAATATGAAGGGCAGTTATGCGGAGGAGCCCAGATCCATATCTTGAATAGAGGAAAATACAGACCTTTTGAGACCACTCTCCATATTATAAAGACGGTCAAGAATCTCTACCCTGAGAAATTTCGATTTCATGAGGATTATTTCGATAAAATCATGGGCACTTCCACGATTAGGGAAGCCATCGAAAATGGGGAAGAGGTTAGAAATATTGTGCAAAGCTATACGAATGGATTGAGAGATTTCTCCGAGATGAGGAAATCCTATTTGATCTACGACTAGTTATTTCATATCCCTGATACGCACTTCAATGTCTTTCTCATCCCTGAGCAATTCCACAAGCTCTGAGGTGTCCGTATCTCCGTAGTGATAGGGATAAAGGATGTTGGGCCTGAAAGCTTTGGCCGCGTCTGCCACCATCTCAGGAGTCATGGTGTAGGGAAGATTCATGGGCAAAAAAGCAATGTCGATATCTTCCAGCTCCTTCATCTCTGGCGTATTCTCCGTATCCCCGGCGACATAGACCCTCTTGTCGCCGAAAGTTATTATGTAGCCGTTTCCATCTCCTTTGGGATGGAAAGGCACGCTGCCTTGACGCATGTGGACGATGTTGTAGGCTGGAACAGCTTCGATCTTCAGTCCCTGGACGGTTTCTGTGTCGCCGTTTTTCATGACGATTCCGCCGTCGACTTTCTCGGTGCATTTTTCGGTGAGAATAATATCAGTGCTGTCAGTACGAATTGCAGCGATGGCTTGTGGATCCAGATGATCGCCGTGCTCGTGGGTGATGAAGATCATATCTGCCTTGGGAAGCTGGCTGTAATCGGCATACCGGCCTACGGGGTCGACGTGGATAATCTTCTCTCCGAATGTAAACATCAGAGTTCCATGGCCGATGAACATGATTTTTAGCTGGCCCTGGGAAGTATCGAAGATATCCTCCTCAAAATCCTGAGAAGCCAGCATCATGAAAAAGCTTCCTGAGATAAATAGGATGAAAAACAAGAATAAATTTTTCATATCGCTATCTCCTTTACCCCGTTAGAAAGCCCTGTCCTTTATAACGGGGTTTACTCAATCACTTTTTCAGAAATATTAAGCTTGCTTATCCATGTTATACGGATAATATCTCATGAGCATGGATAAGCTTTTCCTTAACCTGGAGGCCATAAGGACAGGCTGAGCCACAGGACCCTCGGCAGCTGGCACAGACAATGGGCTTTTGACTCTCTTCCATGGCCTTATAATAGCGCATGGCCTCCTTTTCCATCCTGTAATCCTCGAAATACATCTTGTAACGAAGCACATCATTGATGGCCACGTTATGGGGACAGGCTTCAAGGCACTCCTGGCAGCTCACACGGCAGTATTGATTGTCGACTTGGTGCTGATATTCTGCAAGCACCTCAAGATCAGCTCTGTTGAGAGGTTTTCCAGATGCGGCGACATACTCTTCTACATGGGAATAACTGCTCATGGTTGCTATTAAACAATCGATGTTGGGATTGCTCAGAACCCAGCGGATGGCAGCCTGAGGATAGCTCGTTTCTTTGCTGATCAGAGACTGGAGATTTCCATGCTTTCCGCCGGCAAAAACCTTCATGGCAACAAGCCCGATACCTTTCTGCCGGGCTTTTTCTATCTGAGGTTCAATCTCTTTTCCCTCCATGTGGTTGTAGATGAAGAGGATGACTTGGCCAAAATCGCTCTCTAAAGCCTGTTCGAGTGTGAGCTTGGGATTATGAGTGGAAAAGCCTGTGAAACGGACCTTACCATCCTGCTTGAGTTGAGAATAGGCAGCCTGGAGATCCTCGTTTTCCAGGGAAGAAAGATCGCTGACTCCGTGAATCATGGCCACATCCACATAGTCTGTCTGCATCCGTTTCAGACTGGCCTCAACACGAGTGATGATATCCTCCTTGGTGATCTTATCCCGGGGTGAATAGCCATGTTTGGTGGTGATGATGACTTTATCCCGAATGTCTTTCAGAGCCTGGCCGATGTAAGTTTCGCTCTTTGTCCTCAGGTAGTCTTCTGCTGTGTCAAAATAATTGACTCCGCACTCATATGCGTAGCGCAACACATTGGGTTCAAAAAGAGAAATAGCTCCAAAGCTGACATCAGAAACCTTGAGTCCGGTTTTTCCCAGGGCATTATATTTCTGAATCTTGAGCGCAGAGGATTTATCCTGTACATTCTTTCCTGGAGAAAAACCTTCGGCTTTCTTGGATAATCCCAGGCTCAAGAGCCCTGAGCCGAAAGCTGTTAAGAAATTTCGACGGCTGAGATCTGCCATTGTTGTTCTCCTTTTTATTTTCTCTTGAGTCGGATGGGCAAAAGTGGTCCTAATTCTTCTGCCAGTTTCTGATATTCCTGAGACCAGAGGTAGATCAGATAATTTTCGCTTCGACGATTGGGCAAGATAAATTTTGCTCCGGGGCCGACCTCGCCCCTGGAAGGGGATGCATCATAGAAGTCGACCTCGATCTCTCTGTCATTGACCTGAAGGATGAGTTTATCTTTTGCCTTAAATCCAGCACCCTGCATGCATTTTTCTGTCCAGTTGGTGCCGATTATGAGCATCCCACGTTGAAAAGTAAATTCAACGACATTTCCGCTCAGTACTCCTTTCGCTATTCCAACTTCCCCTACATTCACCGCTAATGTTGAGAAGAAATCTTTATCTAAAGCAGGATTAAGCTTCACATCGGTTATTTCATGGAGTTGTCCCCTTGTGCCTACTTGGGATCGGAACCAGGAAGAGGGAATCCTTATGCCGGCTGTTTCCTGGTAAGGACCGAAGTCGTGGTTTACTTCGTACTTGTTGTTTTCCGCATCATAACCTTTCATCACCACTCTTTTGAGAGAATAGTCATCTGGGTCTAGGTAAAACTCCACCTCCAAATCGTCGACTTTGGATGTGAGCATGTAGTGCTTTTTGGGACCAAAAGTTGTTGAGCCCTGAAACTTAAGTTGATCCGCAAAATGGGCAAGCGTGAACAGGCCGCTGCGTAGCTTCGCCATTATCTGGTAAGTTGCTTTCTCCATGCCTTCGTATTCGCTGAGAATATTAAAGCAGTTTCTCCTGGCTTTTTCCTTATCCACCAGGATCACTTCCGTGATCACCGGCTTTTTTCCCTCTGTGATTTTCATCTCTCCTGAAGAAGAAAGATAGTATGTTCTTGAACCTGCTTGAAAAGAGAAATTTTTAACCTGGGCCAGAGCTTCTTTTCCCCCTGCCGCTTGAATGTTTTTTTCCACAATCTCTTTCACTGAGAGCTCGGAGAAGGAAGCGGAGTTAAGAAAAGATAATAAAAAAAAGAGCAAAGCCGTCCGATACATTGCTGAGCGGACCGTTTTCATCGCTGCCTCCTCAGATTTTTGAACATATTCTAAATGAAGCAGGTTGGTTGTGCAAGCAGGCAGGGGGCGGCGGTTCCCATCCATCCTCGCCAAGACCCTCCCACCCACCACTATGGGCTTCGGATGGACAGGAACCGACGCCTAATTAGGACAGTCTTGAATAAAGCATTGGTTCCTATCCATCCTTTACAGAGACCATCTGAGAGAATGAAATTGTATCTTCCAGGATGAAAATGTATAATGCACATACCAGGTGAAGGATTTCGATTCAGGCCGCAATTCGTAAACAAGAGGTGAGTGCGATTGAAAAAATTGATCGCCATCGTCGATGACGAGCCTGATATTGTCGAGCTCGTCTCCTTGCATCTCAAGAGAGCTGGGTTTGAAGTCAGGGGATACTTAGAAGCAGGATATTTTCTGAAATCCATCGCATCAAAAAAGCCGGACCTCATCATTCTCGATTTGATGTTACCCGATGCAGACGGTTTGGATGTCTGCAAATATTTAAAAAAAGAGGATGAATATTCCACGATTCCCGTCATCATGCTAACTGCCAAAGGAACCGAAACAGATAAAATTCTAGGACTGGAACTGGGCGCTGATGATTACATAACTAAACCTTTCTCTCCTAACGAACTGGTGGCCAGAGTCAAGGCTGTGTTGCGAAGGCCAAGCCAAGAAAGAGATGAGGAGAGAATAAAGATCGGAGATATTCTTGTTATCCATCCGTTAAAGCATGAGGTCTATGTGAGCGGAGAGAAAATCAGCTTGACCCTGAGTGAGTTTAAGATATTGCATCTATTGGCAACAAAAAAGGGATGGGTTTTCACCAGGGATCAGATCCTCGATCATCTCTGGGGGGAGGAAAAGGCTGTATTGGACAGGACAGTGGATGTCCATATCAACCATCTCAGAGAAAAGCTGGCAAAAGCAGCCCGCTTCATCAAAAACGTCAGGGGAGTGGGTTACAAACTGGAAGAATGAAGCGTTCTATTCTGCTCAAAGTTTTTGGCGGATATTTATTGATCATCATTGTCCTGACAGCCCTCTTTTTTGTATTCTCTTCTCACCTTATAAAGAACTTTTACCTGGACACTTTTTCCCGTGATCTCGAACACCTCGGCAGCTCCTTGAAACTGAAAATCATTCCTTTCTTGGATGATGAGCGTTTTGAAGAAATGGATGCCTTTGTCAAGATATTCGGAAAAGAGATCAATACAAGAATCACTGTTATCGACAGGAAAGGAGTTGTGTTGGCTGATTCTGAGGAAGATCCGGCAGTGATGGAGAACCACAGGTCGCGCCCTGAGATATCCACTGCCTTTAGGGCCCAAATCGGCCAGTCTTTGCGCTACAGCAAAACTGTCAAAAAGGAAATGTTATATGTGGGTTTACCAATAGAAAGAAAGGGGAAGATTTCCCATGTCCTGCGAGTCAGTCTGTTTGTAGAAGATATCAACAAACTCCTTTCCAGTTTAAGGATGGATATCGGTAAGATCATTTTAATAATCACTCTTGTTTCGTTGATGGGGGCGCTTGTGTTTTCCCGAACACTCACTCGTCCCATAAAAGAGCTGAGCGATGCTTCCAAGCGGGTTGCCGCTGGAGATTTCAACACAAAGGTTTTCTTGAAGAATCGCGACGAACTGAGAGAGCTGGCGGAAGGATTCAACTTCATGACAGAACGCATGAAATACTTATTTACAGAGCTATCACGTCAGAAAAAAGAACTTAACGGCATTCTTTCCTCGATGGAAGAGGGTCTATTGGTTCTGGATCAGAATGGAAAAATACTGTTCTGCAACGATAGTTTCAGAAAGTTGACTCATACCGGCTTTACGGAAGAAAAATTTTATTGGGAAGTTTTAAGAGAGTCTGAATTTAATGATCTGGTAAAGATGGTTATGGAGGAAAAGAGAAGCCTTGCCAGAGAAATAGCGTTTGTCCAGAGAATTCTTCTCTGCAGCGCAGCGCTCTTGGAGACCGGAGAAGAGGTGGTTATCACCTTTCATGACATAACTGAAATCAAAAGAGTGGAGAAGATAAAAAAAGATTTTGTCATGAATGTCTCCCATGAGCTGAGAACGCCCTTGACAGCTATCAAAGGATTTGTTGAAACCTTGGAGGAAGAGGTCGATGACAAATACCTGGGCTATGTCGAGATTATTAAAAGACATACCGATCGGCTGATCAACATTGTCAAGGATCTGCTTTTTCTTTCAGAAGTGGAAGAAAAAGAAGTGAAGCTAGAAGTAGAAGATGTTAATCTGAAGAAATTGATGGAGAATGTCTTGAGAATATTCGAGCAAAAAATAAAAGAGAAAGACCTGAAAATGGAGTTTTCAGCCGAGGATGATATTCCCATCATCAAGGGTGATTCTTTTAAACTGGAACAGATGTTGATGAACATCGTAGATAATGCGGTAAAATACACAGAAAAGGGCACCATCTCCATTTCTTTGAAGAAAGCAGATGGAAAGGTTTCCGTTGAAGTCGAGGATACTGGAATTGGCATTCCTGAAGAGCAGCAGCCTCGAATATTCGAAAGATTTTATGTTATAGACAAGTCCCGCTCCAGAAGGTTAGGGGGGACTGGGTTGGGTCTTTCTATCGTTAAACATATAGTTCTCATGCATAATGGTGAAGTGAGGGTGGAGAGTACTCCAGGAAAGGGAACCAAATTCACCGTTTTTTTACCTGCCTGATTTTAACCTCAGGATTTCAAGGGGCTGTACCCCGATCTCAGGAAATCGGTACAAGTCCCTGATTTCCTAAAAATTAACCAAAAATTAACAGAAATTTTATTTTTCATTAACAGAGAACGCCGATAATGGGGAAGAAATTTGAGTGAGGAGATTGAATGAATGAGAAGCACAAAATTGAAAAGGAGTAATCAAATGAAAAAATGGAACACCCTTCTGTTGATAGCACTTTCGATCGCCCTTCTTCCGCACCTGGCTCAATCACAGGTCAAGATCAAGGGCTACATGATTGGTGAGTACTACTATGTTCTTAACCACAACTCCGGGAATATCGATGATGGTGGGGTTGAGGGTCGTCATGGCTTCTGGTTCCGCAGAATTTATTTTACGGCGGACTCCCAGCTCGCCGACAACATCAAAGTCCGACTCAGGTTCGAGATGAATTCCCCCGGGAAACTCCCCTTCGACTCCAGTGCGACATTGTCAGCAGTCGTGAAGGATGCATATCTGAGCTATAAAACAGGCGGACAAGAAGTTCTTTTCGGCATAGTCTCTACTCCCACATTCGGGCATAACATCGAGGATATCTGGGGCTACAGATCCTTGGAGAAAACCCCTCTTGATTTGATGAAGCTCGCATCTTCCAGAGATTTTGGTATCGGCCTTAAAGGCCACCTGGATGAAGGGAAAGCCGTTAACTACTACTTCCTGTTCGGTAACGGCGCTTCCAATAAGGGAGAGACTGACCAGGGTAAGAGGATCTATGGTTCACTTGCTTTCAAGCCTGCCAATGGCCTGACTCTTGAGGTCTACGGCGATTATGAGCATGCTGCCCTGGAGAAGAGGTACTATCTCTATCAGGGATTTGGCGCTTACCAGGGAGACTGGGGAAGAGTAGGACTGCTGTATGCAAGGAGGCATTTCAAACAAAAAGTCGAGGATGGTGACGACTTGAAAAACAACTACGACATCGTTTCTGCTTTTGGCGTGTTCAAAGCAGCCAAGGATGTAGATCTCATCGCCCGCTATGATAGAATGTTCGGTGATGGATTCGAGTCCAACTTCAAGGGAACAGGCATTGATTATATTCCCTTTGCCAATAATCCAGGTGCCCCTTTTAACCTAATCATCGCCGGAATAAGCTGGAATGCAGCCAAGAATGTCTGGCTTATCCCTAACATCAAGTATGTCTTCTACGGCGATCCTGATGAAGGGGAAAAGCCTTCAGAGGATGTCTATGCCAACTTCACAGTCTGGTTTAAATTTTAAAATGGAGGTTAAGTTATGAATTTTAGAAGAGTATTGATTGGTTTTGTATGTTTGAGCCTTCTAGCTGCGGGTCCTGTGTTTGCCAAGAAGAAGATGATCCAGGTTAAGGGCTCAGACACCATGGTGAACCTGGTCCAGGTTCTTGCAGAAGCTTACATGGAAAAGAACCCTCATAATCCAATCGCCGTTCTGGGAGGGGGTTCGGGGACAGGTATTGCTGCTTTGATCAACGGCACATGCGATATTGCCAACCATTCCCGGCCGATGAAAGACAAAGAAATTAAGATGGCCGAGGATAGAGGAACCATCCCCCACAGGTTCATCATCGCTGTGGATGGTCTAAGTGTTATTGTTAATGAGAACAATCCGGTCAGCGAGATGGTCATGGACCAGATCGGGGCTATCTACAGAGGAGATATCACCAACTGGAAGGAAGTGGGTGGACCGGACTGGCCTGTTTCTCTTTATGGAAGGCAATCCAATTCCGGGACCTATGTCTTCTTTCAGGAACATGTTCTGGGAAATCAGAATTATTCTCAGGATATGAAGCGGATGAACGGGAATGCCCAGATCGTTGAAGGTGTAACCAAAGATAAATATGGCATCGGCTATGTTGGTGTTGGCTACACATTGAACTCCGATGGAACGGTGAGGAAAGGCATAATGATCTTGAAGGTGGCCAAAAATAATGGCTCAAATGCCTATTCACCTCTTGATAAAGCGGCAGTCGATTCGGGTGATTATCCTGTGGCCCGTCCTCTCTTCCAATCCTCGGCTGGGATGCCGCAAGGTGCTGTTTTGGATTTCATCAAGTTTGAGATCAGTGAACAAGGGCAGAAAATCATAAAGAGCGAAGGTTTTTTCCCTATCGGATCTAACTATCAAGAGGAGAACAAGAAGAATATGAAATAATTTCTGTAGAGATTAGCTGGGCAGAGTGTTTACCTTCATTCTGCCCGGCCACCTTTCTTTTTTTTTACACAATCGACGATCACTGTGCTATCTTATATCAAGATGAAAAGAACAAGCTGGGTCAAGCTCAAAGAATCAGCTATCCGCGCTTTTTTTTTCACCAACGGAATTCTGGCAGTCGCCATCTTGATAGGCATTTTTTTCTTTCTTCTCTACACATCTATTCCTGCATTCAGAGAGGTTGATATTAAAGAATTTTTCCTCGGCAAAAACTGGGATCCGACTTCTCCTGTCAAGCCGCAATACGGCATCCTCTCCATGGTAGTCAGCACATTGATGGTGACCTTTGGTGCACTGGCCATAGCTGTGCCCATAGGCATAGGAGTGGCTTCCTATCTTTCGGATGTGGCTCACTGGAGAGTCAGAGAGATAGTCAAACCCATCGTAGAGATCTTAGCTGGTATTCCTTCTGTTGTTGTGGGCTTTTTGGGCATTGTTCTTTTTGGCCCGGCCATAGCTAAAATCTTCGGGCTCAGCAACGGCCTGAATGCCATCAACGGATCGATTCTGTTGGCTATCATGGCACTGCCCACCATCATAAGCATTTCAGAGGATTCGCTCAATGCTGTGCCCCGGGCATACAGTGAAGCTTCGCTGGCCTTGGGAGCATCGCGCTGGCAGACGCTTGTCCGGATTAAAATTCCAGCAGCTCTTTCAGGAGTCATCGCAGCCGTGATGCTGGGCATGGGCCGGGCAATCGGCGAGACGATGACAGTGCTCATGGCTACCGGAAATGCGCCTGCTTTTCCACGGAGTTTCCTCAGTTCAATCCGAACCATGACCGCCACTATTGCCATTGAGCTGGGTGAAGTCCCTTATTATACCACTCATTACTATGCTCTTTTTGCCATCGGTCTTGTCCTTTTTCTCATAACATTTGCAGTGAACTTGATCTCGGACATCATTCTTCATAAATACCAAGAGAGAGAGCTATGAATAAGAAAATCACACAATTTCTGGGTTTTTTCTTCTTGAGAGTATGCCTCTACACGGTACTCGCTGTTCTGTTGCTTTTTCTCTATGATATCGGAAGCAAAGGCGGAGGAGTCATCAGTTGGGAATTTCTTTCCCAGGCCCCTCGCCGGGGAATGACACAAGGGGGCATTTTCCCGGCCATCGTTGGTACATTCCTTGTGACCATCATAACCGCAATCCTGGCTGTGCCCATGGGGATGTTCACCGCCATTTATTTGAATGAGTATGCCAAACAAACCCGGTTGACGAGGATTATCCGTCTTTCCATCCGCAACCTTTCGGGTGTTCCTTCCATTGTCTATGGTCTGTTTGGAGTGATTCTATTTGTCAACATCTTGAGGCTTGGAACATCCATTCTCTCTGCGGGTTTGACACTGGGGCTTTTGACTCTCCCCTGGACCATCACTGCCAGTGAAGAAGCGTTAAAAGCCATCCCCAATTCCTACCGGGAGGGAGCTCTGGCTTTGGGAGCGACCCAGTGGCAGAGCATTAGGACAAACGTACTCCCTTACTCCCTACCAGGGATGCTGACCGGAACGGTTTTGGGTCTAGCCAGGGCAGCAGGGGAGACAGCTCCAATCATGTTTACTGGGGCTGCCTTCTATCTTCCCTTCCTGCCCAAATCTTTGGGAGACCAGTTCATGGCGTTGCCCTACCATCTGTATGTGATGGCCACTCAGCATCATGCAATCTCCCAGGTCAGGCCTTTGGCTTACGGGACAGCTTTAGTGCTTCTCCTGCTGATCCTGATGATGAATCTGGCCGTTATTATCGTCAGATACAGGTTGAGAAGAGTGAAAAGAGAGTAGACGATGAAAGCAGGGACGAAGATCGAGACAAAACATCTGAATTTCTACTACGGGAATAAACGCGCCTTGAAGGATGTCAGTTTAGCCTGCCAGGCACATAAAGTAACAGCTATCATCGGACCTTCGGGCTGTGGCAAATCGACATTTATCCGGACGCTAAACAGGATGAATGATGTTATTCTAGGGACCAAGATTGAGGGGAAGGTACTTTTGGATGGCCAAGATATTTATTCTCCCAAGATGGATGTGGTGGAGCTGAGGAAGAAGGTGGGAATGGTGTTTCAAAAACCCAATCCTTTCCCCAAGTCAATCTTCGATAATGTGGCTTATGGATTGCGGATAGATAGGATGCGGGAGAGAAGAGAAATCGGAAGAATCGTGGAGAAGAGCCTGAGGGAAGCAGCGCTCTGGGAAGAAGTCAAAGACAGGTTGAGGGAGAATGCCTTCTCGCTCTCGGGGGGACAGCAGCAGAGACTGTGCATAGCCCGTTCGTTAGCCGTTAATCCAGAAGTGATGCTCTTCGATGAGCCCTGTTCAGCCATTGATCCCATCGCAACCGCCAAGATTGAGGATCTAATCGAAAAGATGAAAGTCAATTACACAGTTGTTATTGTTACCCATAACATGCAACAGGCCGCTCGAGTCGCCGACTACACAGCTTTTATGATGCTGGGAGAACTCGTCGAATACGGCGATACAAGGGAAATCTTTACCAATCCTTCCAACAAGCTTACCGAAGATTACATAACAGGGAGGTTCGGATAACGCAGCGGATTGAAACATAACAAGAAAAAAGAAATAAAGACTCTATGAAATTAGATAAAGCTTAAGATTTTATATGAACAGGAGGTTAGAATGGAAAGGCGCTTTGATGAAGAATTGAATACTCTGAAGGAGGAGCTGCTGAGAATGGCTTCCCTGACAGAAGAGTCGATCCTCCTTGCTGTCAAAAGTTTGAAAGACCGGAAGGAAGAATTAGCCCGAGAAGTTTTAAAAAAGGAAGAGAATATCAATCTTCTGGATATAAAAATCGATGAGCTGTGTCTGAAACTTCTGGCGCTCAGACAACCCATGGCCACAGATCTGCGGTTTATCACTTCAGCCATGAAGATTGCCAGCGATCTGGAGAGAATTGGCGATCAATCTGTCAACATCGCTGAGCGGAGCTTGGAACTGATCAACCTTCCCCTCTTAAAGCCTCTTATCGACATTCCCCGCATGGCAAGATTGGCCCAGAACATGGTGAAAGACGCCATAAATGCCTTTATCAACCGGGATGATAAGCTGGCTAGGAGTGTCTGCCAGAGGGATGATGAGGTGGATAGTCTCAACGATCAGATATTCCGGGAGCTGCTTACCTACATGATGCAGGATCCTTCTACCATTCGAAGGGCAGTGGATTTAATCCTGGTAGGCCGGCATCTGGAGAGGATTGCTGATCATGCCACTAATATCGGAGAGGATGTTATCTACTATGTTAAAGGAAAAACCATCAAACACCTTTGGGAGCAGAGGAACAACAGGAATTCCTAGCCGAGCGTCTCCTCGGTTTTGCGCATCCATTCACCAGCCTCATTCTGGATCCACCATCCAGGATGAGCGTTCTTGATCCAGCTCTGGGCAAATATTTTTTGGATACGGGGGATCTGGCTTGGATCGATCTCCAGAGCATTGGCCACCTCGGCATAGAGATTTTCTCTGTCCTTGTTTTCATCTTTAACCAGTTGTCTCAAGGCAGCCTTTTGCTTTAAAGATAAATTGTCTTCATTTATTCTATGAAGATATCCGTCAATACCCTCTCCGATGTTTCCGGCATCGAAATATGATACAAGAGAGGGAAATCTTTCTTTAAGCGATTCTTTGATGGCCCGTATCTTTGGGGTGGTGATTTTTTCTTCTTCTTGTTCCTGGGCGTAAGCAATAGGCACGAGAGAAAAGGAAGGTGTGGAGAGATTCTTATCTTTCTTGGCCTTGTCTTCTTCTTTAGTCCCTCTGACCTCTTCTACGATTTCATCGGCTGTCCTCTTTACAGTGGCTTCGGGAAAATAGATGTTTATGGTCAAGCAAGACACAAGAAGCGACAACAGCCAGCCAAAACAGATAAAGGCTGTGATTTTTTTCCTCATGATATCCCCTTTCATGGTGTCATCTGATTCTCTCTGATTATAGCAAAAACAGAAATGCCTGGTCACGGGAATTTTTTCGCGTAACTTATTCGCTTCAAACGGTTGAGCATGTCTTTAAACCTGATCTGATTTTCGGGCTTTTTATTGATGACATTGATGCCAAAGATCCAGGACCCCTTCACCAGATATTCCACTCCTTTCTCTTTGATGGTTCCTCTCAGGGTAAACAGGTCATTCTTGAGAGAGCAGAAGATGCCTATTTTTTTGTAGCGAAAGTTAGAGATAAATCGAGTCCAACCTTTTCCTGGCTGCAGTTGTTGATTACCGGAACTGATTATAGCCAAATCGTTGGCTGCCTTAAGACTGAATTTTTGTGGGATCCCTTTTCTTGGCTCTGATTCAATGCGGAGAGTAAAGCTTTCCGGCTGTCCATATGAAAGGCTGAGCTTATGAATTTCGCCGTTTATGATGCCCGTAACCCGGCCAAAAGGCAGCATATCCGTGACTTTTTGCAGGTTTATGCCCGAAAAGCTGATATCACAGGAGATTGTCCTCATTTTTGAAAAAGGTTTTTCGATTCTTATCTGATCGATGGTGGTATTTCCCCCGAAGATGTCTATTTTAGCCTGGCCTTCGGTCTCAACATGATCAGGAGTGACTTCAATGCGGGGAAGGTCGATCCGTCCCTTTCCCTGCAGAGGGAATTTTCCCGAGACAAAAGGAAGTTGCGAAAGGTCTATATCATTGAGGGCGAATGAGGTACGGCCTGAGGTCTTTGATAGCTTTGGTTCGAGCTGGATATGGATATCTCCGAAAAGGGCTTTTCCTCCAAAAACATCCAGGGAAAAGGATTCAACTGTAAGTTTATTCCTGCTGGAACGGAGGCCAAAGCGTAAAGGACTTTGGCTGAAATAAGCAAGTTTCGCCGACTTGATGAGGAAGTATCCTTTTTCTTGATGCTTCTCTTCATCGGAGCTGATTTCCATCATGCTCGTATAGTGAAAAGGGATGTTTGCCTCCATCCCGTCGAGAGCCAATTTTTTTTCCTCCTGTTCCAGCATCCCCTCTGCCAACTGGATGGATCCTGTTACTGAGAGCAGATTTTTTTCTCTCTTCAGCCGGATTTGGCTGTTTAGCTTTCCATTTAATTTTAAAGATGAGGAACTGGAGGATTGACTCTTGGGAAGGAGGGAAAAGAGAGACTGAAGGTTCAGTCCTGAAGCGGATAGCGAAAGGTTTATGGATGAAGGAGGCTTTATGCCTAGCGAGCCTTGTGCAGAGATTTTTCCCAGAGAAGAGATGAATGTCTCTGATTTGAGATCGCTGAATTTTTGAAGCGTGGTTTGGAACTTTCCTCTTATTTCTGTGGCAAGTGGAATTCTGCTCCAGTTGAGATAATATTCCTTCCACAGTGTCTCTCCCTGAGGAAGATCGAAGCCAAGCTCAAATGTGATATCTTTAAGGCTGCTGTCCAGGCTTCCCTGAAACCTCAGTCGTGGAGCAAGAGACTCTCCGGCAATGGTAAAAGAAGGATTGGAGAAGTTAAGACCGTCCATATTCAATTTACCTGTGATGTTCCATTCTTTATCCGGGATTCTAGGCGAATTCCAGGCTTCTACCTCAAGACCAAAGCTTCCTTCAAGCACCCATCCTCTCAGCTTTTCAGGATAAAGCCATGGAAATGTTTTAAAAAGGTCTTGAAGATGGATTTTTTCGCTCTTGAGAGAGAGCATTTTTGTGCCTTCCGGAGTGAGATCTGCTCTGGCCCAGCCGGAGAAAGAAAAGAGTGAGGGTATATCAAGAGAGAAGTCAGAGAGATTGATTTTCTTCCTTTTGAGGGTAACTTCTGCTTGAGCTTGTATGCTTGCCTCGTCTAAGATTATGTTTTTTTCTCTGGGAGTGATGGTCAGCATTTTGAGACTTGCCTGAAGCGGGGAGATTTTAAGGGAGGAATCAATCATCCTGAAATTGACAGGGCCTACCAGGGAAAACTTCTCACATTTTATGTTTTTTGTGGAAAAGAAACCTTTTGACAATTTCAGACGGCCAGAAACATCCACAGTCGAACCCGATCCTCTGATTCCGAATTTTCCCTTAGCAAGACCTCTTATTGATAAAGAAGGATTCGAAAAACCAACGTGTAAGGCATCCATGGCGAGCCGGCCATCCACGGTCATCTCTCTTCCTGAGAGACCTTCAAAGATTTGTACCTCTCCTTTAAATAAAGCTCCCCCTCTGACTTTTAAACTCTTGAGCTGGGCAGGAAGATAAGGACGGAGAAGAGCGAATACAGCTTCCACATCGTCGGTCTTTACCTGGGGATTGAGGAGAAGAGAGATTTTTTCTTTGAAATCAAGCTTAACGGCACTTGACAGGGTAGTCAAGCCAGGAACATCCAGCTCAACTCGAGGCAGGAGGAGGAAATCTCCCTCTTTCGGGAATTCTCCCCTGAACTTGAACAGAATCTCATCTAGAAAAAGGTTCTTTTCCTTGAGACTCACTTTAAAGGAATCGAGAGAAAGATTCCCCTCCATAGAGGTAAGCTCGGCAAGAGAAATCACACCTGAAGAGCGAATTGATGTATCGAGGAAGACTTTTCGGCTATCCATCTCACCCAAAAGCTTCTTACAAGCCAGTGAATAGGTGATTTCTCCATTTTTCTGGTTTGAATGCAGAGATAAATCCAGATCCTGTAAGTGAATGTTCCGGGAGGAGAGACTCAGGTGCAGAGCAGAGTTTTTAAGTTCTATCTTCCGGACAAATTTTGAAGATTGGTTTATATTCAGAAGAAATTTTTGGACATCGATTTTTTCCCCTCCCATTTTAATTCGGACATCAACCTGTGCCCCATCCATCTCTACTGAGTCGAAGAGAGGACTTGCCTTTTTCCACAAACGCTTGAGCTCGCTCCGCGCACCGAGTATATTCAGGTAAACGTCCACATCCGTCTCTTTGATTTTTGTTCGAACTTTTACTGCCCGGGCTTCAATCCTCAAGGGGAATAACTCATAGTCAAGGTGCCCGATTTCTATGGCCACACCTGTCTTGTCTGCCACATACCTCTCGAGCATTCCCTTGATCACAGATTTCTTGTAGAAGATGATGAAAGAGGCGATGAGGATGAGCAAAGCAAGGAATAAGAATATTGCGCCGCTGATAAGTAAAGCTTTTTTCAGGACTTTTTTCATTCTGTGGAGATTGAACATACCCTTTTTTAAATATCTATAACAGAGGACAGAGGATATGGCAATAGAAGACGATTGGGAATATCAGAAATGCGTTCTTCTTACTTTATCTTCAAGAGGCGCAGGGCTGGGATCGACCAGAATCGACAAGCCGAGAAAAGATGGCTCTCAGGTAACAATTGGTGAGGCTTGGGGATTCATGGGATTTACCCTTGCTGCAAGGGAGAAAAGAAAGGGATAACTTTCCTTGAGATGCGATGTGTAAGCAATCCATTCACGGGTTAGCTGGGAATAGGCTCTTTTAAGATCGCCGGCTAGATGATGAAAGTCTGATTGAGGAAGAGACTCCAGCTTAAGGCCTCTGAAGGCGAGCTCCTCGGCAAGATGGGTTACAGCCCAGAGGAAATCAGTAAAACGGTCGTGTTCGAGGAGATTAGGATTTTCAAGCAGACGCAGAAGATAGTTGCGTTTGTCGAGGAGAAAATCACGCAGCTCACTCAACTTATCGATCTCAATCTTTATCTGATAAGGAAAGCTCTGGGCAGAGACCATGGCTGTTTTGAAATCCTTTTTCTTCCACTCCGGTTGAATCTCCAATCGCTTTTCCAGTTTCTCTGAATTCTCTACGAAGTCGGAAAACTTTTTTAACAGTTCCAGCCCTACCTCGCTGAAAAATGTTCCGATGACCATGTTCAATTTATTCATCAGGGCTTTTTTTTCTCTCTGGGAGAGCAGTCGCTCGATAAACAGAATGACTAGCAGTACATCAAGAAAGAGAAATCCCATGTCACCGATCATGTAGAGAAATATATGATGGATGTCGCGAAAGATGAGGTAGTGGATCGCGTATGTCGCAGCTGAAGCACTGATAAGAAGCAGAATTATTGACACTTTCCAGTTAAATGTTTTTTTCATGGGCTCTTAACCTCCTTTTATCGTCTCAATGACTTTTCATGATAAGGATTGCTCCGATTTTGTCAATTAAGAGAATTTTTATTGCCAACAGAATCTCTGGGGTCAGGCTTCGTCATTCATGTTATGCCAGAAGCTATATTCTTGTTTTGCCCTTTCATTTCCGATGAAGCCTGACTCCGACTGATGGTGGAAGTCGTCTGTTTAAAATTTGCCGTTTTCCTAAGAGGAGAGTATGTTATAATATTGCGTTTAAATCCAAAGGAAAAGAGGGCCAAATATGCCGATTATTGAGGATGAAAAGAAAAAAGTGGAGGTTAGCGAAGAAGGATTCCTAGTCCATCCCGAAGAATGGAGCAGGAAAGTAGCAACTCTTCTGGCCAAGAAGGAAGAGGGCATTGATATATTAACCGAGGATCATTGGGCAGTCATTGATTACATCCGCAACTACTATCTGGAGAAGAAGTTAGCTCCCATGGTGCGTAAAGTCTGCAAAAACACTGGATTTCAGCTCCGCTACATCTATGAACTCTTTCCCTCCGGCCCTGCTAAAGGAGCATGCAAGGTAGCCGGTCTTCCCAAACCAGACGGTTGCGTTTGAGAGATAAGAATCTACATGCAAGACATCCTCAGGTACGGAGTCATCCTCTCGTTTCTCGTCTGTCTCGTCTCCTTAACCGTTGAGGTTTTAAAGACCATCTCCTTCGGAAGAAGAACTTTTCATGCTGAGCCTGCGGGAAAGGGGAGCAGAGGGATTTGGTATGCCTTCACTCGCGGCATGATGCCTTGGGAAAAGGAAAGTGCACGGAAGCACTTGGCGACATATTCTGCCGGCATTCTTTATCATCTGGGCATATTTTCGGCTCTTTTCTATCTTCTCACTCTCATCATTTCTCTCCGCATAAGTCTTTATTTAAGCTATTTTATTTGTGGTGCGATCTCCATCGGGCTGGCCTGCGGATTGGGTCTTCTGGCCAGGAGAATTTTCCTCCCTTATGTGAGAAAGATCAGTTGTATGGATGACTACGGTGCAAACATCTTGGTCAGCCTTTTTCTGATTTTAGTTTTGGCAGATATTTTTCTCAAGGAGCCCAGATCCATCCTTTTTCTGGTGGCTATGGTTCTTTTTCTCTACATCCCTGTGGGAAAGATCCGTCACTGTTTTTTCTTCTTTTACAGCCGAGCGCTTTTTGGCCTTTTTTTTGGACGGAGAAATATTCTGCCTAAGAGAAGAGTAATCTGAAACCATGAGCAAGCAAAAGTCAGGAAAAGATTCTCTAGAGGAGAGGATCGGTAATCTGGAGCCAGAAGATTTGAAGCATGCTCTTCGCCTCTTCCAAGAGAAAATCCATCATGAGTACGCCTCCTATCTTCACTCCTGTGTGCGCTGTGGCCTGTGCAACGATTCATGCCATTATTACCTCACTGATAAAGAGATCAAGTCCCTTCCTGCATATAAATTAAATCTGATTGCTAGAGTATTCAAAAAATATTTTACTCTTGTCGGTAAAAGCATTCCCAAATGGATAGATTCCAGGAATTTTAACCAGAAGATGACAGAAGAGTGGGTGGATACTCTCTTTGGCCGATGCACCCTATGCGGCCGATGTGCACTGAATTGCACCATGGGAATCAACATCCCCTATCTTATCCGGATGGCAAGAAGTGTTTTGGCGGATCTGGGGCTTGTCCCCCCGGGCCTCCAATCGACAGTGGATACAGCTCTTAGGGCGGGAAACAACATGGGCATAGCCAAAGAGGATTGGATAGAGACTGTGGAGTGGCTGGAAGAGGAACTTCAAGCCGAAGTCAATGATCCGGAAGCCGGACTGCCCATGGATAAGAAAAGGACCAAAATTCTCTATACAGTTAATCCTCGGGAGCCCATGTTTTTTCCTCTTTCCATCCTGGCTGTGTCTAAGATTTTCTATGCAGCAGGAGAAAGCTGGACTTTTTCCAGCGAAAACTACGATGTTACTAATTACGGTCTATACAGCGGAGATGATCAGGCAGCAGGAGAAATGTCGGATCGGCTTTTGCGATCTTTGAAGAAATTGGACTCCCGGATTCTGGTGCTTGCTGAATGCGGGCATGGTTTTAACTCCAACCGCTGGGAAGCTCCGGAGTGGCTGCACAGAAAATATGGTTTCTCGGTAAAAAGTATTCTTCAGGTAGTGGCTGATTACATCCGAGAAAAGAGGATCATGCTCGATCCTTCCCAGAACAAAAAGGTGATCACCCTTCATGATCCGTGTAATCTGGTCCGGTTGGGCGGAATAGTGGAGGAGCAACGGTTTATCCTCAAACATGCGGCTTCGAAGTTTGTGGAAATGACTCCCAACAGAGAGAAGAATTTCTGCTGTGGGGGAGGAGGCGGGCAACTGGCCATGACCCGCTTTGCTTCTCGTCGCCTTCAGGCTGGTAAAATCAAGGCAGAGCAGATTCGGGAAACAGGAGCGGAGATCGTGGTTGCTCCCTGTCATAATTGTATTGACCAGCTAATGGAACTCAACAAGCACTATGAGCTGGGGGTGGAGGTAAAAACCGTCTGTGAGATCGCAGCCAATGCCTTAGTGATAAATAAGGCTGTCCCAAAGTGAGGGGATGATATTGACAGTCTGAACTAGAGCGGAGACATTTCCCTGCACCTTATTTTTTACGTATCTGGGCGATTTCTTTGACAGCCTCGACAGCTGTTCTAATATCTTCCTCAGTGTTGAAAGGTCCGACTCCGAACCTGACAGCTCCGTGAATCTTATCTGTACCCAGCTGTTTGTGCACCAGAGGAGCGCAGTGAAGGCCTGTGCGGCAGGCAATGTTGTAATCTACATCCAGCATGGTTCCTGTATTGAGGGCTTCCAAGCCTTCCACGTTGAAGAGGAAAATACTGATATGGTTTATAAGATTATCTTGACAATAAAGAGTCACTCCTTCCATATTTTTTAAGCCATCTCTGAGCAGATGAGTGAGCTTCATTTCATGTTCATGGATATTCTTCAAACCTTTTTCTAGAACCCATTTCACTCCGGCATGAAGTCCAGCCACTCCCAGAGTATTGAGTGTTCCATACTCAAGTCTGTATGGGTATTCATCCAAGTGGGTTCTTACAGCCGAACGCACTCCTGTTCCTCCGGCTCGGGTATGCCTTATTCGTATGCCCTCTCTCACGTAGAGCCCTCCGATTCCTGTCGGACCGACCAGCGATTTATGCCCTGTAAACGCTACTATATCCACATTTTGTACTTCCATATCGATAGGAATTTTTCCGGCTGTCTGGGAGCAGTCCACAGCAAAAGGGATCTCACTTTCCCGGCAGTATCTTCCGATTTCTTTGATGGGCTGAATGGTCCCGATCACATTGGAGCCGTGATTGACGATGACCAGTTTGGTATTTTTTTTGAATTTCTTAGGGAAGTCATCAGGATCAACGAATCCACGGCTGTCAAAGGGAATGTAGTCAACTTCCACTCCGCTGTATTTAAACAGATGATAAAGAGGCCTGAGTACAGAATTGTGCTCGACGGTGGTGGTGACGGCATGGTCGCCTTGCTTCAGCATCCCGTTAATGATAAGGTTGAGTGCATCGGTGGAGTTGTAGGAAAAACAGAGTCTGTTAGGATCTTTTCCGTTGAAGAACTGAGTGAGCATCTTACGGGTCTCTTCCACCAGTTCCCCGGTCTCCATACAGAGATCATATCCGGAACGTCCTGGATTCACGCCAAATTTACGGTAGAACTTATCCATGAAGGTGTAGACTTCTTCGGGCTTAGGGTAAGAAGTGGCACCGTTGTCCAGGAAGATGAATTTCTCCATCTCTGACCTCCATCTTTGACTTGGAATAAAAACTCACTGATTGGAGAATACCTTATCTTATCTTTGTTAAAAAAATCAAACCATTTTTTAAGAGGAAAAATTGACAGAACTTTGCCAAATGGAATAAAATAGGCAAATTACAAGGAGATATTCATGAAAATTATTTACAGAATCATATTATCCATTTTCAGCATTCTGTGTGTTTTCATCCTGGTGAGTTGTTCCTCTCAAGGGAAACTGTATGACCTGGTTATCAAGGATGGCTTTGTCATCGACGGTTCCGGCAATCCTTGGTTTAAGGCCGATGTAGGGATCAAGGGAAAAAAGATTGTCAGGGTCGGTTCCATCGAAGAAAGTCAAGCCAAGCGAGTCATCGATGCTAAGGGGCTGATCGTCTCACCGGGCTTTATCGATGTCCATACTCATTGTGACCGGGGAATCGATGAAATACCCACAGTTGATAACTATGTTCTTCAGGGAGTCACTACCGTTATCGGAGGGAATTGTGGAGGCCATCCTTTTCCTTTGTCCGAACTTTTTCAAAGACTGGAGAGAAATGGCATATCCCTCAATTTTGGTTGCCTAATCGGACATAACACTATTCGGCGCGAGGTGATGGGCTTTAAAATGGAAGCTCCCTCAACCGAAGAAATGGAAGAAATGAAGGAGCTTATTAATCAGGAGATGAAAGCAGGAGCTTTAGGTTTTTCTACAGGGCTTGCCTACCTTCCTGGAATATATTCTCAAACCGAGGAAATCGTTGAACTGGTTTCAGCTGTAGCTCCATATGGAGGAGTGTATGCCTCGCATATTCGTGATCAAGGTCTTCACATCACAGAAGCGATAGAAGAAGCCATCGAGATTGGAGAACAAAACAGAATTCCGGTCCAGATTTCCCATATTAAGTTGGCTCATGATGCGGTCTGGAATGAAATAGAAAGAATCACTCTGCCCATAGAGGAAGCTAGAAGAAGGGGAGTAGAAGTGACCATAGATCAATATCCTTATACGGCCACTAGCTCAGGATTTACCAGCAGTTTTCCTTCCTGGGCTTTTGAGGGAGGTGAGGAGAGATTCTTGGAAAGATTGAAAGATGAGCAGATGTACAAGAAGATCGCAGACTTCGTCATTCAAAAAAGACTCGTGTCCAGCAAGGGAATCGACAAGCTGGAAACTATGTACATTGCAAGATGCCAGGCTTTTCCTGAATATGAGGGGAAGAATCTCAAGGAAATTCTCCTTTCCCAGGGAAAGGAATCTACGGTGGAGAACGGGGTAAATTTAATCATCGATATAGAAAAGAACAGAGGAGCTAGTGGAGTCTTTTTCCAGATGGATGAGAAAGACGTGGAAGCTTTGATGAAGCTTCCTTACAACATGCATGCCTCTGACGGCAGTGTTCAGGAGTTGGGAACAGGAGTCCCTCATCCCCGCAATTATGGAACCTTTCCTCGAGTTATTGCTCACTATGTCAGGGAAAGAGGAATTATTTCTCTGGAGGAGGCCATCAGAAAGATGACTTCTTTGCCGGCCCAAACCTTTCGGCTGGAAAAAAGAGGCACGATCAGAGAAGGAATGTTTGCAGATATCACTATCTTTGATAAGGAAGAGTTCAGGGATAAAGCGACCTATTCCAATCCTCATCAATACAGCCAGGGTCTTGCTTATGTATTGGTCAATGGGGAGATCATTGCCGAAAATGGAAAGCACACCGGCAAATTGCCCGGTATGATTCTCTATGGCCCTGGCAAAGAATAGGGAGGAAGAATTGATAATCAAAAAAGATGAGGATGTCCGGGAGGAATACCCGGAAGAGGAGGGCGTGGAGAATGTTTTGAGACGTGTCCTCATCGGCCCTGAGGACGGCTCACAGAACATCATCATGCGTTATTTCAAAGTCCTTCCTCAAGGGAACACTCCGCTCCATAGCCATGATTTTGAGCACTTAGTCAAGGTGGAAAAGGGAAAGGGCTTGGTGGTCAACGATGCAGGAGAAGAAATTGTGATCATGGAGGGGCAGAGCCTCTATATCGACAGGAACGAAAAGCATCAGTTTAAAAATCCCTTCCAGCAGACTCTAGAGTTTATATGCACCATTCCCAACCCTGAAAGAGAAAGGTAAAGCAGAAGAGACACTTGCCAAGACTCAGAAGATGAAATTCAACACCAACAAGGCTATCGAGTTCCTTCTGGCTCGTGGGAACTTGCCCATCCTTTACTGGTTGAAAAAAGATATCCTGGAAGTTCCTATAGACAGAGAGTACAAGAACCTCCAGAAGTTTGCAGCGCGAATTAGGATCTTGAAGCGCCAAAGACAAGACGGAACGTGGTGCAAGAAGAAGTTTGAGAATCAACCTCACTGGGAAAAAACCTACTGTATTGTGGAAACCCTGAGGAGCGCTTTCCGGTTGTACAATTATGGATGTACCTCACAGGATGCAAATGTTCAGAAGGCTATCCAGTTCCTGTTTTCAACTCAGTCAGAGGAAGGAGATTTCCGTGGTGCCTACCTGAACGAGTATGCGCCAACCTACCATGCTTTGACTCTTGAACTTCTGTGTCTTTATGGGCTGGATAAAGACCCGAGAATCCAGAAGGGATTCCGCTGGCTGTTAAACTCCAGGCAGGACGACGGAGGCTGGGTCATCCCTTACCGCACGATTGATAAAAAAAAGCTCACATCTCGCTACAATATCGAAGCGCAGTTAAAACTTGATCCGGTTAGACCTGATAAATCCAAGCCTTTTTCCCATCTGGTCACAGGGATGGTTTTACGGTCCTTGGCGGCCTCTCCGACATGGAGACATAGCAAAGAGGCCAGAGAGGCAGGAGAGCTTCTGCTCAGCCGATTTTTCAAGCCAGACAAATATGAAGACAGACGTTTGATTTCCTTTTGGGAAGAGATCACTTTTCCTTTTTGGGCCACGGATATATTGAGCAGCCTCGATTCACTCTCCATAATTGGCTTTGATGTCGATCACGAAGGAATCCAGCAAGGCTTAAGATGGTTGCAGAGAAAACAGAACAAAGAAGGTTACTGGGAAGCTGGAGTGTCGAAGCCATCCTTAGAAGATCACCTCTGGGTTACAATGGCAGTGATGAGAGTGTTAAAAAGGTTTGGATTTTTGGAGCTGTAATTCTCAGTGGATGTGTTCGACCATCCTCTCTTTCATATCATCCAAGATTTTGAGGAGATAAGCTTTGGTCTGGAGAAATTCCTGATTGATGTTTAAATCTGGGAGTGAACCTTCCTTTGAGAGCTCCAGATTCCTTAGAGTACTCGTGTTGTGAAAGCAGTTTTTGATATTCCTGACAAGCCTCTCCAGCTGAGCCGCATCAAATTCCTTTTTATCGACGATATTCTGGGATTCAATACGAAAATGAGAGAACACATTCGCCCACTCTCGGTTGTTTCCTTGCTTCAGCAGCTCGGTCATCTGCTGGAGTACAAGAGAAAGTTCTTTGATTCTCCAGGTTTCTATCTTCTGCATTCTCACTCCTCGGATTTATTATGATGACATAATTCAGCATTAAAATCGAGAATAAGTTTGACTAAGTCAGCATCATTTTTTCCCTGATAATGTGCTTTTTTAAGGATGGATCCTGTCACGGGGTGTCTCCCGTCCGTCCTCGCTCCACCCATCCCCCCGTGGGGAACCCCTTCCGCTGCGGGCGTTGCGGGGGAGCACCCCTGGTTAGGCTGGGTCGGGGCCACCCATCCTTTCCTTGATGAAGACATCATGGAGAAAATGATGCTTCCTTTGGCTAACATGGTGGTGGGTGGGAGGGTCTTGGTAAGGGTGGATAGGGACCGATGCTCCGCGGGCTTAACTGACTGGTACTGCCTCACAGTTTTGGGGATGCTTCGTTTTGCTATAACTCCTTAAAACTGCTATTATTTTAGCCTTTATAAGATGAAATACTTTTTGTGTCTGGGTAGCAACTTGGGAGATAGGGCAAAGAACCTGGAGAGAGCACTCGTCCTTTTAGAAGAGGCAGGAGTGAAAATTGTTCAACGCTCTTCTCTTTATGAGACTCAGCCTGTTGACTTAACTTCCCAGCCTTGGTTTTTCAACCGGGTTGTGGAAGCAGACTCTAATCTCAATGCTCATGATTTGTTAGGAATGATAAAATATATCGAAAAGAGAATCGGAAGGAAGGCACCCTTTCCCAGAGGTCCGCGGCTCATCGACATCGACATTCTTCTTGCCGAAGAGAATGTCGTTCAAACCGAAGAGTTGGTAATTCCCCATCCCAGGTTAGATAAAAGGAATTTTGTTCTCATTCCTTTAAGTGAAATTTCACCTCAGAGCATACATCCTCTTTTTGGAGAGAAGATTGAGGATTTATGTCGAAAATCCAAAGATACTTCGCTGGTCAAGAAAATCGAGAATCAAGAAAAAATTTTAAAATCTGGAGAAAAGTGAACTCTGCCTGGGATGTTACCGTATCTATATGAGAAAACGATGAAAAAGTATTCTCTCTTCATTATCTTCCTCGCATTCTGCTTCACAATATGTTATCCACAACATAACAGCGTCATCAAAGGCTTGGTCTCTGACTCGGAAGGAAAGCCGCTGGAAGGCGTCAATGTTGAAGTCAGTGAAGTCCCTTTAAAAACTCAAACTCTTTCCAACGGTACTTTTGCCCTGGAAAACCTTGCTCCCGGGGTGTATCAGTTGAGATTCTCTCATCCCGATTATCTGCCTGATACAGCTACAGTCGATATAAGAGAGAACGCAGCCAAATTTATCCGGATTACTCTGGCTGCCAAGAATCCCATCCTTCTGACCATTAAGGAAGAAATCACAGTCACTGCTGAGGCCGACTCTATCATCGATGTCAGCCTGCCCTCCCATCGAACAATATTGCCCAGCAGTGTTTTGACTGAACTGGGAACATCCAACATAGCTGAAGCTGTGGAAAAGATACCCGGAGTGGAGATGGTAGGAAAAGGGGGTTATTCCATGGTCCCGGCCATACGCGGACTGGCCGAACACAGGGTTCTGCTTCTTGTTGATGGTATCCGCATCACCTCCGAGAGGCGGATAGGGGCCAGTGCTTCTTTTGTTAATCTCAATGATATTGATCGCATCGAGGTTAACCGCGGTCCTTATTCTGTTTTCCATGGTTCCGGAGCCATCGGAGGAATCGTTAACATCATCACCAAAACGCCTTCCTCAAGGGCGCCTTTTGGAGGAAAGGTTCAGCTAGGATACAATACAACAAGAAAAGAAAGAAAGGCTTCATTGAATCTGAGCGGCTCTTGGAAAGGATTTGGCTTGATGATGGTCGCCAACGGGAAGAAAGCCGCAGATTACACATCTCCAGCGGGTAAAATCGAACAATCCCGCTACTCTGATTATGACTTTATGTGTAAAGTGAACAGGGAGGGGGAAGATTCCCAATTCTACCTTACACTTTACAACTATTGGGGCAAAGATATCGGTAAACCCAGCCCTTCCGCTAAGTTGAAACCGCGCTGGTATCCGGAGGAGAGAAACACATTTTTTACCATGGGATACAGGGTAAAGAATAGACTCTACCTGGATACTTTGAATGCAAGCTTCTATATTTTTCCCTCCATGCTCAAGACGCAAGGAGAGAATTTCAGCGATACGCTGACATTGAAAAAAAGGAGTCTGGCTCGATTGGAGGGGACTGATTTCGGGTTCAAGCTCCGCTGTGGGAAACAACTGTTTGAGAGACACACCCTGAATTTTGGCTTCGACTTTTTTGGCCGCCGCGGAGTTAAGGATAAGAATTCTGAATGGACGTTTAATACGCAGGGTCATTTGACTGAAAAAACAGATGAGACTTCACTGCGTGATGCCAGGAGAGATAATTTTGGTTTCTTCGTTGATGATAAGCTCCAGGTCTCATCCTCGGTGGCTCTGAATTTGGGTGCTCGATTTGACTATATCCAGACCAGCAATTCGGTTCGATTATCCGAACGAATATCCAGGAGCGATACATCCTTGACTGCCTATATTGGCTCTATCTTCCAGTTAACGCCTCGCCTTTCTTTTTTGGCCAATGTGGGCCGTTCTTTTCGTTTTCCCGCCATCAGTGAGCTTTTTTACACCGGGTTGACTGGCAGGGGAACCGTTTTTGGAAATCCAGACTTGGAGCCTGAAAAAAGTCTCAACCTGGATATCGGTTTGCGCTATCTCCATGAAAAGTTTTATGCATCTATCTATGGATTCACCAATTCTGTGAGCGATATGATCCAGAAATACCGCGGAACCGGGGAAGACGAGTATTATTACCGCAACCTCACCAGCGGCCGGATTACAGGCGTTGAAGGGGAATTCTATCTGTGGTTGATCGAGGACCTTGAATTCTTCTTGAATTTTCACCATATGAGGGGAAAAGAAAAAGATACAGACACATCCCTTGATTATATCCCCACCTCTCGACTAGCCTTATGGGCCAAATTTTCGCCGGGAAAATTATGGATAGAGCCCAAGATTACATTATCCGCAGCAAAAAAAGAACCTGGTCCTTTGGAAATCGAAACAGAGGGATACTCACTCCTGGAGACAATTCTTGGCTATAAATTCAACACAGACTTAACTCTGCTGGTCATTGTTCAGAATCTGCTGAACCAGGAATACAGGGCCAATGCTGATGAACAGGGAGTAGTCGCTCCGGGCAGAGGAGTGGTTTTTAAGGTTTCCTATTCATTTTAAAAAAGTCCTCTGGGGTCAGGCTTCGTCATTCATATTATGCTAGAAGCTATATTCTTGCTTTGTTTTTTCGTTCCTGATGAAGCCTGGCCACGAATACCCGCTCGCCTGGGGATGACTTCCTCATCGGCTTACCTAACTGTGTAGAATTTGTAGATGCTTGCATTCACATTTTTGGAAGAAAAAATGTTAAAATAGTGGGAACATAGAGAAAGGAGGAAGAACCATGTATGTATCACATTTCAACAAACGATGGATATTCTTTTGGCTGGTTTTGATTCTTCTTTTCCTGCCCCTTCAGGCGCAGTCTTTTTCCCTCGAGAACATCATGAGTTATGCTTTTCCTTCGGATCTGGTAGCTTCTCCCCAGGGAGATCTTGTGGTTTGGGTTTTTAATTGGCAGGGAAAGAGGAACATCTGGATGGCCAGGGGTCCTGAGTACAGGGCTCAGCAGCTTACCAGCTATTCAGAGGATGATGGTCAGGAAGTTAGCCAATTAGCCTTTAATTTTGATGGCACCGTTATCATCTATGTCAGGGGTGGATCCTCGAATAGAGCCGGTGAATACCCTAATCCTACCTCTGATCCTGTCAGAAAAGAGCAGGCTGTATGGGCTGTGAAGGTCGCGGGAGGAGATCCGTGGCGAATCGGCGAAGGAAGTAGTCCCGCGCCCTCTCCTGTGGAAAATGTTGTTGTGTATTCATTGAAAGGACAGGTCTATCTGGCTTCCCTCGAGGAAGAGACAAAGTCCAAACCATTGTTTAAAGCACGAGGAAGAAACCGGATGACTGCTTGGTCTCCTGATGGGACAAAACTGGCTTTTGTCAGCTATCGTGAAGACCACAGCTTTATTGGAATCTATGATATCCAAGCAAAATCGATTAGCTGGATTTCTCCTGCGGTGGACAGGGACGGATATCCGGTCTGGTCCCCCTGCGGAAAGTATCTTGCTTTTATTCGCTTTCCAGGCTTAGCGTTTGATTCCTTCAGGGGAGGATACAAGTTCTGGCTGATGGTGGCAGATGTAGAGAGCGGCAAAGCCCGGGTCCTCTGGGAGTGTCCAAACAGGACCGGAGGCTTCTCCCAGTATTATCCTGCTAAGACTCTCCGCTGGGCCGCTGATGGCTACCTGGTTTTTTACTCGGAGCATGAAAAATGGATGCATCTCTATTCCATATCTGTCAAGGATAAAAAGCTCATCTCCCTGACGCCAGGAGAATATGAGGTGGAGAACAGCTTCCTATCATGGGATGGAAAAATGATAATTTTCAACTCCAACTCCCAGGATATCGATCGTCGTCATCTCTGGTCGGTGTCTGTAGGCGGAGGAGATGCCGAACCACTAACCCTGGGAAAAGGCATAGAATGGGCACCTGTTTTGACTGTTGGAAGTAAAGACCTTGTTTTTCTGTGCTCCACTGCCTTCCAACCCGCTGCTCCTGCGGTTATAAAATATGGTGAGAAGGAAAAAAGACTCATTGCTCCAGAGATGATTCCTGAAGAGTTTCCTATGAAGGATCTGGTTGAACCTCAACAGGTCATCTTTAAAGCTCCGGATGGACTCAAAATTCATGGTCAGCTTTTCCTTCCCAAAGGAGCAAAAGCGGGCGACAAACGCCCAGCCGTTATTTTCATGCATGGTGGGCCCATTCGCCAGATGCTTCTGGGATGGCATATGCGCGGGTATTATCATAATGCCTATGCAATGAATCAATATTTGACTTCTAAAGGCTATATGGTTCTATCCGTTAATTATCGTTCTGGAATAGGTTACGGTTATGATTTCCGTACAGCCCCCAAGCAAGGTCCGAGAGGAGCTTCAGAATACCAGGATATCGTTGCTGCAGGAAAGTACTTGCAAAACCGTCCAGAAGTCAATCCTAACAGGATTGGCCTCTGGGGAGGCTCTTACGGAGGCTATCTGACGGCTTTGGGGTTGGCTCGTGATTCAGAGCTCTTTGCTGCTGGCGTGGATTTGCACGGCGTTCATGATTGGTCGCTTCGTGCTCGAAGACGAGAAGGAGGAGGATGGGATATTCGAGGCGAAGATTTAATGAGCCAGGCTTACCAATCTTCTCCTGTGGCTGATGTCGATTTCTGGACATCTCCAGTCCTTTTTGTCCACGGAGACGATGACCGCAACGTGGATTTTGTCCAAACAACAGATATGGTTCAGAGACTCAGAAAACTGGGAAAGGCTCATGTGGAGCTGCTCATCATACCTGATGAAGTGCACGGATTCCTCCTGCATAGGTCATGGCTTAATGTCTACAAGGCAGCAACAGATTTTTTTGACCGCTTCTTGAAACGTTAAAATGCGTTTTTAAAATGCTGTATGATATATTCACCTTTATCCGCTTTTATCAAGGAGAGAACATCGAAGCGGCATTCCGCCTCCATGATTTTATGAAGAGCAAGAAAGCCCAGGGCAATTTTTTTGATCTGTTTCTGTTTGGTTGGAGTGACTGACTCTTCTGGAGAGTAAAATTCCCGGCTCCTCCTGGTTTTTACCTCTACAAAGACCAAAGTATCTTTGTCGTAGGCGATAATGTCGATCTCTCCTCTATACAGACGGAATCTTTGAGCCACGATTCTGAATTTTTTTCTCTCCAGATAACGCAAGGCAGCTTCCTCACCACATCGACCGAGACTGTAGGCAGACTGTGTATTCTCTTTCATGAGAAAGCCCTTCCCTCAACTTTATGACGTGGGGAAAGGCTCAATTGACTCGTTTTTCTGTTGATCAGTATTTATTAAAGAAAAAAGGAAGAATAGATTATTTCTTTATCCTTTTCCACCGCACACCATTTTTTGTGTCTTCGAGGATAAAACCCTCCTTGAGAAGCTCATCCCGGATTCTATCGGCCAATTCATAGTTTTTATCCTGGCGCGCTCTTTCTCTCTCTCCGATTTTTTCCCGGATTTTCGTTGGCAATTCCTTCTCCTTCTCTTGAGGAAAAACTCCCAAGATTTTATCCACGAATTGCACCAAAGATATGATCTCATCGGCGTCTTGCTTGAAGACTTTTTCCTTGGAGATCAGGATGTTTACCTTTCTGATCATTTCGAAGAAAGTAGAAAATGCCGCCGATATATTCAGGTCATCACTCAGAGAGTTAATAAGCCTTTGCTTGGTCTTCTCCAACAGGCGCGAGATATTTTTATTCCTTCCTTCCGTAAAGGGATGGTTTTTCAGTTCGAAGACAAAATCTTTGATCCTTCTCAGTGAGGCATCAGCTTGATCGAGTGCGGTAAAGGTGAAATTGAGCATCTTTCGGTAGTGGGTGGAGAGAAGAAGAAGGCGGAGAGCCATTGGGTCGATATTTCTGCGGAGCAGGTCTCTGAGGGTAAAAAAATTTCCCTTGGATTTGGACATCTTTTCTCCCTCAACGATGAGGTGGCGACAGTGGAGCCAGTAATTGACAAATTTTTTTCCAGAATAGGCTTCAGACTGGGCAATTTCATTTTCATGGTGAGGGAAAATGTTGTCCACACCACCGCAGTGAATATCGAAATTCGGGCCCAGATACTTGGAGCTCATTACAGAACATTCGAGATGCCAGCCTGGCCTGCCCTCGCCGATATCTGTCGACCAGAAAGGTTCTCCCTCCTTTCGTTTCTTCCACAGAGCAAAATCCTGAGCATGCTCTTTTTTATATTCATCGGACTCGATTCGTTTACCAGGTTTGAGTTTTTGAAGATTTATTCTTGAGAGCCTGCCATATTCTGGAAATTTAGAGATGGCATAGTAAACAGAGCCATCTTTCTTGTAAGCATAACCTTTTTCGAGAAGCACTTTTATCCACTCAACCATATCAGGAATGTTTTCTGTGGCCCTGGGATAATAATCGGCTTTCATGATGTTTAAAACTTCGATATCTTCGAAGAAAGCCTGGATGAATTTTTTGGTGTATTCAGAAAGACTCATATCCTGCTCCAGGGCACCTTTTATGGTCTTGTCGTCTACATCTGTGATATTCATCACGTGAGTCACTTTGTAGTCAAGAGCAAGGAGAAATCTTTTCAGGAGATCTTCAAAAATATAGGCCCGAAAATTGCCAATATGGGCATAGTCATAAACTGTAGGTCCACAGGTGTATAACCGGACTTCCCCGGGCCTTATAGTGTGAAAAGGCTCTTTTTTCCTGCTCAGAGTGTTGTAGAATCTAATCATGAGAGCATATTATTAAAAATATCAAACAATCGAGTCAACTCTTTTGAGGTAAGCACCCTTATTTCCAGGGAAGCTAAATTTTTTAAGGATAGGTCCTGTCATGGGGTGTTCCCCGTCCGTCCTCGCTCCACCCATCCCCCCGTGGGGAACCCCTTCCGCTGCGGGCGTTGCGGGGGAGCACCCCGGGTTAGGCTGGGTCGGGGCCACCCATCCTATCCAAAAAGGAAATGGCCATTACCCCGGAAAAAGGATTCTTCCCTTTTGGGGAATAGGGGGGGATTAAATTGACCATAGAAAAAATTTATGCCATAATCCCTTACCCCGATAAGAAGCTCTAAGATGAAAAAATGCATAGGTATCCGAAGAGAAGACAAAAACCAGTGGGAAAGACGTGTGCCTTTGATTCCAACTCATGTGAGAGAGCTTGTCCATAATCATAATTTGGACATTTCACTTCAGCCCTCTGCTATTCGTGTTTTTCCTGACAGCGATTATGAACGAGAGGGCGCTAAAGTAGAGGAAGACCTCTCATCATGTTCTGTCATTTTTGCTGTGAAGGAAATTCCCCTCTCTTTCTTTGAGAAGGGAAAGGTTTATGTCTTTTTCTCTCACACCACAAAGGGGCAGCCGCATAACATGCCCATGTTGAAGAGAATGATCCATCAGCAGTGTACACTGATCGACTATGAAAAAATCATTGATGAAAAGGGGCGAAGGCTTCTGTTCTTCGGGAAACAAGCCGGCCAGGCAGGGATGCTCGATACCTTGTGGGCATTGGGTAAGCGATTGCTTCAGAAGGGAAAAAAAACTCCTTTTGTTGGGATCGAACAGGCCCACAGATACGAAAGCATGGTTGAAGCTAAGGAAAAAATCGCAAAGGTCGGATGGAGCATTGCCCAGAAAGGCATTGACTCCTCTCTTATTCCGCTTATTTTTGGATTTGCTGGCTACGGCCATGTCTCGCAAGGAGCTCAAGATGTGTTCGACTTGTTGCCCTTTGAGGAGATTGATTCGGAGAAACTCTCTGCTTTCTTAGAAGAAAGGAATTTTGTTGCCAACAGAGTCTACAAGGTTGTGTTTAAAGAGCAGCAGATGGTCAAGCCCCGATCTTCAGATCAAAAGTTTGAACTTTTGGACTACTATGATCATCCGCAAAAATACAAATCTGTATTTGAATCCTATCTTCCCTACTTAACAGTCCTGGTGAATTGTATCTATTGGACTCCAAGTTATCCGAGATTGGTGACCAAGAAATTCCTTAGGAGAACATGGAAGACTGGGGACCTGTCCCGTTTTCAGGTCATCGGCGACATTTCCTGCGATGTGGAAGGATCCGTGGAATGTACGGTCCATGCCACAAATCCTGGGAATCCAGTCTTTGTTTACGATCCTATGACAGGCGAGGCTACAGATGGGTTTGAGGGGAGGGGAGTGGTGGTTATGGCTGTTGACAACCTTCCTGCCGAGATATCTTTGGAGTCATCTTTGGCTTTCAGCCAGGCATTAAAACCGTTTGTTCCTTCTATTGCCCGAGCGGATTTTTCAGAAGATTTAGCTCATTGTTCCCTCCCGGCTTCTGTTAAGAAAGCGGTCATTCTCTACCGAGGAGAATTCACTTCTGATTACCACTATATGAAAAAATTTATCAAACCATAAAGGAGTTACAGGATGAGTAAAGTATTGATTCTTGGCGCAGGCTTGGTGGCCAGACCTTTAGTGCGCTACCTCCTTGATCAGCCGAATTTTGAGGTGGAAGTAGCCAGCCGTACAGTAAGTAAAGCAGTAAAACTTATCGATGGCCATCCCAAAGGAAAAGCCAAGGAACTTAATCTCAAGAATGAAGAAGGGCTCAGATCGGAAATCGGAAATGCAGATATAGTCATCAGCATGGTACCCTATTCCTTTCATCCCAAGGTTGCCAAATACTGTATAGACTACAAAAAGCACATGGTGACCACTTCCTATGTCAGCAAGGTGATGAAGAACTTGGATAGTGAAGCCAAAAGAGCAGAAATCATCATCTTGAATGAAGTGGGGCTGGATCCAGGAATCGACCACATGGAAGCCATGAGGATTATCAACGAGGTGGAAAAGAAAGGAGGAGAGATTATAAGTTTCACTTCCTACTGCGGCGGTTTGCCCGCACCCGAAGCAAACACCAACCCTTTCGGCTATAAATTCTCCTGGAGCCCGATAGGCGTATTGCTGGCCGGAAAAAACTCGGCCCGTTTCCTCAAAGATGGCCAGGAGGTCTTTATCCCGCCTGAAAACCTGTTTACTCATTATGAGCTGATTCCCATCGAGGGATTGGGCGAATTCGAAGGCTATCCAAACCGCGACTCCATTCCTTATATTGATCTCTATGGTATCCATTCAACAAAGACCATGCTCCGGGGGACGCTCAGGAACAAAGGCTGGTGTTCAATCATGAAAAAAGCAGGGGAACTGGGCCTTCTGGATGAGAAAGAACAGGATTGGACAGGAATGACATTCAAGGATTTTATGATGAATCTGATGAATGAACCTCCAGAGAAAGATATGAAGAAAGTCCTTGGGTCTCATCTCGCCATCGAGGAGGATTCGGATATTATCAAAAGTCTCGAATGGCTCGGCCTTCTCAGCGATAAGCCCCTTCCTTTGGAGAAAGGATCTCCCATGCAAATACTTGGTGCAGTGATGTTAGAAAAGCTTCAGTATGAGGAAGGCGAAAGGGATATGATCATCCTTCAGCACACTTTTATTGCATCCTATCAGGATGGCAAAAGGGAAAAAATAACCTCAACACTTATTGATTTCGGAGTCCCTGACGGAGATTCTTCCATGGCCAGAACAGTGGGGCTTCCTGCAGGTATAGGAACGCGTCTCATCTTGGATGGAAAGATTAAGCGAACCGGAGTCCACATTCCTATTACACCTGATATTTATGAGCCCATCCTCAAGGAGCTTAAAGATTTGGGCATTGCCTTCAAGGAGAAGAGAGAAGAGATCGCCGATGGTTAATAAAAGCGTCAGTTCCCATCCATCCTTGCCAAGACCCTCTCACTCTCCGCTATGGGCTTCGGATGGACATGAACCGACGCCTAATTAAGACAATCTTGAATAAAAGTGTCGGTTC
>CAYVAT010000023.1:42353-51762 GCA_964449165.1 uncultured Eubacteriales bacterium | reverse complement strand
AAACCGGAAATTTTTACTTTGCTAAAACCGGAAATTATCACGTTGCTGCGACAATAAGAGATAGGAAGAGCAAAGCTTGCAATATAAGAAGGCTATTGATAAATTATTACAGCATTTTCAGCATATTTTTAGAGGGATTCAAGGCAACTAGAAGAAATTGCATCGGCATTTCGCTCGAAATATAGCATGCAGTATAGTGATTGTTGATCAATGAAAGGACGAGATTGAAATGACATGGTACAGCCAACTGCCAAAAGTCGAATTGCACGTCCATCTTGAGGGAGCCATACCCCACAGTGCGCTGTTCGATCTGATCCAGAAGTATGGCGGCGATCCTTCTCTTCCAAACGTAAAAGCACTCGCAAAGCGTTTCAAATACAAGAACTTCGCTCAGTTCATCGAGGCGTGGTCGTGGAAGAATCAGTTCTTGCGCGAATACGAAGATTTCTCTCATATTGTTGAACTCACGGCTCGGGATATGGCGAACCAGAATATTCGTTACGCCGAAATGTTCTTCTCTCCCTCGCTTTTTGTCCGGCATGGACTTGAGGTGCAAGAACTCACCCATGCAGTCAGGATTGGATTGTCTAGAGTCCCAGAAATTGAGACCTCCCTCATTGCAGATCTCGTTCGGGACTATGGCCCGGAATCTGAGATGACGACACTCAAAAGGGTGAATGAAGTCAAAGGTGATGGCATCATTGGAATTGGAATAGGCGGATCAGAACATGAGTTTCCGCCCGAACCATTCAAATCGTTGTGTGACGAAGCCCGCCTGATGGGCTTTCACATTAACGCCCATGCGGGAGAAGCAGCAGGACCCGAGAGCATTTGGGGTGCCATCAGGCATCTTCATGTTGACAGGATTGGACACGGGACCAGAGCTCACGAAGATCCTGAGCTCTTGGACTACCTTCGAGAACACAGAATTCCCCTTGAACTATGTCCAGTGTCAAACGTCTGCACAGGAGTTGTCAGTAACATCTCAGAGCACCCAATCCGGGAATATTTCGATAGCGGGCTGATCATCAGCGTGAACACTGATGACCCCATGATGTTTGACACTACTCTACACAAAGAGTACGAATTGCTCGTACAGGAGTGTGGTTTCACAAGAGAGGAGATTTGCAAACTCATACTCCTAGGCGTAGAATCCTCATGGCTGTCTGAGGACCGAAAGAAGTTATTGGCAACAAGTTTCGAGAAAGAACCCTCATGGGTCGGATAAGGACGATCCTAAAATCCCATCCATCATAATATCGTTGGCGCGCTAAATGCTTATGTGAGTTGTTGGAGAGGGAGTGAGGATCTGCGGAGTCGTGCTGATAATGGATGAATTGGCCTGTTTCTCGGTTAAAAAGTTCCAATCCTTTGTCAGATGTAACCCATAAATTGCCGTGTGAATCTTCAGTTACAGAAAAAAGGTAGTTGTCGATCAAAGAAGAGAGATCTCCGACTTTGTGCTCAAACAGAATATATTCATTCCCATCATAACGAGCTAGGCCGCATAGGCTTGCAATCCATATGAAGCCCTGCTTGTCCTGAGTAATGCAGTGAATCACGCGGAAAGAGTTACCTCTAGAAGAAGGCAGTAATCTAGTGAAATGCAGAGAATGAGCTGTTTGCGAAAAGAAAGGAATAGAATGAGATGCCAAGAATAAGAAAAAGAAGATAGACCTTATAGATAGGTTGATTGATAAATTTTCCTTTATAAGGCATTTAAGGGATGAAAAGCTAGTCATTTCGCCTAATTATTGCGCAAGAAATATGCCAACCATATTATCTGGTTTGATTGGAGAATAAACATAATGTGTTCATTCTTAGACAGATGCTGTCCGTTTTTGCACAGAAAAGAGTGTTCCGAACATCAACTTTAAGAATGGGAGAAGTATTAAAGTTATGAATTCTCTTTAATTTGAAATAAAGTTTTTTTTGTAAATTACAACTTTTGTCTGATGAAATATCCATCTTCATTTTGTAATATTATAAAAGAAAATCAGAAAGAATTTTCATTTAATCAGATTAGTGTATTGATTTTTCCTTGTAAAAGGGCATGGACTGTAGTTTACCTCTATTCAAATTCGGTATTTTAATCATCCCAAGTTTCACTATTTATCCCATGCTTTCTGCAAGAAAGTATTCCTTAGGGCTTCGGCAATGCTGACTTCCTTTGAATTTGCAGATTTTACATGCTTATGACGTGATAGCCCACTGACGTGTTATCAGCGCAGCAATGGATTCATGCACCAAAGCCCTGAACAAGCACTCTACAATCCCAGGAGGTAATATTGGCATGTTTATTGCTGAGTAAAATAGGGAATGCAGGATTTAGACTGGAACACAAAACAATGGAATCCAGACCGTTCTCTGCTACAAATTGATATAAGGAATATATATTTAACTCATAACAAGGTTACATAAAAAGGAGCGAGAAAATGTACAAGGATGTCTTTAAGTCGCTTGCCACCACCATGATGATTCTTCTCGTGCTTTGTCCGAAAATGGACGCTATGTTTTCCGTAGTAAAAATAGAAAAAATTGCCCCTGATGAAAAAGTAAAATTTCATTCGCGTGTGCTCGATGAAGAGCGAACAATCCTTGTTCACCTGCCAAAAGGCTATGCCTCGTCCGAAAAAAAATATCCGGCATTATATGTTCTTGATGCAGAATTCTTCTTCCAACAAGCGGTCTCAGCGGTGGAGTTCTTGTCAGAGCTTAAGTACATCAATGTTCAACCCATCCCGCAAATGATTATTATCGGGATTGTAAATGTTGATAGGAACCGTGATTACACACCTACGTATGCACCGGAACAGCCCGGCGGATTAAGATTTCCCACGAGCGGTAAGGCGGAGAAATTTCTTGAATTTCTGAATACTGAACTGTTCTCATTCATTGATTCTAACTATAAAACAGAGCCCTTTCGTGTCTTATCAGGATGGTCATTAGGAGGACTCTTAACCGTTTATACTTATTTCGAACATAACCATCTTTTTTCCGCTTACCTTGCTATAAGCCCAAGTCTCTGGTGGGATGGAGATCTTTATGTCAAAAAAATAGACACTTTTCTTTCACATGAACAGCCATCGACAAAACCTCTAATCGTAACGATCGGCGCTCTCGAAGGCGGGGATATGGGGCGCTCGGTAAAAGACGGTTTTTTCCCTAAAATGAGGAAGAGCCCGGGTGAAAAAACAGCATTCACCTTCATCGAGATTCCAGAGGAAAGCCACAGCTATGTTCCCTATAAAGCATACTATCAAGGCCTTTTAGCACTTTTTGCTGATTGGATGATGCCAAATGAGATTATGAATGATGGATTTGAGGGTATACGTTCATTTTATGAAAGCCAATCTAAAAAATATGGATTCGAGATCGATATGCCTGAATCGGCCTATTTTCGACTTGCAAGCAAATATTTTAATGAGGGGGATAAGAAAAAGGCTTTTGAAATAGCGAAACAATATGTCAATGAATTCCCGGAATCATCCTATGCACATTATTATCTTGGAATGAGGGCTGGGGCAGTTGGCGAACTCCGTTTGGCAAAAAAGAGTTTCTTAAAAGCAATTGAGATTGAAGAGTCCTCTCTAGAACCATATTCCGAGCGCATTGTCTGGAGCAATTTTTTCTTACAAGACATTGAAAAAGAACTTGAATTAAAACAATAAATTATAAAAAGGAGGTATTTAATAATGAGAAAAAACAACCATTTTCAAATGATTTATATTTTAATTTTTATCCTGGTTTCTGGCAGTTTGTTTGCACAACAGCCAAAAATCCAGCAAGCAGCACAATTAGGGCATCCAATGCCAGATTTTAAGCTTCCGTCTTACCAAGGAGAAGAGATATCTATTTCACAGTTTAAGGGAAAAAATATTTTATTGTTATTCCCAAGAGGCCGCTATATGAACCAATGGTGCCGTTATTGCCATTATCAGTATGCAGAACTTGTAGATCTGGAAAAACGTCTACAGATCAGAAAAAAATATAATCTTGAGATTATTCAGGTTTTACCCTATACCAGAGAGGAAGTAGAAGATTGGGTAAAGAATTTTCAGAGGAATCTAGGTGAGATTGAGAATTGGAAGTATCCGAAAAATCCTGAAAAGCTTAGTGAGGGAATGAAAGACTGGATGCATACTGCCCGGAAAGCCTGGCCAAAAACATTTGATTACAGTGAGGGCGAAACTCCATTACCCTTCCCTATATTAATTGATGCTGACCGGAAAGTCTCAATAGGACTTGAACTGTTCAGAACAGAATGGAATCTGAATCGAGCCGAGCAAAATGTACCAGCTATATTTATCATTGACAAAAACGGGATAATCCAATTTAAATACATAAGTCAATCAACCATGGATAGACCCAGTTTTGATTATATCTTTAAATTTATCCAACGAATGATTATAAATAAATAATTTAAATAGGGTATGTACATTGAAATGACTATATCGGTCAACCTGTGAATGTTTATTGACTGAAAATTTCTTAAAAGGAGTAAATTATGAAAGAATTCGAAAAAAAACAGTCGAGCCGAAGAGATTTTTTAACCAAAACCCTACCTGTTTGTGCAGTATCGTGTCTTGCTGCAAATAGGGTTTTTGCAGGCTCTCCATGGATCGGCAAATCACTTTTTATTCAGGAAGAGCACAAGTTCGATAAGGAAATACCGGGGCTTAAAATGACATACCGTAGAATGGCCGCTATGCGCAACCGGAGTTTCATCAGGTTTGCCAGATTTTTACAAGGAGAAATCGGTGAGGAACGAGTGATAGAACTTATTAAAAAACAAACAGAGCAAAGGCTGAAAGAGCAGGCACAAAGAGATCTCAAAAGGCTTGGAAAATCAGATTTCAAATCTTACATAAGTATCTTTAGGGATCCAGAGATGCTGGCAAGTCTAACCATGGAGATTATAGAGGATACGGATACAGTCTTTGAAATTCGGGTGACCGATTGTCTTGCTGCCGAATCCTTTCTGCCCTACAAAGCTGGAGACATCGGTTATGCAGCCGTCTGCTGGGGGGATTATACTTGGGCTTCGGAATTTAATCCCAAGATTAAGTTAATTCGGGATAAAACACTGATGCAGGGTCATGATTGCTGCAACCATAAGTATATCTGGACGGGATAACTTTATCGTTCAATAATTTGATCATTCCAAAATAAAAAAATGGGATACCTGGATTCTTTTTTCTCTTAGCCAACAGCAAAGAGGAGTGGATGGCATAAGCGAATATACAAGCTGACCTCGAGGCGCAGAAATGCCCTTGAGAAAAACCGAGTACTCCAGTCGAGGATAATGAGCTGAAATGGCAAATGTAACTTTTTATCGAAAAAACGAACCTTTCACAAATAAAATGCGTCCTATTAGATAGTCATGTACTTTATTAATCAAAAAAAACTGATGAACGAAAGAAAACAAAGGAGGGGAGACATGATAGTAAAAAATTCCCAAAAAACCTTACTCACATTCATCTTTATCACAGCTCTTGTTTTGACCTTTACAGCTTGTCTCTACAGTGTTACCGAAGATAGCATCAAAAAATCATTCCAGGTCAGGCCAGGAGGACAGTTGATTGTTGACACAGACCTGGGTTCTATCGAAATCATCACTTCAAAAACAAATACCCTAAAAGTCGAAGTCATTCGAGAAATCAGAAAACCAGGCTCCAGAAAAGCAGAAGGAATCCTGGAGGATTTCAATATAAGTTTTCGCCAGGATGGAAACACGGTCTATGTCAACGGAGAATATGACCGGAGTGGGCTGAGCAAACTGCTGAGTAATATCGGTAAATATGTCCGCTTCCATTTTCTTGTATCTCTCCCTGAAGAATTCAATGTTGACCTTAAAACTAGTGGTGGAAGTATATCAGTCGATGATTTGAAAGGAAAAGTCCGCAGCAAAACATCCGGAGGCAGCTTGAGTTTCAGCCGTATCAAAGGCCCTGTTTGGGGAAGAACTTCCGGCGGAAGCATAAAGCTCACAAGCTGCACAGGGATCGCAGACATAAAAACCTCTGGAGGAAGTATCGCGATCGGAGAAGTCAGTGGAGACGTTGTGGCTCATACATCCGGGGGAGGCATAACAGTTGGACATGTAAAGGGCAATGTCGATGTCCATACTTCTGGTGGCAGCATCTCTATCAAAGAAGTTAAAGGAGCTGTCAAAGCGAAGACATCCGGTGGAAGCGTTTCGGCCTATATCTCCACCCAGCCCGAATCGGACTGTAGCCTGTCAACTTCCGGTGGCTCTGTTACTGTCTATCTGGCTGACAACATTGGAGTGGATGTGAATGCCAAGACAACCAGCGGACGGGTCTATACCGATTTTCCAGTCACTCTAAAGGGAGAGATAAGCAAAAGGATATTGAATGCAAAAATAAACAACGGCGGACCGGAATTGTACCTGCACACTTCCGGTGGAAGCATCTACATAAAAAAAGTGGATTAGATTTTTCAATTTCTTCCAATCTTACACATCAACTTTTCGGGTGAAGTAACATCATCTGAGAAAATATAATTCAGAAATTGCTTAGGAACTGCTTTATTTCGCAAAACAAAAGGTTAAGTCTGAATTATAAAGCAAGAGAATCTTGACTGTTCGCTGCTATAAATTTGATGGGGGGAATATTTATTTTTGTTCAGATGTGTACATAAGTTGTTCGAGAATGGACATATTGTGCTGACCAAGCATTCGAAAATCCCAGGAGGTAATATTGGCATATTATTTGCTCTACAAAATGGTGAACATAAAATAAAAAAATGAATACAAGAGACTAGAGGTGCACAACAGGCCGGCATATAAGGGAAAGAAAGATGCGGTTTAGTCAGTGTCATCTCAAAGAAGCCCAAGCATCAGGCTTGATAAATGTCATAGGTGAAACGGACAAGGCACTCCAAATTGCGGGAGGGATGAAGATCACCGACAACCACCTCCAACGACTAAAGGCTTCCGGATTGTTCAATATCGCCGGAGAAAAATTATGCTCAAAAATTACATAAAAATCACGTTTAGAATCATCAAAAGACACAAAGGATATTCATTTATCAACATTGCCAGTCTTGCCTTGGGACTGGCATGCTGTTTTCTAGTTTCGGGTTTAACAATATATGAGCTGAGTTATGATAATTTCCATGAGAATTCTGAGAATATTTACAGAGTCAATAGGGATGTTTTTGAGAGGGGGAAACAATATTATGTGGATATGACACCAAACAGGCTGATGCAGGAGTTGATAGATGAATACCCGGAAATCATTCATGCATCCAGAGAAAAAAGGTTAGGAGCTCTCTTGGTCAGCAATGGTGAAAAATCGTTTTATGTAAGATGTACAAGTGTAGATAACGCCTTTTTTCAAATGTTCAGTTTTCCCTTTATCAAGGGGGATAAAAGGACGGCGCTGACAGAACCTTATTCGATAGTCATTACAGAAGAAATGGCTGCAAAATATTTCCCAGATGAAGAGCCTATAGGAAAATTACTTACAATAAACAATGAGCATGATTTATTCATTACAGGAGTAATCAAAAATATTCCTCTGAATTCAAGTATACAGTTTGATATGGCGGTATCATTCAAACCTCCATTCGATTATCCCCGCCCCGACAATTGGGCCAATGTTTCATTAACAACATATGTTCATTTAAATCCAGAGGTTACTGTCGATGAGTTTAATCGTAAAATAGGAGATTTTATTCAAAAAAGAATGGATAAAAATATCGACAAACAGGTTCAGTTGTTTCTTGAACCTCTTAAAAAGCTTCATCTAACCGGGTATGTGGATTCTCCAAGGCAAACCTTGTATATGTATTCAATTTGTGCTTTTGCGATTCTATTAATTGCTTGTGTAAATTTCATGAACCTTTCCACCGCACGTTCAGCAGGCAGGGCAAAAGAAATCGGCATCCGAAAAGTGGTTGGGGCATTTCGCAAAAATGTAGCTTCCCAGTTTTTGGGCGAATCACTGTTAATAAGTCTTATTTCCCTGTTTGTTGCCTTAGAGTTGGCCTGTTTATTGCTTCCCCTATTTACTAACCTCGTTAATATGAACACAGCCGGTTTCACATTTTTCTCTTTAATGAAACCCGAGGTTATTGTGGTGATGATCGGAGTCACGGTTTTTACAGGTTTTGCCGCTGGTATTTATCCTGCGGTGGTGTTATCAGGATACAAGCCGATAAGAATACTAAAAGGACATCTTACCAGAGAATCTCGAGGATTCGCGTTGAGAAAAATTTTGGTTGTCATCCAGTTTAGTTTTTCTATTTTTCTGATTATTGGCACACTCGTTATTTTCAATCAGTTGAATTTTTTGAAAAACCAAGAGATCGGTTACAACAAAGATCAAATTGTGACAATACGTCTTCGTAAAGGCAGTGAAAAATTCTATACTCAGTTCAAAAATCAACTACTCATGGATTCAAGAATTTTAAGAGTCGGCGGAATGTCGACTCAACTTCCCTTTTTTGGGCAGCGTTCACCTGATAGTGACTGGGCAGGTAAAGATCCCGATGACCATGGCGACATTTGTTTCAGTCATATCGATTATGATTTTCTTGAAACACTCGATATTCGGCTTATGGAAGGGCGCAATTTTTCAAGGAAATTTGTAACGGATTCGAATAATTTTATCGTAAATGAAACACTTGCAAATCTAATGGGAGAGGCCTCTGCCCTTGGCAAGAGATTGACGTTGATAGGACAAACAGGAAATGTTATCGGTGTCATGAAGGATTTCATTTTTAATCGCCCCGATCGAGAAGAGCTTCAGCCGCTTGCATTCATGCTGAGTACTGATAAGGTGGGGCGTGATACAATAAATTTTGTATTGATAAGGATTCAAAAGGGGGAAATCGCTTCAACTTTAGATTTTATCGAGAAAACATGGAAACAAACAGTCCCGCTGTTCCCATTTATTTACAGTTTTTTAGATTCAGATTTTGATCAAAGTTTCAGAGCGACAGAAAGATTGGGCAAACTTTCCACAACGTCTACTTTAATTTCAATTTTAATTGCTTGCCTTGGTCTCTTGGGACTTGCTGCTTATACCGCCCAACAGCGAACGAAGGAAATTGGTATCCGAAAAGTGCTGGGTGCTAAAGCTTCTTTAATCGTGATGATGCTCTCTCGTGAATTCATAAAGTGGGTAATGATCGCAAATGTTATCGCCTGGCCTGTATCCTATTATGTCATGAATAAATGGCTTCAGAATTTCGCTTACAGGATACCCGTCAGCCTCTTAATATTTCTTCTATCTGCGGCACTGGCCCTGATCATCTCTATTCTCACAATAATCTTTCAAACCCTCAGAGTCGCCAAAGCCAATCCGGTCGACTGTCTTAGATATGAATGAGCAATAATATTTAAGTTACTATGAAAAAAATATTAGCTCAAAAGGCTGCA
>CAYVAT010000023.1:33075-42253 GCA_964449165.1 uncultured Eubacteriales bacterium | reverse complement strand
AATGAGCAATAATATTTAAGTTACTATGAAAAAAATATTAGCTCAAAAGGCTGCAGTGACTTCTCAAGAGCACTCATTGCCGCCTGATCGTCACAAACTCAGCCATTTTTCTTTTCGTGTTCTACAAGATTGTTAAAAATCCTCCTGAGATAGTTCTCAAACCTGTCAATTTCATCTCCAGAAAAATCCATGTAAAAAAGCTTTGTCATATCCTGCGATACCTGGACGTAAAGATCCTGAAAAGCCCTGTCTTTCTCCGTTCGTTCAATAATAATTTTCCTCCTGTCTTTACGAGAGGGCACTCTTTTTATAAATCCTGCTGCCTCGAGCCTATCCAGCATGCTCGTTAAAGTCGATTTTCCAAGAGATGTTTTTTTTGCAAGCTCGTTCATAGAAATGCCTTCATTGCGCCAGAGCACAAACATAATCCTTCCCTGAGCAGGATTAATCTCAATATTGTAGTCTCTCAACTTACGTGCAAATATTCTTCCTGCAATCTGATGGATTTTGGCGATTAGGAAACCTCCCTCACGCTGACTTTTCATTTATACTCTCTCAATTTAAATTCATAGGCAGAGTTCTCATACCATCCCCGGGCAAACAACGGCAATAATCGAAGCACTGTATAGTCGGGATCTTCTACTCCCTTCGGAAAATACATTTCCCAACCATCCTGCCAGATTGCTTTCTTTATCTTCATATCCTCCATAAACTCTATTTGTCCTGCAAGCATGAGACTGCGAAATTTTTCCGGTATGCAGTAATAAACGGAGACTAAAGGATTTTTTTTTATCTGAGAAACCTTTTCTGAAGAGGTATTCGTGGATAGATAAACTAAAAAATCATCATTATGTTTACTGAATAATCCGGCTAATGCTGGAAATTTTTTTATGTTCCTTAAATTGAACACACTTCTTACATAGGGAAATCCATCTTTATCAATTGTGGCTAGATACACATTTTCAGCAGATTCCATTAATTTAAGACATAATTGTTTTATTTCTGTTTCTTTCATGTCCTCACCTCTTTTTAAAATTTTATCCCAATCAAAACCAAATATAATTGGAACAATTTTGACCCTGGAATGACTGTAAATTTACCAGTTGCTTATGAATAATCCTGCTCCAAGTTTACTCCCTAGTGTGCCAGGGACAACATGTAAAAAAGTTCTCGGTACATCAATATCAATACCATTCCCCTTTTCAAGAATCACTTTCCCCTCTTTTATTATATTTTTTTCCTCATATTCAATATCAGGTCCAGTGAGATTGACCTCCCAATTTGGACCGCATTTTGCTGAATAGTGTTTATAATTTGTTATTATACAATCGCGTAATCGGTATGTATTTGTATTCTCATAATCCCGCATCCATATATATTCACAGTTTGTTATTATATTGTGGTGAAACTCTAAATCTTCACCTGTCTGGCAGACCCAGATTCCGGATGTAAAAGCACCGTCTACAATACAGTATTTCATTACGTTCCCCTTACTTATCCCTCCTTCAGCATTCCAGAAAACAACAGGATTGCGGCAGTTGTAAAAAATGCAGTGATCCACCACGAGCCCATGCCCATTTGCAAGGATCGCTACATTCATAGATAACGTTTCCCTCTGAGCCATGAATAAACACTGCGATACTATCAGATCCTTCAGGTTTTTCCCGAGCCTCCCGATAGGATAGTACCAGATATTCAATGTGGGGCTGCCAAGGAATTTTAATCCCCTTATGGTAACATGATTTACCTCCACTTTTAGGCCCGGAATTTCAATCGGTTCATGGGATTTCTCTGGCTTCAATTTAAACTCTGTTGAAATCAAGACGGGCATGGAGTCCGGCTTCCACTGAGGATCGTCAGGTAGAATAACCGCTTCAATCGTCAGTCGTTCCTTTTCTGTATACAGGCGACTATTTTCAAACACTACCGATTCATTCAGGTTGTATATTCCGGGAGCCACCTTTATTGTCGATGGTCCCTTCATGGTTGAACTATTCGTAATCTCTGCCGCCTTTTTCAACGTCATAAGTGGTTTTTCCTTAGTTCCCGGATTCTTATCATTACCATTCATAACGTCCACATATAAAGTTTGAGTGAGAGCATAAGAATTAAATAAAAGAATAATAAGAACCATAGAGATGGATAATAATATGCTTATTTTCTTTATGCACATGGTTTCCTCCTTCCGCAGTTAATCATTCTATATAAAATAGTACTATATAGTAACAATGTCAAGGATTTTTTGTATGTCGTCGAATGATTCGGACACAACATCGAAACATATCTCTCCACACGTGACAAATCCCTTGCAAAAGATCACGAAAAGCGTTAACAAAACAGCATCAGAAATGAAATCGTGGTCCTATGTAAAACCTGGGAGTTACAAAGGAAAGCTGGTGCCGGAGGAGGGATTCGAACCCACACTCTGGTCGCCCAGAACTGGATTTTGAGTCCAGCGCGTCTGCCAATTTCGCCACTCCGGCGCTGAAATAAATCTATCATTTTCTTGATTTTCGGTCAATGCAGTGTGTCAGCCGCATTGCGGTCTCAAAAAAAATTATTTAAATTTCACCAATCCAGTTTAACAGTGTAAAATAAACAGAAACAGACAGTGGCAAAACCTCTTTGTCCTTACTTCGGAAGATGCGGTGGATGCGCCTTTCAAGACGTGGACTATCCTCTCCAGCTTGAAAGAAAGAAAAACGAGGTAGCCAAGGTCCTGAATCTTCCGGGCTTTCCTGTCTTCTCTGGAAGGGAATATTTTTACAGACACCGGATGGATATGATCTTCCAGCAAGATGGCCTGGGATTCAGGGAAAAGGGCAAATGGTACAGTATTGTGGATGTGAAAAGGTGTGTGATTTCCAATGAAAAGCTGAATGAGCTCATCAAAGAAGTAAGAGACTTCTTTACTGATGTGGACGTCTTTCAACCTCAGCAAAATACAGGAACATTCCGTTATGCTGTCTTGAGAACACCGCCCAGCGATTCTTCTGTCTCTATCGTGCTCAACGAAAGATCCCTCAACCTTAAAGATGCAGAAGAGAGGACCAAAGATTTTGCCAGGAAAACTTCAGCTCGAAACCTGCTTATCACTTATGTTCCGCCTAATAGAGATGTGAGTGTCTCCGAAAATTTTAAGGTGGTCAAAGGTCAGGAGTGGCTCAAGGAAGAATATCTGGGAAAGAGATTCTGGTATCCTGTCCAGGGTTTTTTCCAGAACAATCACGATGTGGCAGAGAAAATGCACATCCTTTGCTGGAGCCTGCTTCAAAAATCCGAGACAGAAGATGCTCATCTTCTCGATCTTTACGGCGGAGTAGGAACCTTCGCCATCATCAATGCAGATCTCTTCCGGAGTGTAACTGTTCTTGAAAATTCCATGCAGGCAATAAAGACAGCAGAAAAAAACATTCGAGAAAATACTGCCAATAATGTCAATGTTGTCCTCGCAGACAGCAAGTATTTGAAGAGAATAGAAATACCGCAGCCTCTGTTCGTGATTGTCGACCCCCCGAGAAGTGGAATCCATACTAAGACCATAAAGCGCTTGAAGGCACTCAGGCCAAGGGCCATCATCTATGCCTCATGCAACCTCAAACAGCTCGAGAAAGACTTGAAGGAATTCGAGGAGTACCGGGTTCAGAGTGCGGCTCTTTTTGACCTTTTTCCTCAGACTCCCCATATGGAGACTATAATCGAACTCGTCCCTGAAAAATAGACAGTTTTCCTCTCAATTCCCTTATTTTCTGTGGAGTTCCATGAGGTCTAAAGCTTTCACTGCAAGGTCAAAAAGATATTTGTGAGCCCGGTGGCCGTTGGTGAGGATGGCAAATCCTGTTTTCTTAACTAGGTTGCCGGCAAGAAAAGCAGTATACCCCGGCACGCTTCCGCTGTGGGCAAAGAGGGTATCGCCTTTGCGTTGGGAAATCCACCACGTCAGGCCATAACCAGTGGTCTCATTCAGCCATCCAGCGCTTATGGGCCCTTTGAATTGATCATACTGGCGCTTCATAACTTCCTGGAATGTCTCTTCGCTTATCAGGCGATGGCTTTTATAAGCGCCATGGTTAAGGTTGGTAATCAGCCAATGGGCCTGGTTGGATACAGTGCCATAGACGATCCCTGCTGGCCACACATTTGCTTTCAACCTTGCTGCTGGTCTATGTTTGCCAGTCTTTCTGTCGACGATATAAGGCATGGCCAGGCGCTCTTCCATATCTGGACGAGGGGAAAAGGCAGTATCTTTCATCTCCAAGGGATTAAATATATGCTCCTGGATATATTTTTTATACGGAACGCCTGAAAACTTCTGGAGAAGATAAGCGATCAGGGTATAGGCCATGTTGGAGTAGACGACCTTGGTCAGAGGAAGATTGATGAGCTTCAAAGACTTTTTCAAGTAATCTTCAAGAGGCAAAGGAACCGTCTCTCCCCAAACCGAATGAGCGCCAAAATCTCCTGGAAGACCGGATGTATGGGTGAGAAGATGGCGGAAGGTTACAGGATTTGAGGGATTTTCACCTTTTATTTTTATGTCGGTCAAATATTTACTCACAGGATCATCCAGATTAAATTTTCCCTCCTCCATCTGCTGGAGAAGAGCAAACATGGACATAGCCTTAAATGTTGATCCGATTAGGTAGACACAATTGACTTTGGCAGGAGTGCGGGCCCATAGGTTTATGTAACCATAAGCCCCGGTCCAGATGATGCGATCCCCGCAGACGAGGGCAATGCATGCTGAAGGAACTTTACCATCCTTCATCATCTTTGCAATCTCTGTTTCCAGTTGAGGAATAAGGCTATCGACATCGATGCTTTGTGCTTGAGAAATTGCAGGGAATAGAATTGTTAAGACCAGAAGGCAAACCACTGCCGATGATAAAAAATTCTTCATTCTCATCATTTTATTCTCCTTTCCTGCAGCACAGTCTTCCTTTTCTATCTGCGACATCTTTTTCTCAACACATAGACCTTCCTGGGAAGCATCTCAATTTTATTAACAGATGAAAATATCTCACACAGGAATATCTTCTTTTGAAATGCAGATTATATAAGACTGAAGAAGTTTTCTCCATCAAAAAAAGGAGGCTTTCTCCCTTCCCAACTTGAAAGCAGAAAAGGTTTATCATTATACTAATGATCAAAGGAACCGTTAACTGCGGCCAAGCTTCAAAAGATAATAAAGCCAAAAAGGCTGAATACAATGGAAGATCATAGGGCCATAAAAGCGCTCCATGACAAGAAATTAGATGGTCTCAAGATCGTCCTCAAGGAAGTCAGGATGCTTCGGCTCAGCGGCTGGAGAGAATTCAAGCTTCACCTTGAAAGGGCGCATGGGCTGCTCAGCCAGGATCCTGTGATCAAAGGAATCTACAGCTTGGGAGGAAAAGATGGAGTCAAGCCCTGGCTGGATCTGGATTACATTGAGGAGCTGGATTTTGTTGGAGAAGGGGAAAAAGAAGGAAGAATCATCCTCAGCCAAAAAAGTCTTGATCAAAAACTTTTCGATATCCTCGGCAGCATCATCCCTTCCGGCGGACATCTCATGGTTTCCTACGAAGGAGAGCAGAAAATTCATTCTGACACCAGAAAATCCCTGAGTCTTCAAGTTCCGCCAGCTATCACTCCCCTTGGCTTCCTCATCTTTAAGGCCGGCTTCTGTCTGGTGAAAGACTGGTATCTGGCAGAAGGAGGATTCGAAGGGCCTCGAAAGCTGTGGGGAGAGAAGGCCCCTGATAAAAAATGGGAGAAAGCCTTTCTGGAAAAAACCGAGCGTCAAATCTCACAGTTTTTAGAGAAAAAATCTAGACTTGCACCTGAAAAATTGATGAGTGCGGCCATCCAAAGAGCAGAGGAAATCCTTCGAACCATAAAAGGGAACCCTTGAGACATTCGTTAATTTGACCTTTTTTCGCTTTTCTGATAAAAATTTGGGCTAAAGTTTCGTGGAAAAAGAAAAGAAAAATCTGATCTCCATCATCGATGGTTTCGCTCAGAAAAAAGTTGCTGTATGGGGAGATTTTATTCTAGATGAATACCTCTATGGGACGACACGCAGAATCTCTCGCGAAGCTCCTGTTCTTATCCTCTCTTATAGAAACCAGGAATTTTTTCTCGGTGGAGCTGGTAATCCCATCCTCAACCTCAAGGCTTTGGGTGCTACCCCCTACCCTATCGGCATTATCGGAGCCGACAGGGCAGGCCAGAGAATCCTTCAAATGCTGAAAAAAGAAGGCATATCCACCCAGGATTTGTATCAAGAGCACAACTTCAAGACTCCCATAAAAACAAGGATCCTGGCTGGCGAAGAAACTACAAGAAAACAGCAGATTCTACGTATCGATAAGGAGGAAAAAGTTTCGGAATCATCGGGAATAAGGAAAAAACTTCAAAAGGCCCTGAACGATTCAATAAAAAATATAGACGCGCTTCTCATCTCTGACTATAACTATCTCGCAGTCAAGGAGTCGATCTTTGAAAGTATCCTCCCCGATTTCAAGAAAGCCAAAATTCCGGTCGCTCTCGATTCCCGTTTTCGTTTGACAAACTTTAAAGGTATCACAGTATCCACTCCTAACGAGCCAGAAGTGGAGTGGGCTCTGAAGATTGAAATAAATGACGATGACCAAATCCTGAAACAAGCAGGGAAGGAGCTTTTAACAAAGACGCAAGCCAGCGCGATTCTCATCACCCGCGGTTCAAAGGGAATGGTACTTTTTGAAAAAAGAAAGCTTCCCTTTTCCATCCCCATCCACGGCACTTCAGACATCGTCGATGTTACAGGGGCTGGAGACAGTGTGATCAGTGTTTTCACTCTAGCTTTATCCTGTGGGGCATCCTTCAGGGAGGCAGCCCTCTTGGCCAATTATGCCGGCGGCCTTGTGGTCATGAAGAAAGGCACAGCCACATTCACTCCTCAAGAGCTTAAAGAGGCTGTTGTTTCTTAAAATTGAGAAAACATTATTCCCTCCCTCGACTGAAAAAAATAATTGATACGGAAAAGCACAAAGGGAAAAAAATTGTTCTGGCCAATGGCTGTTTTGACCTGATACATGTAGGTCACGTCCGCTACCTTAAAGAATCCAAAAAGAAAGGAGATATTCTGGTCTTGGCCCTCAACAGCGACTCCTCTATTCGCCGGCTCAAAGGCAAAGGCCGGCCCATTCTTAATGAGAAAGAACGAGTGGACATTCTTAGCTCAGTCTCATGTATCGACTACATCACGATCTTCGAGGAAAAAACCGTGGAAAACATTCTCCAAGCTCTCAAACCCGATATTCATGCCAAAGGTTCCGATTACACAGAGGAGACTGTTCCAGAAAAGGCGACCGTTCGAAGCTATGGAGGAGGGACTGCTATAACCGGCGGCCCCAAGGTCAGGTCCACCTCTCAAATTATCAGTCAGATTAGAGACAGTTTCAAAAACCAGGTAAAGCTCTGAAATTCGGACAATGAAGCATTTTCTTATCATCAGGCTCAGTTCCCTGGGTGACATTATCCATACCCTTCCCGCTTTCTCAGCCTTGAGGAAAAAATTTCCCCAAGCCAAGATTTCATGGATGGTAGAAGAAAAAGGGCAAGAAATTCTCGATCTTGTCACCGGGCTTGACAGGGCCATAATCCTTCATCCTTCTGAATGGGGATTCCATAGGAAGAGATTCTGGTCGGAGATCTTTAAGCTTCGGGAGAAAACCAACGGGAAAAAACAAGTGGCTCTTGACTTTCAGGGACTTGTTAAATCAGCACTTTTGGCCTTTCTCACCCGGGCGCCAACCAGGATTGGCTTCCACAAGAAAAATTTGAAAGAACCGCTGGCATCACTCTTCTACACAGAGGCTCTTCAGGAAATTCCAGAAGACACTCACGTGATAAGCAAAAATCTGAGGCTTCTCTCGCAGGTTGGAATCCAGGAGGAGAATTATGAATTTCCGCTCGCACTCCCTGAAGAACTGATTATTTCTGTAGATGAAAAACTTAAGGAAACTGGATATGATGACCGGAAGAAGCTGGTTCTTCTGAATGTTGGTGCGGGCTGGGAGAGCAAAAGGTGGTTTCCTGAAAAATGGGTTGATCTGATCGAAAAACTTAAGAGACCGGAGATCTTTCCCCTTCTCCTCTGGGGAACCAAAGATGAAAAATCCCTGGCTGAGTATATTGGGCAAAAAACAAACACGCTCCTGACTCCCTTTCTTTCCGTAAAAGAAGTCATGGCTCTGGTCAGGAAAGCCTCACTGCTTGTCAGCGGTGATACCTTTGCCCTCCAGGCGGCCTGCGCTTTCTGCTGTCCTGTGGTGGGAATATTCGGTCCCACCAATCCCAGAAGAAACGGGCCTTTCAATGATAAAGAACAAGTAGCTTTCCATGAATTAGAATGCAGCTACTGCTACAAAAGAAGCTGTTCGCACCTGGATTGCCTCAAAGCCATAACTGCCGAAGAAGTGGCCCGGATGAGCCTTCAGGTTCTGGAGAGAAATGTCTGAGAAAAGCATTGTAAGAGAAATTTACAGATGGAGAGTTCGAGCCGGGTATATCTGTCTCGTTCTGGCCATCATCCTGGCCAGGCCGAACAGTTATTCTCTCCTGGCAGGAGCAGGACTCTGTGCATCAGGATTACTGCTCAGAGCCTGGGCCTCTGGCCACCTGATGAAAGAAAAGGAACTGGCCTGTAGTGGTCCTTACCGGTTCACCAGAAACCCTCTCTATTTAGGGAACTTAATCATAGGGACAAGTGTGGTCGTGGCTTCTTATTCATGGTGGATGGTAGGTATATTTTTTATCTATTTTCTCCTCTTCTATCCTGTGGTATTGAGAAGAGAGGCAGAGCGTATGAGGACACTCTTTCCCAAGGAATATGAAAAGTATAAAAGCAAGGTGCCTCTTTTTTTCCCCTCCTTCCGTCAATCATTCTTCCCAAACAACTCCAAATTCAGCCGAAAACTTTACAAAAGAAATAAAGAATACAGAGCTCTGCTGGGAGCTGCTCTCTTCTGGCTGGCCATAACAGCAAAAATGCTGTTTATACTTTAATTCTGGTCATGAAAAAGTGCATATAGCTCTTACTGGCAATCTCCCTCCCCCACTCCTTACTAGACACACTCTTAAAACCGGAAGGAGTGAAGACTTTCGTTCTTTTAGGTAGTGGAGTGGCGGGTTGATGTAGAACCAACCCAAA
>CAYVAT010000023.1:0-33065 GCA_964449165.1 uncultured Eubacteriales bacterium | reverse complement strand
GGCGGTTCCTGTCCATCCGAAGCCTATAGTGGCGGGTGGGAGGGTCTTGGCAAGGATGGACAGGAACCGCCGCGTCGAAGAAAGATCACTGCAGGTTTTGCCTTTTAAAGTCCTCTTTGCTATATTTTTTCCATGCCCACAAAAGAAAGGGAAGAAAAAATTAAAAGGATCCTCTCTCTCAGACAGCCTGATCTGAGAGTTGTGCTCGAAGAAGTAAAAAACATCCATAATGCCAGCGCAGTGGTCAGAACCTGCGATGCGGCAGGTATCCTCTATGTGGATATTATCTCACCTTCCCGGGATTCGTTCCCCATAAACGAGGCTATTTCCACCCGGGCTGAGAAATGGCTTGCGTTTCAATACTACACATCAACCAAAGAATGTTTGAACCAGCTCAGGGAAAAAGGCTTTAAAATCGTTGCCACTCATCTCAAAGCGAGTGCTGTCCCTTATACAACTCTAGATTATACCAAGCCCACGGCCATCGTTTTCGGAAATGAAGCCGAGGGAATTTCCGATGAGGCTCTGGATTTATCCGATTATGTGATCAAAATTCCCATGATCGGAATGGCTCAGAGCCTCAATCTCTCGGTTTCGGTGGGGATTATCCTCTATGAAGCCATGAAGCAAAGAAAAGCTAAAGGCTATTATAAAAAAAGCAGGCTATCGGCTGTAGAATTTGGAACCCACCTACGGTACTGGCTCGGCCTCAAAAAACCGAAATCAGAATAAAATCCTAAAAATATTAAAGGGAGAAGAGGTGATGTCCCTCCTCTCCCTTAATGGAGAAACAGAAACCAGTACAGTCTAAACTTTCTCTCCCTTATACTTTTTCAGTATTCTTTTAAGATCTTCAACTGCTTCCCCGCTCTTATCTGAGACTTTTTCGTAAATCTTTTTGAGATCTTCGTTTAGTTTCTTCATGTTCTTCTTGAAATCATATTGATACCATTTTTGCAGACTATCGTATTGCCTCCCTACATTCCTGTTGTATTCCTCCAGGATATCCTGGTAATCATCATAACTTCTGCCAAAATAAAAATATCGGCTCCTCTCTTCTTCTTCGATCTCAACCTCAGCGGTCTTTTTCTTCTTATCCCTGAGGAATTCTATTTCAAAGGTGTCTCCTTTCTCCTTATCCTGGATCAGCTCACTCAATTCTTTAACACTCTCCACTCGTTTTCCATCTGCCTTGACGATAACATCGCCTACCTGTAATCCAGCTTTCTGTGCAGGACTGTCCTCGCTCACCTTGGAGACCAAGAGGCCTATACCCTCCTTGACGCCAAAAAATTCTGAGAGTTCACTGTTGAGTTCTTCCAGATAAACACCGATGAATTTCCTGCTCTCCCAACCCCGAGGCAGCACTTCTAAAAATGGACGTTCAGGAATCTTGACTTTAGGAGGCTCTGGAGCTTCAGGCGCTTTGGGCGGAAAGAGTCGTGGAAATTTCAGCTCCAGCTCCTTTTTAATATCTTTTTCGGAATATTCACCGAGCTTCACTTTTACATCCTGTTCTTTTCCCTTTCTATCGATCTTCAACACCACATTGTCCCCTGGTTTCCTCTTTCTGACCTCATTCACCAGCATTTGCGTCATGGTGATCTTATTCCCATCAAACTCGAGGATGATATCACCTCTCTTAAGTCCGGCTATTTCTGCCGGACTCTCTTTCTCCACAGCAACCACTTCTACCTGACCATTTTCACTCTCTGCTATGGAAACGCCCAACCAACCTCTCTCTACCTTGCCTTTCTTCCTGATTTCTGAGCAAACTTCATTCAGAATAGTCACTGGAACTGCCAAGGCCATTCCTGAAGAGGGGGCTTCTGCCCGGCTAAACGCATAACCTGACCCCACCAGCTCTTTCTCTCTGAATTCAAACACGACAGGCGTTTCTTCCGCATAGACCCCCCGCAGCATACCTACCATCCGCCCTTCCTTGTCTACCACAGGGCTTCCGCTCGAGCCGGGAAAAACCCAGACATTCAGCCGAAGGTTATAAGGAAAGACAGAAGAAATAGAGCTGACGATACCTTGAGTGACAGCCGGTGTGTTTTCTGGAGAAATGCTGATGACTCCAACCCAGCCACCAGGAGATAGGTCTTTCATTTCTCCCTTTTTGATCGGAGGCAAATCTTTTTCTCTGGCCTGTATCAAAGCCAAGTGAGTTACAGGATCTAGTCCAAGAAATTCGGCCTTAATCCTTTCTCCTTCAGAAGTGATGACGGATATCTCCTCTTCATGAGGGGAAACAAGCGCCGTGGTTACGATGTATCCGTCTTTATCGATCACCACTCCTGTGGCCATCTTCTTGGTCATGTTACGGGCCTCCACTCTGACCACAGAGGGAAAAACATCTTTGATGATATCTTTGATATCCTTGTTATTATCACCAGGAACAGGTTCTGCATGGAGAGTGAAGGAAAAAACGAATACAAACAGAACCAGAATCGAGATAATTTTAATCTTTGAGTTCATTTTGTATCCTCCCTAATACAGGATTTCTGTACTAGTTTCATCGGAAACTTGCTCCAGTATATAAATGGTTGCGGGATCCTTGGAGACACTTCGGACTTCTCCTTGATAGTCAACGGCTTCCATGATAGGGATATAATCCCTTGGTATCAATTGCTGCTCTCTGGAAAGTGGGGATGAAAGGTCTCCCTCTAAACCTGTGAGTTTAACCAGGCCCTTCCCGGGCAGGAAGAAAATATTGATCCCTATAAACAAAACCAAGAGGGTAGCGAAGGCTCCTGCCAAGGACAGGCGAAGAGTTCTTGCTCTGTGCTGTCTCTTTCTCAGAGAAAGCTGGGCCAAAACCTTCTGTTCGAAATCCGGAGGAGCTTTGACCCTTGTGAGTCTTTCCAGAAGACTAGATTCTTCCATACTCTTTCTCCTTTTTCCTCACTAAAAGATGTATTTTCAATGAAGATTTTTCCAACTCTTTTTTTAAATAACCTCTTCCCCTGCTGATTCTCGCTTTTATGGTTCCCAACGGCTTTTTCAACATCTGAGCGATCTCTTCCTGCGAGAAACCCTCTAAATCTTTGAGCACAACAGGAATTCTGTAACGGGGAGGAAGGGAATTCAACGCTTTCCCTATAGCCTTGGCGACATCAGATTCGGCTTCGCTATTATAGGAGCCAGGTTCAGCAATCCTATTCTGAATAACATCAAGAGGGAGAGTTTGAACTTTTCTCATCTTCTTCAACTCTGTTCTGGCCAAATTGGAGGCGATGGCATAAATCCAAGAAGAGAATGGAGCAATCGGTTTATACCTATGAGCTTTGAAATAAACTCTCATGAAGGTCTCCTGGGATAATTCTACGGCCTTCTGGTAATCTCCTGTTAACTGCCATAAAAAATTTACCATTTTATCTTTGTATCTTCTGACAATCTCAGCAAACGCCATCTCGTCTCCCTGCTTCAGCCGCCGCACGAGCTCCTGCTCTTCCATTCTCATTTTTATAAACTCTCTCTCCTCTGAAATCGTTGCATCTCTATCTTATTTTTGCATGGAATAGCTATTTGAGCAATAGCATAGGTGCAGGGTAAGTTTCTTCCGGTGAAGTATAATGCAAGAGATGGATTATCAGTTATGGGCGAGTTCGATAAGGGGTTTTTCTGAATCAACCAAATCCCCGGCAGAGACAAAAACTTTCTTCACATGGCCTTCGATGGAAGATTTGATCTCGTTTTCCATCTTCATCGCTTCGACTATGGCTAAGGTTTGATTTTTCCGGACTTTTTCTTCTTCCTTGACATTTATTTTGATCACTTTTCCGGGCATAGGAGCTTTGATCATCAACTTGTCTTGCGATGTTCCCACATCCCCCCTCTCCAGGTTTTCTTCTCTCTCCCCGGGTTCTCTGATGATATATTCATTTCCTGCAACATAAAAATATTTTTTATCCTTATCTTGAGTAAAATAAACCTTATATGACCTTTCTCCCACGATAACAGAAATCACATGAGGAGAAATAACGTGGATATCAGCCTTAAAAGAATTACTCCCCTGGGTAAAGATGTATTTGCCTTCCTTTTTCTCGAGCGATATCTTATGAGGCTTACCGTCGACCAAGAACTCAAACTCCACCTTATTTCCCTCCAATCCTCCATTTGCCAAGGCTAAGCCAGGGAGAGAAGACGTTTTTGTGTTCGATAAATCCCGCTGCTGCGGGAACGGTCCTCTCCAGGTCAGTGAATGCAGATGCCATTAAGGCCACCTTCATATCTTCCTCTGTTTTCTCCCTCCCTTTCCATTGGCCAAAATACTTGTTGATGAAATCAGTTGATATGTTTCCCGCCCGAAACTGGGGATGGCGGATGACTTCTTTCAAAAAATCGATTGATGTTTTAATTCCCAGAATAACATAGTCGTCCAGAGCATTAGCCATCCTCTGGCCTGCTAAATCCCTTTCCTCAGCCCAGACGATGAGCTTGGCCAGGATGGGATCGTAATATATGGGCACATCACAGCCGCTGTAAATACCGCTGTCATGACGAACTCCTGGTCCCTGCGGCTCTTTCAAGAAAAGCACTTTTCCTGAAGAGGGAAGAAAATTATGGAGTGGATCTTCGGCATAGATCCGGCATTCTATAGAGTGCCCTCTGGGCTGAATATCTTCCTGTTTAAAGGAGAGCTTCCCTCCTGCGGCAATCAACAGTTGTTGGTGAACCAGATCCACACCCGATGTAAGCTCGGTTACAGGATGTTCAACCTGCAGCCGGGCATTGACTTCTAGAAAATAAAACTTTTTATCTTTATCCAGGAGAAATTCCACTGTTCCCGCATTGTTATAACCAGAGACCTGAATCACTTTTTTGGCCATATCCCCCATCTTCTCGCGCAATTCCTGATCTAGCGCCGGTGAGGGACTCTCCTCCACGATCTTCTGGTGCCGACGCTGGATAGAACATTCTCTTTCGAAAAGATGAACCACGTTGCCATAGTTATCAGCCAGAACCTGAAATTCCACGTGCCGGGGCTCCTCGATGTACTTTTCCAGATACACAGACTCATCGCCAAAGGCAGATTTGGCCTCTCTCCTGCCCGACTCAAGGGAAGGCCTCAGATCCTTGGGCTTCCACACTACCCGCATGCCTTTCCCTCCCCCTCCGGCCGAAGCTTTTATCATCAAGGGGTAGCCGATCTTCCTGGCTTCCGCATCATAGTCTGAAAGCTTCTTATGGATAGTTTTCATTCCGGGGATGATGGGGACACCAGCCTTCTCCATGGTCAGTCGGGAACGCACTTTATCTCCAACCAATTCGAGGGCCTTGGAGTTGGGACCGATGAAGATTATCTTCTCTTTTTCACAAAGTCTGGCAAATGCAGCATTCTCTGCAAGAAAGCCATAGCCAGGGTGGATAGCTTCTGCTCCGCAGAGGTGGGCCACCTCTATGATCTTTTCCATATCGAGGTAGCTTTCCACAGCAGGAGGCGGCCCGATAAGCCAAGCCTCATCAGCCGCCTGGACATGGAGGCTTTTGCGGTCCGCCTCTGAATAAACGGCGACCGTGGAAACACCCATTTCCTGACAGGCACGCATTATTCTGACTGCGATTTCACCGCGGTTGGCAATGAGGATTTTTTCGAACATCTATTTCTCTTTTGTCCAAGATGGTTTTCTTTTCTCCAGAAAAGCCGCCATTCCCTCCTGGCCTTCTTTACTCACTCTCAAATTGGCAATCATCCGGGCTGTATACTCCTTAGCCTCTTCAAAGGACATCCTGGGAACTTCTTGAATGAGCTTCTTGCAGTTGGCCAGGGCCTCTGGCCCAGAGGTCAAAAAAAGCGAAACGATTTCATCAACCTTTCCTTCGAGCTGGTCAGGAGGCACTGCCTCATTAAGAAGCCCAATCTCACAGGCCTTCTGGGCCGATATTCTCTTTCCCGTCAAGAAATATTCCCTAGCCTTGGATTCCCCTATTTTTCGGATCACATAAGGCGATATAGCAGCCGGAACCAGTCCAATCTTGACCTCGCTCAAGCCAAACCTTGCTTGATCAGACGCAATGGCTATATCACAGGCAGAGATAAAACCAGTTCCGCCACCGATGGCAATTCCGTTCACCATGGCCAACGTTGGTTTGGGCAAAATGTAGATCTTGTGGAGAAGCTCGGCCAGGTGAAGGGATTCCTCCAAATTCTGTTCAAAAGAATAGTGGATTATCTCCCGCATCCAGTTGATATCAGCCCCTGCACAAAAAGATTTGCCCATGCCGGTCATGATTACTACCCGGATTTTTTTATCATTTTTGATCCTTGTAAAAGCATCATCCAGTTCGACAATCATTGTGGCATTGAAGGCATTATGAACATCAGGACGATTCAACAGGATACGAACAACCTCGCCTTTGAGCTCAAAACGAATCGTCTTATAATCCTTCTTTTCCACTTCACATCCTAAAAATGCCGACTTTATAATCTGGGATGGGAGCATTGAGGCTCATGGATATGCCCAAGGCCAGAGCCTCTCTCGTTTCCAGCGGATCGAGGATGCCATCATCCCAGAGGCGTGCCGTGCTGAAATAGGGACTGGCTTCATAATCGTATTTTTCGAGGATTGGCTTGATCATCTCTTCCTTCTCTTTCTCGGTGAGCTTCTGTCCCTGCACCTTCAGCCTTTTCAGCTTGACAGTAACCAGCACATTGGCAGCCTGCTCTCCACCCATGACACTGATCCGCGCATTGGGCCACATCCAAAGTAAGCGCGGCTCGTAGGCTCGACCGCACATGGCATAGTTACCAGCTCCATAAGAGCCTCCAAAGATCAAAGTAAATTTTGGAACATCCGCATTGGCTGTGGCATGGACAAGTTTAGCTCCATCCTTGGCGATCCCTCCGTGCTCGTACTGCTTACCCACGATGAATCCGGTGATGTTCTGAAGGTAGATGAGAGGGATCTTTCGCATAGCGCAGAGTGTGACAAAATGGGCTCCTTTGAGTGAGCTTTCTGAAAAAAGAACTCCGTTGTTGGCCAGAATTCCCACCGGGTACCCCATAATGCGGGCAAAGCCGCAGATCAAGCTCTGACCATAAAGCTCCTTAAACTCCTGAAAACGGCTTCCATCCACCAAGCGGGCGATGATTTCTCTGACATCGAGAGTTTTCCTCAAATCCGCAGGAACGATTCCATAGATTTCTTGAGGATCATAATAAGGATCCTCCGGCTCGCTGACACCCAGCTGGAATTTGCAGGGAGGATCAAGTGTTTCCACGATGTTTCGGGCAATCTCCAGAGCATGTTCATCATTGAGGGCATAGTAATCCGAGACTCCAGAGATGCGGCAGTGTACGTCGGCTCCCCCCAAATCCTCATCTGAAACTTCCTCTCCTGTGGCAGCCTTGACCAGAGGCGGGCCTCCGATGAAGATAGTTCCCTGCTTGCGAACGATCACTGTCTCATCACTCATGGCCGGAACATAGGCACCGCCTGCTGTGCAGGAACCCATGACGATGGATATCTGAGGAATACCCAAAGCAGAGAGCCTGGCTTGATTGTAGAAAATCCGGCCGAAATGTCCCTTATCAGGAAAGGTTCCGGACTGTCGGGGAAGGAATATGCCGCCAGAATCCACAAGATAAATGCAGGGCAGGCGGTTTTTCAAAGCCACTTCTTGGGCACGGACATGCTTTTTTATGGTCATGGGAAAGTAAGTTCCCCCTTTGACTGTGGCATCATTGGCCACCACCAGCACTTCCCGACCGTGGATAACTCCTATTCCAGTTACTACACCTGCAGAAGGAGCTTCATTATCGTATAGATCATAGGCGGCTAAGGGTGTAAGCTCCAAGAATGGCGTGTTCCTGTCAAAGAGCTTCTCCAGCCTCTCCCTGACTAAAAGCTTTTTCCTGCTCTTGTGAAGCTCTCTGTATTTTTCGGGTCCTCCCAGCTGGATTTTGGCCAGCTTATCCTTGTATTCGGATATCAGCCTCTTCATGTTCTCAAAATTTTCTCTGTATTCTTCGCTCTTGGTGTCGACCTTGCTTTCCAATCTATACATGGTTCTTACCTCAAAATTTTTTATATCAACAATAATCTAACTCAGAGTCATATTTTAGCCCATTTAGGCTTTTTTTTCTTTGTATTTCAAGAATCAGGGCAGTTCAGGAAACAGGCCCTAGAGCGCTCAAATCTATTGTGTGTGAGAATTGTCCCTCTTTTTGTGGATCGTTCCCTGCATCTATTATCCTGCTTTATGGATCATTCAGGGACAAACTTGTATCCATAACAGAGGATCCCCGACTCTCCCTCCTGAAAAATCTTTCGGAATTCAATCCTGACTCTTTTCCCCACCTTCAACTCCTCAAAATCACAATCCACGATCTGAGCAGTGAGCATCACTCCGTCGTCGAGTTCAACCACTCCCACCGCATAGGGAGCCTGATCAGCAAACTGGTGGGGAGGAACACGGATAATCGTATAGGTAAGAATCTTTCCCCTCTCAGCCAATTTAGCGGACACCAAATCTCTTTTCTTACATTGAGGACAGAGCAGCCTGGGCGGGAAAAATTTGATATCACAAGTCTCGCATTTATTGGCTTCAAGCCGATAGCGTTGGGGAATTTCTCTCCAATATCTCGATGGAGTCGACATCTTTCCCTCCTATTCTCTCTCAAATATATGGACCACTGTGCTTCCTCCGCTTCCGCCCATGTTCTGAGTCATTCCTATCCTGGCTCCCTTGACCTGTCTCTCTCCCGCCTCTCCTCGCAGCTGCTTGACGACCTCCACAACCTGAGCCACACCTGTGGCTCCCACTGGATGGCCCTTAGCTTTCAGGCCGCCGCTTGTGTTGACAGGAATCTTCCCTTCCAGAGAGGTTATCCCCTTCTCTGCAGCCATTCCGCCCTTCCCCTTCTCCATGATCCCCAGGGCTTCCAGAACACAGATTTCAGCGATGGTGAAGCAGTCATGAACCTCGATAAAATCAATATCCTCAGGCTTCTTGTTCGCCATGGCATAGGCCTGCTTGGCAGCCTGATAAGTGGCTTCGAGCCAAGTGATATCCTTCCTGGAACTCAGAGCAATCGAATCTGTGGCATGGCCTGTCCCGATGATTTTTATGACGGGTTTCCCCATCTTTTTGGCCATCTCCACAGGGCAGATAATGGCAGCCGCCGCTCCATCCGTTATTGGAGAGCAGTCCAGGATTCTTAAAGGATCAGCAATCATGACCGAATTCAGCACGGCTTCCACAGTGATTTTAAAGGGGAACTGGGCCAGAGGATTCATGGAACCGTTGTGATGATTCTTGACAGCGACCATTGCCAGCTGTTCCCTGGTGGTACCGTATTTTTCCATGTGCGCTCTGGCGATCAAAGCATACAGGCCGGGGAAAGTGATTCCATGGTAGCCTTCATACTCCTGGTCAGCAGCAGTACCCAAGGCATAGGTTGCCTCATAACCGCTGACATCAGTCATTTTCTCGACGCCTCCGACGAGAACGACATCGCTTATCCCGGATGCCACTTCCATCCAGCCGAGCCTAAGGGCCAGACCGCCAGAGGCGCAAGCGGTTTCCACCCTAGTTGAAGGAATGGGATTTTGACCCAGGTAATCAGCCAGCATGGATGCAATGTGCTCCTGGCCCACAAACACACCAGAAGACATGGAGCCCACATACATGGAGTCGAGCCGGTCCACGCCAGCATCATCCAGAGCCAAGAGAGCCGTCTCTACGAAAATTGTCCTTAATGATTTCTCCCAGAGCTCTCCCCACTTTGTCATTCCCATACCGATAACAGCTACATCTCTCATCTTTTTCTCCTATTCTGCCATTTTGATCTTCTGCCGGAACTTGGCATAGACACCGTATTCGATGTACTTCTTGTTATTGTCCAGAAGATCCCTTGTTTTTGGAGCTACGTCTCTCACTTCATCGATCCTTTCCGTGACCTCGAAGATAAAGGCATCGCTTCCCGCTCCTGAGCCGTAGGAAACGATGAGAATCTTATCACCGGGCTTGGAAATATCAAAAGTGGCTGTCAGACCGAGCGGAGAAGACCCTGAATAAGTGTTTCCCAACCTGTTAACCAGCCAGCCCGGTTCAATCTGGGGCTTCTCAAATCCCAGCATTTTCCCCACCCTTAAAGGGAATTTTCCGTTGGGCTGATGGAAGATGACATAATCCAGGTCCGATGGCTGGACCCCGGCTTTCTTCATGATTCCTTGAGCTGCTCCCATTACATGCTTGAAATAGGCAGGCTCACCGGTAAATCGTCCACCATGCTGAGGATAATACTGATATTCCCGCCGCCAAAAATCAGGAGTGTCCGTCATGTAAGAGTAGGTCTCCAGAGCTTTGGCCACGACCTTTTCTTTACCTAAAACGAAAGCGGCTGCTCCTGCTGCTGCTGAATATTCCAGAGCATCACCAGGTGCTCCCTGCGAAGTATCCGCACCTACAGCTAACCCGTATTTTATTTCTCCAGCTCTAACCAAACCTAAGGCAACATACATCCCTTCTGTACCTGCTTTACAGGCAAATTCAAAATCAGCGCTGTGAACCTCAGGCGTTGCGCCGATGGCTTCGGCTAAAACCGTACCGCTGGGTTTGACAGCATAGGGATGGGATTCCGAGCCAACATAGACAGCACCGATCTCAAAAGGATCGATACCTGCTCTTTTTAAGGCGTATTTAGATGCTTCCACGGACATGGTGATGGTATCTTGATCTGGAGAAGGAACTGATTTTTCCTCCAGCATCAACCCTCTCTTGTAACTGGGAGCATCTGCCCCCCAGACTTTTGCGATTTCTTCCACCTTAATTCTGTTCCGCGGAATGTACGCCCCGTAGCCGACAATACCGTCCATTTAGAGCCTCCCTTCTCTGGTGGGTGAAAGATTGTAGCCTGACATAGATGAGATATAAAAATGAATTAGATCTAAAATGACAAAATATAATGTCATATATCCTTTTCCGAGTCAAGAAGTTTGGGAGAAATGGAAGTGCTTCCGAAAGAAATTGACAGAGTACTTTCCTCCCAATAGAATGGATTAAGATTGGAGCGATTTGAGGGAACTTTTTTCTCAGAAATCTCGTCTACCAAGGTGAGTTGAGTGCAGATCAAAACAGTCGTCAAGGAGTGCATAGAAGGCCATAAAGGAGCCTGGCATATGTTAGTCAATGCTTATTCCAAAAGGATATTCAACATGGCTTACCAGTTCACTGGAGCTTATGAAGAAGCAGAAGACATGACTCAGGAGATCTTCATGAAGCTATACAATTCTCTTGAAAAATATGATTTTGATAAAAATTTCAGCGCATGGCTGCTTACCCTTACCAAGAATCATCTCATCGACCAGTACCGAAAAACAAAATGGGAAAAGAAATCCAGAGATGAATTCAACGAGCACTATCTTTCCGCAGAAGCATCTGACAGGCCTGAAGAAGGGGCCATAAGAGAGGAAAGCAAAAAGATGATCTGGGAAGGCCTTCGCAAACTTTCTTCAGAGGTGCGCATGACTGTGATCCTCAGAGATATCCAAGGGAAATCTTACGAAGAAATCGCAGAAATCATGAGTCTTCCTCTGGGCACGGTGAAATCCCGGGTTAACAGGGGAAGGCTGCAACTGGCGAAAATCCTCAAAGAGGAGAAAGAAAAATGAAATGTGAAAGAATAGAAGAACTTTTGTCTCCTTATCTGGAGGATGAGCTCGATCCTGAGGAGCGAAGAGCCGTGGAGTCCCACCTACGGACATGCCAGAGCTGCGCTGTTCTGCTGTCATTTATGAAGAAAACAAGGGTATCACTGGCTGGCTTTCCTGAACTCGAGCTGAGCGATGGCTTGCTCGATCGCCTCTATACTATCCCCGAGAAGAAAAGAAGATTCCGAATTAACTTGGATTTCTTCCTTCAACCTACCCTTCAGCCCATCCTGGCTGCAGCGACCATACTGCTGATGGTGATATCCTTTTATCTTTTCAACCCGAATAGAGAGAACATCAATAACTCAGTGAATCGCCAGGTTCATCTTGGCTACAGCAAAATCGAGAAGTTGTATGCCAAGGCTGAATCTTTCACCGATAATTTAGGAGCTTACAAGGATAATGTCCTCGTTTCCCTTAAAAAAATAAATCCCTTTGGAGGAAACGAGGATTAAACGAGATAAAGACGGAGGTAAAAATGGAAGAAAAAGTTGTGGTTAAAAAGCCACCTAAATCCCCTGCCCTTGCAGGAGTTCTCACTTTCTTTTTTCCCATGGGAATAGGCGCTCTCTATAACAACCAGATTCGCAAAGCGATCATTTTCTTCTTTGTGTTTGCTGGATTGGTAACCATTCAAACCACTGGACAAGGACAACCTTTCTGGGGCCTTACGCTTGCAGGGTTCATCATCTACCAGATTTTCGATGCTATCCAAACGGCTAACAATATCAACCGCAGAGCCCTCAAAAAAGAAGAAGAAGCCGTGGAGGTGGAAGAGCTTCCTGATTTTGTAAAAACCGGTTCCATTTTCTGGGGAATCATTCTCGTGGCCCTGGGTGTGATTTTCCTTCTGGCCAATTTTGATATCATGGATTACAGCACCATCTTCAAATTCTGGCCTGTGGCTGTAATCATCATCGGGATAAAGCTGGTTGTGGACTATGCTTCCAGGAAAAACCACAGCACGGAGAGCTAGAGGAGGAAAAAATGGCGAAAAACAGACGGAGAGATGCTCTGGCCTGGGGAATCGTCCTCATCATCATAGGACTGGTCATTTTTCTCCATAACTTGGAAATATCCGTATGGGATTCTGTCGCTCGTCTCTGGCCGCTGGTTCTCATCGTGTGGGGACTCTGGAAACTCTATTTCGGAATCACGGAACATAAAGAAGAATCCGAAAGCATGAAGGGTAAAAATGAAAGCTAAAGAAATCCTTCTTCTTATCCTTATCATTGCGGCCGGCATATTCTTCTATCACGCACAGATGGGAAAGATCGACATAGACTGGGATTTCGATGGTCACTTTCTCTTTAATGTCGATGAATTCACCTTCCAGGAGTCTCAGGTCATCGATCCCCCCTTCCCCCCGGTTCTCCAAATCCTCAACTCTCATGGTGATGTCGAAATCCAAGGAACAGAGGAAGAAAACATAACCATACATTTCCAGAAAATTATCTGGAGAAAGAATGAAGAACAGGCCAAGAAAGTTTCTGACCAGCTCAAGATGATCGTGGAAAGGGATGAAAACCAGTTGACTCTCACAACAAACCGAAGCGACCTCAAAAGAAAACACTTCGAAACTCATTTCAAGGTTTTCATCCCTAAGGGTACGGATATCACCGTTAAAAATTCCTACGGACTGGTCAAAGCTTCCAAGGTAGGAAATACCGATATCATCAACAGCAATGGAAAAATCAGAGCGATGGACATAGATGGGGAATTGACCCTCAAGAACAGATACGAAGATGTAGAAGTGGAAAATGTATCAGCCAACTGTCAGGTGGAAAGCCGGAATTCGGATGTGACTCTTTATGATATAGAGGGAAAAGTAAAGGTCGATCACAGATACGGAAAAATTCGTTTGGAAAATGTCTCACAGAATGTAGAAATCGAAGGTTATCAGAGTGCTGTCTTTGGGAAGAATCTCCAGGGAGAGGTCAACATAGTGACCTCATATAGAAACATCGTGTTGAGTGATGTGGGTCCGGCAAAAATCACAGGGAACCAATCCCGGGTGGAAGTGGATGGAGCCCGAGGCCCTCTGCATCTGACTCACAAATATGGGAGAGCCCGGCTGAACAACATTCAAGGTGACCTTAATATCGACTGCAGGGATGTTTTTATTCAAGGGAGGGCCATAGTCGGAGAGAAAATTCTTATTTCTTCCTCTTACAAAGACATTGAGCTGGCTGAATTCTCGGGAGAAACCACAATTAATCTTTCCAACGGCAATATTGTCCTGAAACCGTCTCCTCTTACTCATTCTCTCAAAGTCGAAGGCAGGTATTCTGACATAAAATTCTACTGGCCTCTTCAGGAAAAATACCCATTTGAAGCTCGCTCAAAAGGTGGAGAGATCCATTGGAACCTTCCTTTGGAGCTAAGCTATCGCGAGGAGGACGGCTTCACTGCGATAAAGGCTTTTACTAAAGAGTCGGAGAGACCATCCATCTTTCTTTCCACCAACTACGGCACGATCACCATCGAAGGATATCCTAAGCCTGGGAATAATCTGTGAAGATTGAGGAAAGGCTAAGACTTTGCTTTTGAGTTGTAAATCTTTTCTTTCAGATAGCCGTTGATTTTAATGTTAAAATAGGAAATGCTGTTAGCCAAATCCTTCTTATACTTGGTCACATACCGAACAAAATCAATCTCTTTCTTGAAGCGTAAGAGATTTTCAAACTCGGCCACCTCATCGTTGAGTTCGATCATATAATGGTTGATGGTCCGGTATTGGGCATTAATATCGATCAAATCCTTACCGCTGAGTGCCTTGAAATCAAGATAGGGAGGAAGAGACTGCAGGATTTCCATGCTTTCTGAGTACAGCTCATTCACGTACTCCTTTATTTCTTGGAAAAAAGATTTGTATGCCAGAGGGTGACTCAATTTCTCCTCAGCTTTATCCAGCAGAACTTCATACTGATCTTTCAGGGAACTGACGATTTCCTTCACTCCTAAATATTTTCTCTTGAAATGGAAAAGGTCGATAAAATCTCTTCCGATATAAATTTTGTCATTGTAATGGGTCATCAACTCTCTTGGAGAATGGGTGTAAAACTTGATCTCATACCGCCGGCCGCCTGAATCTCTCTCCCTTAGCCTCGCCAAAACAAGAAAATTGTTCTGCTCCACAAAATAGCTGTTGACATCCAAAAGCACAGAGTATATGGCCAGGTTCTGAATGATGTTTTCCTTGACATAGTTAAGAAGGATTTCATTCTTCTGGATAAAATCATTGACCGTCTCGTTGGGTGTGGGATTCACCACAGAATAAGAAGGGGAAAGGAGATAGAGCACAGGTCCAGTGCCCATCTCAAGATAGAGGTTCTTCAGCGCGTTCTGGTGCAAGTCATCGAGAAGAATTGACTGCAGCACAGGCAGCTTTTTGACTTCGAGTTTGGAAAGCTCATCTATTTCGTTCATCGGATCCCTACCTGGTAGAGAAAATACTATCATTTAAGACTAAAAAAAGTCAAGCTATGTATGGGGTCAGCGGTTGATCCCAAAAGTCCAAGCGCGGTTTTCATACCGCTCCTTCTGGATCTTGAGAATAGCCTTCATCTCTTTCTTGTTGAATTCCTTTGGTCTGAGAGAAACCCCCAAATATTCAGAGAATCCAGTCTTCAGATGATCGACCACCCAGCCGGAACTAACCTCCCTTCCCAGGGCCTTCCCAAGAGAGATCATGCGAACAGCTTCTCCATCCTCTTTCAAGAAAGAAATAGACTTCAGCAATTCTGCCTCATCTTCCAAAGGGATGGAACCATGCTGCAGAAACTTGGAGCCTACACGCTTTTGGGCACTCCCGATAATCTTTTTCCCCATTACTTCCACCTCATTCCGCGCTGGATAGGAGAAGCAGGGCAGGTTTCCTCGAGTGTAGAACTCAGGTGGGGCATCAGCAAGTGAAGGATCAAGCCCCATTCTTTTCAGTCCGTGCATCAACGCCCTGGAAACAAGGCTGTAGGAATCGACAAGATTGGGAGGGAAAATTTCTGTATCAGAGGAACAGAGGGAATAAGTGACTTCCTCGTGATGGAGGACAAGCTTTCCTCCGGTAATCCTTCTGACGATATCGATTCCCTTCTTCTGACAGAAGTCGATATCCACGATTCTGTCAATTCTCTGGGAATACCCAAGAGAGGCAGTAGGCCTTCTCCAGGTGTAAAAACGAAGAAAGGTCTTGGGTTCCGGCTCAAGGGACTGAAAGAGAAACTCATCTATGGCCATGTTCAGTGAACCCTTCAAGGGAGTTTTGTCCACTATGACATGCCACTCTTTAGGCTGCCTTTTCGATTTCATGTGACCTCTTATTTTCTAAGGGAAATCTTTATATAAAAGGCTCTGAAGATAAAAATAATAGAGTCTTTCTGTAAAAAAGAGAGAGCGGACAACGGGATTCGAACCCGCGACCCCGAGCTTGGGAAGCTCGTACTCTACCGCTGAGTTATGTCCGCTCTCTCTCCCCTGACTGAATCAAATGATTCTCTGTGCAATCATTATCAGAGGCTTCTCTCTTCAAAATTTATATGGAACCAGCTTTAATGTCAATATTCGAGTTGATAACTTGCCACCCTAATGTTATATTACAAAGCCTCATTATAATTTCCCCTTATTTTTGTCGCAGCGGCTTCATCCACCAACCAGTTGATATCGTTATTAAAAGGTTGAACAAGCTGTGCCGGTAATTTTTGGGGCTGGTACGGGCCCTCCAACACCTGCAACAGGATTTCTGCCTTTTCCTTACCAAAAACCAGAAATACAATTTTTTCGGCATTATTGATCACCGGCAACGTCAGGCTGATCCGGTGAATATCTTCTCCCGGCCTTTGGACTTCCATCACCCATCGTTTTTTTTCTTCCAGGATGGGCGATTCGGGAAATAATGAGGCGGTGTGTCCGTCGGTGCCCATACCTAACAGGATCAGATCGAAACGAGGCAGTTCTCCGGCAAAATTGTGTTTCAATACCGTATCGTAGTGATCCATCGTTTCTTCGGGGGTGAGAGCGCAGATCATCCGGTGTATATGCTGGGACGGAACCGGAACGAATTTGAGCAGGGCATTAAAAGCCATCCTCGCGTTGGAACGCGGGTCGTTCTTCGGCACGCACCGTTCGTCCCCCCAAAAAACGGAAGTGTTATCCCACGGTACCTGGTTGCGGTAGGGTGTTCCGGCTAAAAACTCGTACATCTTTTGGGGCGAATGACCGCCAGAGAGGGCAACTGTGAACCGACCGCTCTTTTCCACCGCCCGATGCGCAGTTTGAAAAAAAAGCTCAGCAGCAGCCTTGCTCAATGTATCTATATCGGGATAAATCTGAATCATGACTATTTTTTTTCCTCTTCCGTTTGAGGTGATAGTTTTTGCGGGAGTATGGCCCAGTTGTGGCCATCCATTGCGATCAAGTTCTCGGCATCGCCTGGCCCCCAGCTTCCTGCCGGATAGTTGGGGAAGCCATATGACGGTTTGGAATCCCACACCTCCAAAATCGGCATCAACAAATCCCAAGCAGCTTCCACCTGGTCAGCGCGCATAAACAGCGTGGCATCCCCCAGCATAACATCCAGGAGCAGTGTCTCGTAAGCTTCCGGCGGCTCGGTAGTGTAAGCATCACTATAGTTGAATTCCATATCTTCCACGTTCAACATCATGCTTAAACCGGGCTGCTTGGCCTGGAAGCGCAATCGTATGGTCTTCTGCGGTTGAATGGTAATAATCAGCTGGTTGGGCTGCCAGTTTTTGGCTGCTTCAGCCGGAAACGACTGATGGGGCACGCGGCGAAACTGGATGGTGATTACTGAAATTTTTTCGGAAAGCCGCTTGCCGGTGCGCACGTAAAATGGCACATCTTGCCAGCGCCAATTATCAATGAAAAATTTAACCGCAGCAAATGTTTCGGTATTGGATTCGGGATTCACGCCCGGCTCCTCCCGATAGCCATCTACCCGCTCTCCCTTCAGCCAGCCAGCGCCATACTGGCCACGCACTACATTCTCCTGAACTTCCTGTCGTTTGTACTTGCGAATGGCATGAAGGACATCCACTTTGCGGTTTCGTACTTCATCCGCATCAAAAGAAACCGGGGGCTCCATAGCAACCAGGCAGAGAAGCTGCAGCAGATGATTTTGGATCATATCCCGTAGCGCCCCGGCATTGTCGTAATAGCTACCGCGATGCTCAACGCCCACCTTTTCGGCCACGGTAATCTGGACGTGGTCGATGTAATTGCGATTCCAGATGGGCTCAAAAAGCGCATTGGCAAAACGCAACGCCAGAATATTTTGGACTGTCTCTTTACCCAGATAGTGATCAATCCGGTATATCTGGCGCTCTTCAAAAATCCGGGTCAGCATCTGGTTCAAAGAGCGGGCGCTTTCCAGGCCGCGGCCAAAAGGTTTTTCGACAACAACCCGGGCACGGGCTGCATCCTGTGTCAACTCCGATTGTCCCAGATGCTTGGCAATAATTTCGATTAGATTCGGCGGAACAGCCATATAAAATAAACGGCCTGCCTCGCTGTCCCATTCTTTTTCGTATTTTGTAATCGCTTCCGATATTTTTTTGTAAACCTCTACTTTTGAGAAATCAGCCTCCAGGTAAGAGAGGTAAGAAGAAAACCTTTTCCACTCTTCGCTTTTGGCTTTTCCACGGCGGGAGAACTGGTTTACACCTTCATGCAGATGGTCGCGGTAGCTTTCATCCGAAAAATCTTTGCTGTCGATTCCGATTAGCGCAAACTGCTCGTTAAGCCACTCGTCAAGGAAAAGATTGTAGATTGCTGGAACAAGCTTACGCCAGGTGAGATCGCCGCCGCCACCGAAAATAACCACTACTGTTGAATTCGTTTTTTTGTCTTCTGCCATGTTTCTCCTTATTTATCTTGATTCCACTGGGTATGAAATACGCCTTCCCGGTCAACCCGTTCGTAGGTGTGGGATCCGAAGAAATCACGCTGTGCCTGAATTAAATTTGCAGGCAGGCGGCTGCTTCGGTAGCTGTCGTAATAAGCCAGAGAGACCGAGAACGCCGGAACCGGAATTCCCCATTCCACACTGGTTCGAATAATTTTACGGATATCGTTCTGTCGCTTCATCAGCGCTTTCGAAAACTTGGCTTCGATCATCAGGTTGTTTAATCCCGGATTATTTGCAAAAGCCGCTCGAATGTCTTCCAATAGGACTGCCCCGATGATGCAACCGCCTCTCCAAATGCGGGCAATGTCTTTTAAATTGAGACCGTACTCGTATTTTTTAGATGCTGCTTTCAATAACGCCATGCCCTGAGCGTAAGTGGTTATCATTGCAAAATAGAAGGCGTTTCTCAGTTCTTGAATAAACTGGCGGCGCTCCCCGCTGAAAGCAGGCCGAGGCCCCCCCAGAAATTTCGCTGCTGTTTCCCGCTCTTTTTTATATTCCGACATATTGCGCATCGCAACCGCCATATCGATTGTCGGCTGGGGCACCTGCAATTCCATGGCATCCTGCGATGTCCACTTTCCGGTTCCTTTCTGTTTGGCCGCATCCAGAATTACATCGATGAGGCACTTGCCGGTAAATTCATCATCTTGCTTAAAAATGTGGGCTGTAATTTCGACCAGGAAGGATTCCAGTTCGCCTTGATTCCATTCATCGTACACATCATGCAAATCATCATTATCTAATCCGATTCCTCTTTTCAGAAGATCATAAGTTTCGGCCAATAACTGGATGAGTCCGTATTCGATACCGTTGTGAACCATTTTGACATAGTGGCCGGCCGAACCGGGGCCGAGATAGGTAACACACGGATCGCCATCCACTTTGGCTGCCACCGCTTCGAAAATTGGCTGCATACGCCGGTAGGCTTCCTGAGATCCGCCCGGCATCATACTCGGCCCATATCGCGCACCTTTCTCGCCACCCGATACCCCGATTCCAAGGATATGAAATCCTTTTTCCGTTAACATCTTAGCCCGGCGATTGGTATCCATAAAATGGGAATTGCCACCGTCAATGATCAGGTCTTCCGCTTCCAGGTGGGGTAGGATATCCTGAATCACCGAATCCACAGGGGCGCCGGCCGGAATCAGCATCATTACATTGCGCGGTTTTTTAAGCAATCCGAGAAACATCTCCTTAGATTTCACACCCCGGACTGCCTGACCAGACTTTTCCTTATTGAGCGCGTCAACCTTTTCTGGGTCTTTATCATATCCAACAACAGCATATCCATGATCTCCCATATTCAGCACGAGATTGCGCCCCATGACCCCCAGTCCAACCATTCCAATATCGTATTTTTGATTTTCCATTTTATCCTTTCTTTAAGACAGTATTTTGATAAAAATCATTCATAAATCACAAGTCCAAATTTTGCCAGTTTTGATTTGGTTTGTTGAAAATCCATATGGTGAACACCGTTAACCTCCTCCCCGTCCTGGTGGAATTTTTCTATCGCCCGCTGGGGGGCATGGCGATCTGTTTGAAAATTAAGCTTGGCCTGCCGGGCAAAATGAGCATTTCAAGCTTATTTCCTCGTCACCAAGGAAAGAGCTCTATTTCTTTTTAGCAGTGACCTTTTCTGCCTTTACGGCCTCTTTTTTCAAATAGGCGCGCTCCGTTCTTGATTTAATGAGGTAATATCCCCAATTGTCATCTTGATACCAGATCTTAGAGAGGAAATGTTTACCGTCTATCACGTCGAATTGGAGCTCATAATTCGCTGGGTTCTTCATAGCCTCTGCGGGTTCTGTTAGAAATAAGACCTCGACGTCCCCATTCTTGGCGGCGATCACGAATTCCCAGCTATCGACTTGTCTGATTTCATATTTCCCCGCCTGAAGTGTTGTGTTTTCAACTGTAAAGCTGAAGGGTATGTCAGCGGTGATTACTGTCTGCTGAGCGGCCGCAGTTCCAATCAGAAGCCCAAAAAAAAGCGTTACCAGAATAGCCAAATTTTTCATATAATAACCTCCTTTATAAATTTGCCCGGCAAGCCAAGCTTATTTTTATATTCAAACAAGATTGCCGTTTGGCCGAAAAAGCCAAGCAGCATCTTGTTAATTCCGAAGATTGCCCTTTCCACCCTATCGCCTTTCCAGTCTCTCGGAAATAGGAATTGAGTTTTCGGCTGTGTTTTCCGAGTTGTCATTTTGTACGGCTTTTTAGGATTTTATGCATGAATCTAACTCTTCTTATTCTTATTAAGCGAAAAACATGCCAAGATGGCCGGGCCTTGTAAATTTGCCGTTTTCTTGAGGAGCAGCCGTTTTATTAGGGCAAAAAAAGCATTTTTGCTGGGAAAAAATGTATTGCGGTTTGAGACAAAATCCTACAAGACAGGATTCCGTACCGTTTGATCAATTTCTTAGAGCGGGGTGAAACAATTGTTCATAGAGATAAGGGAAAGCTCAGGACACAGTTCAGCACGGTTTAAGTGAAGAGAGGTGATGTCGTAGCCCCTATTGGCGTGACCGGGACCGTCGAGCCTGGAGAAATCGTGGATGTAGAGGGCTCAAAAACTTGGACCGTCTGACGCCCCGGATATTATAGGAATTTACTTTTTGTGGTGGTAACAAATCTATCAAAATTTCCCCTAATTTCCACTCATCGATATCCTAGAATGAGCTTATCACAGGAAAAAAGATGAAGTCACTAATTTATATAACTCAGGTCAATCCAGATAATATTTAACTGTAGTGACTAATAGCAAAACAAATCTGTGCCCAAATTGTGCCCAATTGTGGACACAAATAACGAGAAACAACAAGTTTCGTTGGGAAATGAAGTTATTCTTTTGTTTCGGACAGTTCAAACACATGACCCGGCTTCCATTCGCCATCTCGGAATGTGAACCACTTGTCAAGGAGCTTTCCATCTTTGGTCAATTCAAAAGTATTCCTAAATTCCAATTTTGTATCTGGGAAAGTGATAGTGCCATAGATGAGAATTTTCCCATCATCTTCAATGACATGACCATGGAAAAAATTGCCGTTACTTGTTATAGAAAACACACCTATTTCCTGCTTATCGGAATCCCAATAAAAATAGGCCTCGGTAGTGCTATGGAGTATTTTAACCTTTGTGGTTTGCTTTATAGTTTTTCCATTCCATATAACTTTCCACAAAACTTCGCGTTTTGCTCCTTCACCAAAGCGCGGCATTTTTCCTTCCCAGTTTTTATTGGTTATGGGGGCTAACAACTTTAAGTGTTCATCCAATTCCTGCCCGTATATTGAAGAAAATGATAAAAGAATAGATAGAATTACACACATCATTAACTGTATTTTTTTCATTTGTATTTGTCCTCTGTTCTTGATTTATTTAATAACTATTCCTTCTGCTGCTGCTCATTGATGATCTTTAATCAGAATAGCTCATTCAATTATTTTTTATAGAAGAATACGTCTCCCCTTTTGGTCGCAGCTCCGACTTTGACGTCCAACCCCCGACTTTTTACTTTTTGTGCAAATTTGCCATATTGATGCTCATACCCTCCATCATGCATCGGAAAGACCATGCGCGGCGAAAGTCGTTGAATGGCATAATACTCTCCGCCCCATGTTGGCGTAAACATAATATCGAGTTCATCACATAATGATACCAGATACAGGCTTCTCCTATTTCAACATCGCTTGATATCGTACAGGTTTTGTTTGCTGCTTCAGACTTAATAGTTTGAACCTCAGTTGTCCCCAAACAGATTATCAATGAGAGTAAGATAATGTAGAATCTCCATGGTAAAGACGCGAGCATTTTCATTTTATCATCCCATGATTTATTTCAATTCTTCAGCTCTTATCTCTTTAATTATATTTGCACTAACCCAATATGCACCACTTATACCATTTCTTTCTCCCCAAAAAAATAAATATTTGCCGTCATGTGTTACAATTGGGTAGAGTTCATCCAACCGGGAGTTGATACTTCTTCCATATTCAAAGGTATTTGCCAGTTTCCAGAATTATCCTTTTGAAGTGTCCTCCAATGTTTACACTTGTTGTAATTTGCGTACAATTTGAGAGTTAAAAGCTGGGTTAAAATAGATTATCCTTTTGGCACATCTTTTGCAGAAATGGTGATGAAAGGGAGAAAGGATATATCCATCTAAAAAGCGGAACCTCCAGGACAAGAGTTGTGAATCAGAGGTATAAAAAGAAAAATAAGATTGCCCTCTTTTTTTTATCAATTCTTTCTGTATTCATATTCTTCATAGGAAGTCAAAAAAACGGTTATTGTCAGTCGGATGAAACTCTTTTCAGTAATTTTTCTTCTGGGCAAGGTGCTCGAGCTCTGGGTATGGGCGGAGCTTTTATTGCCGTTTCTGATGATTCTACTGCTTCTTCCTGGAATCCAGCAGGATTAGTATCAATAGTTAAGCCTGAAATTTCATTTTCTTTTGCCTATAACAACCTAAAAAGATGCGTTCCTTCTTACGAATATACAGGTCTCCAATTAGGATATCCAACAAAATATCATGTATCAAAGAGGAATAATAAGTCGTTGGGAGAATATTTTAATTTTTTAAGCTTCGCCTATCCTTTTAAAATTCTTGGTCACGATATAGTATCTCAGCTGAGCTATCAACGGAAAATTCCTTTTTCTTTAACCGCTGAAAATAATTATTCTTTGAATTACACAAGATATTCCGAGGGCGATATAGCCTACAGTTATTATGAGAGATACAAATATAAATCAAGAGGCTCTCGGGGATTTGACGTTTTATCATTCACAGCAGCAACCGCACTTTTCCCGACAATTAAAGCTGGAGTATCCATCAATAAATGGTTCAATGGCTGTACTGCAATTATTGAGGAGTCTTATTCATTAATTGAACAAAAGTATTTGATTGGTAAGGGGACTAAAATTTTTAAGGATAAGATCGATATGGATATCTCTGGAATAAGTGTTGATCTTGGATTATTGATCAGAATTTTTAGGAGTGTGAATTTAGGATTTGTTTATAAGTCAGGATTTGTGGCTGATAGCGATTTCTCTAATTTGGCCGAATACGCTGTCGAGACAGAAGATTATTCATTTCATCAGCAAGGTTCGACTTCAGAAAAAGGAAAAATTGTTCTACCTTCCTCCTTTGGAATGGGTATCTCATTTTATCCGCTGAAAAATCTTTTATTTTCCGTTGATTACGTGAGAACTGGCTGGTCGAGGGGTAAGATTAAAGATTACTCCAGGGCAAACAGTGCTGGCAGCGTGTCAGAGAAGCAAGAACTGGGATATCCTTCATTTAAACTCCCTGGTATATACGAACAGCTGGATTCTCAACAGTTAAGATTCGGAGCAGAGTATAAGTTAATAATAAAGGGAATCACGGTTCCTTTAAGAGCCGGCATTTTTAAAGACTTTCAGTATTCCGTCGACAGTAAAAGTGATCAGATTATATACAGGGGATTTTCGGTAGGTTCAGGATTCCATCACAAGAATTATTATTTTGATGTGGCTTTTGTAAATGAATACGGCAGATATTACTTTGCCTTTAAAGAAGCTGAGTCAAATTTCATAAGTTTTTATTCATCGGCAGGTTATAAATTTTAGAACTCTTGAGAGAAACGATGAAATCAATAAAAAATAATTTGTTCTTGTTGCTCGTCGTATTAATTTTCATCTTTGCCTGTAAAGAAAAATCTTCATCCCCCATACTTTATAATAATCCTTTATTAGAATTGTCCATGACGCTGGAGACAGCAAATTTCATTTTCCATTATTCTCCTGGGGATTATATTTATTCTGATAGTCAGGAGGCTTTTGGCTCTTGGGCTATTTCTCTGCTGGGAGTAAATATTCCCAAGAAAATTGATTATTATAAGTATAAAGATTATGATCAGCTGAGAAGAATATGGGGGAGGAGTGGAGTGGCCTGGGCAGATACTGAAACTTTTTCTATTCATCATAATTCCCCTTGGGATAATCACGAATGTGTTCATCTCCTTACATATTTAATCGGGACGTCTACTGCCTTTTTCGACGAAGGAATTGCAGTAGGTTTACAAACTGATCCTTACAATGGTGACTTTGAAGGCAGGTGGTGGAACGCGTCTGTTCATTACTGGGGAAAAAGATTCAAAGATGAAGGGACTTTAATTCCCCTAAACGACATGTTGGAATCAAATGATTTCTGGAGATATGAACCCGGAATTATCTATCCAGAATCTGGCTCGTTTATAAGATTTATGATAGATACTTATGGAATAAATAGAATGAAGTTAATCTTACAGACAATAAGTTATGGAGATTCTAAAGACGAAATCAAGCAGAAATTTCAATCCATTTATGGCCTTTCCCTAGACCAGGCTGAAACGGCGTGGTTATTATTCCTGGATAATTATTAAATTTAAAAGAAAGAATCTTCTTCCCCCCTTAAATAATAGATTTCTTGGCAATGGTAAATAATATTATCCACCGGCTTTAAGAAAAGTCCTAATAATTTAACGAAGTGCCCACGATTAAATAATTGGCTTTTTTTTCAAAAGGGAAATTCTTCACATGCAACTCCATCTTCAAATTGATAAATGCCAGGGGCATGTAGCATACATACTTAAAATGCGCTTTTTCATTATTCTCAACAAGGTAATATTACATTATACATAGTCTTAAAATTCATAAGTAAATCCATAATTTTGTGATTGGGCCACGTAATACAAAGATGCTGCTACAAGAAAATCATCTTCTCTTAAGGGAATCATCCAACGAATTTAATAATAGGCGTTAAAAATCTATTTCTTTCATGTTTTCATTCAAAACAAATGTTTGCACTTCTCCGCCGCAGTATTTTTGTACTAATTCTTTCAACTCATCGATAATTCTTTCCACATCTTCTCTTGAAAATGGGCTCAGACCTTCAACAACCAAAGCAGCACTTTTTGTTTTTTCTGTCATTTTTGACTTATCACATTCTCGCCAGTTCCATCTTCTACAAAGAATCTCTTTTTCATCTGTATACACAACCTCTCGCTGCTTTGGATGAACTGTTTCTTGAGAATTCAATTCAACAAAAGGCTCATCTCCATCAGCAAATTTCAATCTAATTCCTCCCTCAATTTTATCAATATCATCTCCACCAAGAGGAATTGTGTGTTTTATTGAAATATAATTATACACATCAACTATTTTATTGATGTGTTTCAGATCAATACCTTTTAAAATCATCCTGTAGAGGTTCTCAACAGAGCATTTATACTTTTTTGGCTTTGCTCCAAAAGAAGAATATGCTTTTCTCCATGCTTCTATTTTAGGATTCTGTGATAATTTTTCTGTACTTAAATTAGATCTGATCTCTTTTTCTCTCTCTCGGATCAATTTCATGATTTCATCATTGCTGCCAGTATTATCAATACTTTTTGCAACGGCAATGCCGATATTTAGCCCTGGAAATTTTTTGAGGATGTCGTCATCAATTTTGAATTTCATACAATAACCTCCCTTATGCTTATATTTTATGTACTATTTTGCACCATTTTCTTCCGGATGTATCCTCGAATTAGCATCACTCAGGAAAAATAGCTAGCCTAATCACTGAAAAAATAGACTGGGTATGAAAAACAGTATTTAGATTATTAACCTTACTCATGCTCCATTTATGGAATAAATATTTTCCCAGTCGAGTAAAGGACTGCTTTCCCAGATATTTTCACTCTCTCTCCCAGGTGTTCACAAAATAGCTCTCCTCCCCTTTTTGACAATTGAAAAGCATGAAGCTTGGTCTTTTTCAGTCTTTCAGCCCAGTAAGGCGTAAGAATCGTATGAGCATAACCTGTAACCGGATCTTCATCAATCCCAAAGCGGGGGGCAAAAACTCGAGAAACAAAGTCCGCTGTTTCTCCTGGAGCAGTAATAATGACCACTTCAGCATCGAGGGATAGGAAAAGATCTATTTTGGGTTCCATTAGGCGTATTGCCTCTTCTGAGTCGAATACGGCCACATAAGATTTATTAAACAGAACTTCGACCGGTTTGGGATTTAAAGCCTCCAGTAGCTCAGCGGGTGCCTCACAAGACTCAGGGGTGAGCGCAGGGAAATTCATGCTGATCAAAGAATTTTCTTTTTCCACGATTAACTGACCGCTTTTAGATTGAAATACAATTCTATTATCTCGATGTTCCAAATAGCTAAATATCACAAATGATGAGGCAAGAGTTGCATGCCCACAGAGATCAACTTCTTTCACAGGAGTCATCCAGCGGATTTCATAATAACCGTTCTTTTTCACGAAAAATGCCGTTTCCGAAAGGTTGTTTTCCGCAGCAATACTCTGAAGCAATGAATCATCAAGCCATGCTTCTAAAGGGCAGACGGCTGCCGGATTTCCTTTAAAAAGCTGACTAGCAAATGCATCCACCTGAAATATTGGAATAATCATTTTGCTCCCTCCCATATTAATGCTTTTTATATACCAACGTTGACTTCAATGATGAAGTTTCATCGGACTGTTTCTTCTAAAAATATTTGGATAAACCATTGAAATTCAGGTAGAACTGGAAGACTCCCATACTTGAGCACATGATACTTTTCTGGTCTCTTTCCACTTTTTTCTTGTATTCAACGATTACCGTCTTTTTCCCGGGGTGGCTAAGCCCTTTACTGCTTACCTGAACCAAATAAGCAAGCATCCCTCTGCCTGGATAGGAAGTTTCGTAATACTTTTGACAGGATATGATTTCGACTTCTTTTCCGTTGACCATGATTTTTAAATCCTCAGGCCTTAATTCCGGGGATGCATCTGTGATGGAAAATTCTGTCTCATTAATATCGATCGGGTATTTTTTTTGCTGCATGGCCCATAGCACCATCGGCCTGAAGGAGATGAAATAGGAGCTTCCGCCTCCGTTATTCGGCCAAACATTCAGATTATAGACCTCGCCGGTCCCGACTTTAAAGTCAATGGTTTGATCTGAATCCATGATGATGTGCCACGCCCATACCTCTAACTCTGTCACGGCATAGCTTTTTGGGAAAGCTATTAGGGCATTGTATGTTCGCTCAGGAAGAAAAATCTCATAATGGCCTTCCTCATCAGACCATTTGCATAATGATTCGGATGCAAATCCATCAGGACAGATGGCGATAGGGGCTTTAAATGGATCGCCGCTGAAGTCGGTGATTTTTCCTGATAGCTTATGATAGCGGCATTCAATCTCTTTGTTTCTTTTCCCTTTTGTGGATGAAATGGTCACCACAATTTTATCCGGATACTCTTCCATGTATTCAACAGGGTGCTTTATTTTGAAAAATCCATTCCTGAATTCAACGAAGTTTGATTCCACAGCTCTATTGATGTCAAAATTTTTTTCCAAGACTTGATCTCCGTTCTTCAAGTAGACTTTAACATCAACTTGAAATTCATCAGCAGGCGTTTTCCCATAGATGTGAAGAGAAGGATGGAAATCGAACTTCTGTCCGATATCCAGAGTTACGGAGCCAAGGGGGATGTTGTACCAGTATGCCTGAATATCACGATTGTTTCCGGTGTCTAAGAAGGGATAATTATTCTGAGCGGGAGAAAGAATGGAAATAAGGAATAAAGCAAGTATAAAAACCGAAATTTTATTCATTTGTTACACCTCCAAAAATACCTCAAATTTATCTGGGGCTCTATAATTCTTCAATCCATCAGAGGGCAAATCGATACCTGCTTTTGTCAAAGAATCCTTGTAAGCTCGCAAGACAAAGGGCTGTTTGACTTCCAACCCTTTTCTCTGGATTCGATCGTCTATGGTTGTTCCGATAAGATCAAATACGGCCACACGGAACTGATGTGATTCATTTTTCATTTTGATGAATATTTTATCAACCGTATGGAAAATAAGGAATCTCTTTTGAAGAAAAAATATATAAAGTGTAAAAATAGCAGGTGAAGAAATTAGGGATGGGGAGTGATAAAGCCTCTATTGAGTAAAGAACTGAAATGTAAGTATCAGCCGCCCTTAAAACTCCTTGAGCGGCGAGAAATCAATATCCGGCCGTGTGTGAACCTCCGTGCCGACAATCTGATTGGTATAATCTTTCCGCCAGTAATAATTGTGACCTGCTTCCACCTTCCACTTCTCTCCGGTTTCATAGTCCACTACATCGGTCACTCCAAGAATATAATTAGAGAATTTGCGGTGGATATTGTCCATAGTGGCCTGCCTTGACCAGTAGGATTCATCAATAATCCGGGATATCTCTTGGTTGGTTTGAGCCGCAATCTGGGAGACATTGACTGCTAGCTGTTGCTGGGAGGCAACCCAACGAGGGTTCATTTTGAAACTCTTGAACATATGATCAGCAATCTCACGGACGGTCTCGGTCTCTGTTTCTGGACTTGTGTAAATAACCATCAGGGCTAGAGACCAGTTGCCTCCTTGTGTCCCCATGGATTGCACGAGTTGTGTCAGCGCCAGGCCATAGCCCACAAAAGGCTGCGAATTATGATCAAATCGAAAGGCTGCCTCTCCTGCATGCAGATTAAAAGAGATGCCGTAGGAAGAAAACTGGCTGTAAATCTTGTTAAAAGAAGATACGATATCAGGGCGATTCTTCTGATCGACAATCTGAAAACCCGCGAGATGAGGACGGTAATTACTGTTGAGATACTCGCTCAGAAAATAAACGCCTGGTATGTACCTCCTGACCATCATCCGGACGCCATATCCAGGAGAATACCAGGAACCTTCCCGGAATCCTGCCATGTTCAGTATAGGACTGGGCAGAGCAAAAACAGGGATATTGCTGTCGTTTAATTGAATGACTATTCTGCGGTCAGGAGATTCGGCTCGGAGAACATGCATCAGGTCTACAGAAGCTCTGCGGAACGTTCCACCCTGAACTGTCCAGCCTTGAGGAACTTCAAGAGTAAATGCCTGTTCCCGGGGGTCCTGCCAGTTTTGGTAGTTAATTTTCGGCTTATTCGCCATCTGATCTCTTTTTTGCTCTGGTTCTTCAAACCGGAAAGACTCAAGCATGGCTAACAGCTGATTTCGATGCTGCTCAAAGGATTCCAAGGGAGCAGCCATGACATAAAGAACCCCGCTTTTCTCATGAATAGAGCAGAGGGCCAGACCTTGGTATGAAATGCCTTCTCTTAGGAAGCGGAATTTTGCGGCAGTCTCATCAGGAAAGCTGCGTACCTGGTCCATTTTTCCCCATTCAACTCCGGAAAAAAACTTGGACAGTGCAGGCAGTTGCTTCCGAAGCCAAGAGCTGCTTTGCGTCTTTTCCTTGAGGAAAAAAGGATAGACAAACAGAAATGGAGAATCCTTCATCCCTTCTGATGAAATCCAGATGTATGTCTTATCCATAACTTTCGCTTGCCAATCCTCAGGCTGCCTTAAAGAGAATCCTTCTGAATATTTCTGCTCAACCAGCCTTTGAGAATTGTGACTGCAATTTAAAACGAGTAAAAGTCCCACGATTACAAACAAAAGCTGTGAAACATTTCCCTGCTTTAAAGGCTTCATATCAGCCTCCTCTCGCTAAAATATGATATCCTTTTTTCACTGAAAATCTGAATAACACTGGGATATCATGATGAATTTTTCCCAATAGTGGAAATGATCAGACCTAAAAAAGGACTTTAAGACCTCCTCCTAATCTCAATCCTCCAAGCGTTATCGGAGGAACAACGACAGATGTCCCTGTATCGAAATCTGCCTTACCATACACATAACGGGCATTGAGGTCTACAGCCAGGCTTTCTGTAAAATGAAAAAGAACATGTGCTCCGCCGTTAAAGCCAAAGACATTCTTTGAAACATTGATCACCTCAGAACTTAAAGTGACTGAATCATAGGGATAGCTGTCTGTATAGTTTATTCCTGCTATTGTTTTGGATTTGGATTGGATATAGGCAGGGCCTGCAGAAACATCCAGACCCAATCGTCCGCTTCTCAGGCTGTAGACTACGTTCAAGAAAAAAGAATTTTCACTCAACTTGCATGTTTCGATTCCTTCGTCATCTCGGAGAACTCCAAACAACAGGGGATGGGGAATTGAAGCAGAATAGGCCTCTTCCATATTTCTCGATGTTATATCCACTCCCAGTTCAAGCGAAACAGGTCCGTAAACCAGGTATCCAAAGGCCGCACTAAAGAAATTCCCTTTTTTGATGCTGTACTGGATGCTTGCATTTGATGCTTCATGGTAGATCGTTTCCTCCCATGAATGACTTGCTGTTTGCTCCAAGAAGCCCAGACTGTAGCTGATCCAAATGTACATCTTCTTCTCACTGAAACTTTGTTTACGCTGTTGGAGTGATGCTACCTTTGTGGGCTTTTTTGGTTCAGGCTGAGCAATAAAAACTGGCTTCTCCTTTTTCGGTTGTTCTTGTGTTTCCACCTCAATAGCCTTAGAGGCAAGTTCCTGCTCACTCACAACCTCAACTATGCTCTGATGGATATATCCGATCAGGGCGGGTTCGATGCCCTTCTGGGAGAGATTTACCTTATACCAATTACCTTCCTTATTGATAGCACTGAGCTCGGTTCCTTTGTTCACCTGCATGATGATTCTGTGGTCAAGGGATGGTCCGCTGCGAATATTTGCCACAGATACTCTAACTCTTAATTTCATGTTTATGGGATGGTGAATCTCACCCCAGGCAAACAATAAACCGGTAAGAAAAAAGGCCATCAGAAGAGTGCTTGTTCCTTTTCTCATTGTTGACCCCTTATATAACAATCCAGCCGATAGCTTCCATAGCCTGGACTGTCTGAGTATATTCTTGGCTGCCGCTTCCATAAAGAGAATAGGCCGCCTGGAGCAGCGCGTTGGCTGCGTCGACGAATTGAGAGGTCTTGGTCAGGTAGTAAACCCATGCGCTGTAAAATATGTTGGCAGCTTTCTCTATTCCAATTCCTTCCACATAAATCCCTGAGACTCTATTTGTTCCGCCATGGGCCAGGAGATAGAAGGCATGGCTGTAAATAGTCATATTCAGGTGAACTCCGCCGTTATCGAGATCATAAGGCACATAATATTCCTGGAAAAGATGGCAGGGATCAGGATACCTAGAATCCCCAAGCTGCGAATTAGAGTTAGGATCAGCTAAATTCCTGGCTCCGGTAACACTGTAATTAGGCGATGCATCCTCGCCGACATACCAGTCAGCCTTGTATAATCCTGTCCCTTCGGGAAACCAATAAAATTCTGCCACTGTTCCCATAATATCTGAAAAAGATTCATTCAAGGCGCCAGGCTCGAAGGCATAGACAAGGTCTGAACTGTATTGGGTCACACCGTGAGAGTATTCATGACCCACAACATCTAAGGCAGCCGCAAACTGGTGATTGCTTTCTCCAGGGACACAGAAGTTGACCGACTCCCCGTTCCAAAAGGCATTATCTGAATATTTATCATTGTGAACATTGACAATTGTTGTTAAGTTTCCATCATCAATTCCCAGTCTTCCAAAGAAAAGGTAATAAAAATCATAGATCAGGCCGACAAAAACATGGGCGTTAACCATGGTGCCGTCGCCGTCCCAGATGTTGTCTGCATCCCCCGGAATATAGCCTGTTCGATAATCATAAGTGTACTGGTTATAAGGTCTGATTTTCTTTTCGTCATAAAGATAATAAAAACCGTTTGAATAAAGGGTTGTGGCCATTTTCATCGAAGAGCCGTGATAACAGACTCCAAGTCCTATAGCTGGCTCATCAAAATGGATATTTGAAAACTCAAAGAGTATTTTGCCTGCCTTGGCATCGATAATTCCTGTCTGGCTGTAGTAGTCTCCCTTTTTTAAAGTAATCATATAAGCCAGATAATATCGGGTATCCTTGGCAGGGAAAATGACCAATCGAGTATTTCTCTTCTGTTCTTCAAGTCCTTGCTGTTGTAGATGGGAGCTAAATGCCTTGACCGCTTCTTCTTTGGACAGGACTGGATTAGTATCCAAATCTTTAATCTTGAAATATTCGCCCGTAATGCTTGCCGCTCGATCATCCCTGATATGATAAATAACCTCTCCACCGAAGACCGGAAGGCCTTTATATCTCTGGACATAGCGATGATGTCTCATTTGAGCAAGACGATCCTCTTGAACCCTTGAGAGCACCAGATTTCCTCTGGAAATTTCCGATTCGAAAAGACTCATTAGCTCAGGATAGAGGGACAGAACATTATTTTCGGACTCTGAATTATTGGGATGTACGAAATAAACCTTACCCACAGAAGAGGCAAAGACAAAGGAATTGATCAAGAGAATTAAACAGATACCCAAGAGAAATTTATTGATTTTCATCTTCTCCTCCCTTACAAGCTATGCTGAAGCCAAGAATTGCATTTCTGTTCTTGAATCAGTCTAGCAATAAGGAATACCTGATAACAATCGCCATTAGAGATGAATTAAAAGGTGATATTTATTAACTTTAAAGTCACTTTTATGAGGAATTGATACTGTCCCTAAAGACTACCCTTGAAAATC
>CAYVAT010000022.1:48775-52116 GCA_964449165.1 uncultured Eubacteriales bacterium | reverse complement strand
TACAGTTCGAGGGTGAGGAAGAGCTTGATTATTCGATAGAAGTGATGTTATATCCAGGTCTTGCATTTCCTCGTCCAGTAATTCATTATACAGAGTGGGCAAGTAGCAGGAGATTAAGAGTCGAGGGGATATTAAGGACAGGTATTCAGGACTATGATATCTCTGATATTACAAAAGATGAAATTATTGAACACTTTTTAAATGAATACAAAAACCTTTCACGTGAACATAATAAAAAAATTAATTCTAAGTCTTAAATTTGCTCGTGCTATCTTTTTCAAGAAATTTCTTCAACTTCAAACATATCTCCAATGAAGACTTAAATCGTGTTTGTGTCCTTTCTTGAATCTGGGGATTATTGAAGATAATTTTTCTAAAAGAGGGAGGTGAGAAGTATGAAAAAAAAATTTTATATTACAGCTCTCCAAGTCGATGACAGTGAATCTTATGATTCCTTAGAAGAGGTGACAGCTAAAGCATATAGATATTTCTCAAAAATAAAATCTCTTAAATCGGTAGTAATTCATGAATGGATAGAGGGGAGCGAGAGAGGTCCCATGAGATTTATTTTTAAAGAAAAGAGCGGGAAAATAAATTACGTTGATATTAAACGGGGAGATTAAAAATGGCAAACTGTTGCCTTGACAATATTAAGTGAAATGGAGGGAAAAAAATTTACATGATTCTACCTTTGGTTTTGATATTATGAGGATAGAATCAGACTCTTTAGGTATGATGATGCAACTCGGCATGGAGCTTAAGCCGAAGAAAAAACAAGCCTTTAAGGAAGTATATCTTTGAACTTCTCTGATGCTGGTTCTCCTCCAATTCCCCAGTGCGATTTTTGGATTTCATGCACAATTACCTCAACAGCCTGTATTGGAATCCCTAAATCTACAAAGACTTTAGTCACATTTTGGATGGTGATTTTGGCTTTTTCCTGTCCGAAGCCTTCCCAGACATTTACATGGATGACTGGCATTTTTTACCTCCAAAGTCTTGTTGATAACTGATTTGTTTAAAATATCACTCTAATCTCTTTATGCTGAAAAATCAAAGCCGGCAGTTGTTTACCACCCAATTGCGGGTTCGAACCTTGCTCGATTGTCCGAATGGACGAGGTAAGAGACAGTCCAATGAAAGAACAGCCATAAATGGCAAAGAAGAGAGCCAGCAGGGGGATTCGAACCCCCGACCTACTGATTACGAATCAGTTGCTCTACCGCTGAGCTACACTGGCCCTTTGAAAATTATCTAAAATCGACTAAAATATCTTTTCTCTAGACAGCTCAAAATTAATAAAATTAGCCTGAACTGTCAAGAACATCATTGGTAAACAGATGATTATCAAAAAGCTCGAACTCCAAGGATTTAAATCCTTCCCTGAAAAAACAAAAATCCTTTTTCACCCTGGAATAACCGCTGTTACCGGACCCAACGGTACAGGTAAGAGCAACATCGTCGATGCACTTCTCTGGGTGATGGGAGGGAAGAGATTTAAAACTCTCAGAGGTGAACGAAGTACGGATATCATCTTCAACGGGCATGAAAGCAAACCTCCGCTGAGCATGGCTGATGTCAACCTTTACCTGGGCGATGACGAGGAGGAGGAAATCATCATCACCCACCGCTTTTTTCGATCAGGTGAGAGCGAATACAGGCTCAACGGCAAAGCGGTCAGGCTGATGGACATACAGGAATGTCTCTGGAAGAAGGCTGTCGGCGAGCTGCGATATTTTGTCATCGAACAGGGAAGCATCGGAATCTTTCTAAATTCCAAGCCCCAGGAAAAGAGAGTCCTTATCGAGGAAGCAGCAGGCACAGCCTATTACAAAGACAAAAAAGCCCAGGCAGAAAGCAAGCTCCAGAGCAGCGAACAGAACCTTGTTCGCCTGGAAGATATCATCAGCGAAGTTTCCAGGGCCAAGAACTCGCTGAAACGCCAGGCCGGCACAGCCGCACGCTACAGAAAACTAAGGGATAAAATCCGGACCCTCACATCTTTCTATTATCGCAAGAAAATCGAAGATCTGGAAAAGAGTCAAAAAGAATCCAGCTTAAACCTCGAAAATTTCTTGCGTCAAGAAAATGCCCTCCTCTCGAGAATCAAGGAAGAGGAAAAAGTGCTGGCTTCCAAAAGAAAAGACTGCTGGAATCTGGAAAAGAATATAAAGGAAGCACAGGAAAATTTATACTCGCTAAAATCCAGCCATTCCCGCCTGGAAACAGAAAAGGACCAGAGTGAAAAAAGAATCTTCTTCTTCGATGAAAGAAAGCAAAAAGTCCAGGAGAATATCCAGGAACTCTCCAAAGAGCATACCCTTCTTGAAGAAGAAGGCCGCAAGGCCTCCCAGAGCCTTAAGAAGTTCGAAGGGGCACTCCAACAAAAGAGGAAAGACCTTGACAAGGCTTCTCATACCATTCAGTCTTTCCAAGAAAAGAGAACTCTCCAGCAAAAAAGTATCGACTCCTTAAGGAGCCAATACTTCCTCAAGCTCGATGGTTTGACTGAAGCCAGGAACGAAAAAGCAAGATTTGAAAAGGAGTGGGAAATCTTTCTCCGTCAGGAAGAAAAACTCAACTCCCAGCTGGAAAAAGAAAAAACTCTTCTCGATGAGAAAGAAGAAGAAATCAGAGGAAGAATGACAGAAATAAAAAAGACACAAAGCCAGAGACAAGATACCAAGGAGGATATGGAACAGGGCCAAAAAGAATTGGAAACGCTCCTCTCCTCCATCGGGACACTGAAAAAAAAGATCTCTGATTTAAAGGGAAAAAAAGAAAAGGATAATCATCATCTTCAGCTCCTACAGAAAATCGAAAAAGAAGAGCGGGGATCTGAAGCAGAAAAAGACATTCCAGAATCGATGGGTTTTCTGGCCGACTCCATCGAAAGTGACTCCGAGTACACACCTTTGATCGATATCCTATGGAAAGAAGAGTCAAAATCCCTGCTTATGAAGGCTGATGATTTCATGGAAAACTGGAATCAAGAACGGTCAAAGGGGAATTTTCTTCTCCTCCACCCGGAAAAAAAGGGAGAAGCTGAGTTTGAACCGCTCGAAGATGCAAAGGTTCTGGGACGACTCAAATCCCACGTAAGAGCCAGCCCGAAAATCAAAGATTTTTTCACCTCCCTCAAGGAAGCTGCTGTGGTCAAGGATATTCGAAGAGCTGTCGAACTCTGGCTCCAGTATCCCACCCAAAATTACATAACCCTTCAAGGTGATCTTCTCCTCTCATCAGGGCTTCTCAAACTGGGAGCAAAGAAAGAAGGCTTCTTCTCCCTTGTTCAGGAAATAAAAAAATTAAAAGAAACGATCTCCGAGACGGATAAGAAG
>CAYVAT010000022.1:0-48675 GCA_964449165.1 uncultured Eubacteriales bacterium | reverse complement strand
GGATGAAGTCTATAGACGAAAAACTAAATGCAAGCAAGGAAGAAGAACTTGCTCTCAAGAACGCCCTCCAATCCAGGGAAAAGGAATTTGAAGCCCTCCAGAGAAAAAACGAGGAGAAAAGGAGGTCATTTTTTGAACTAAAATCAGAAATCGATCTTTTCCAGGAAAAAATAAAGAATGTCCGTCACCAGCTCCAGACCCTCGACAGAAGAGAAGAGTCTCTGGATGAAAGGAGCTTTACTCTTCAACAAGAAGCACAAAACGCCGAAGAGAGAAAATTCCAACTCAAGAAAGATATCCGCTCCTTTTCCCAAAAAATAGAGAAACTCGAAGAAGAGATAGATCTCAAGGAGAAACAACTTGTCCAGAGCGAAGTCTTTCTGAAGAAAATCCAAAAGGATCAAAAGGAGCTGGAACAGGGGATCGAAAAACTGAGAGAGGACCAAGAGGCAATAAAAAAAGAAAGAATTCAGTGGGAAATCAGAAAGGCAGAAAAAGACAGGGACCTGGCGAACCTGGAGGAAAGCTGCTGGCAGGAACTTAAAAAATCTCTGGAAGAGGTCAGGAAAGATGTGGGCCTTGACAAACTGAAGGAGACCGGTGTTCAGGAAAAACTGGAGGAAGCCAGGGAGAAGCTACAAAAATTTAAGGCTGTCAACCTGATGGCCGAGGAAGAGTATCTGAGTCAGAAGAAACGCTACGATTTTCTGATGAAGGAAAAGAAAGATCTGCGAGAATCCATTGACACCACAAAGCAGGCCATTAAAAAAATAAATCAGGAGAGCAAGGATCAGTTCCTCAAAGCCCTGACTGAGATCAATAAGAATTTTCAGCAGATGTTTACTCTTCTGTTCAAGGGAGGAAAAGCTGAGCTCAAATTGACAGATGAGAGCAATCCGTTGGAAAGCGGCGTAGAGATGACGGCTCAACCGCCAGGGAAAAAACTCCAAAGCCTTTCCCTGCTTTCCGGAGGAGAAAGAAGCCTGACCAGCCTGGCCTTCTTCTTTGCTCTCTTCCGCTACAAACCAACTCCTTTCTGTGTCCTGGATGAGGTGGATGCCGCTCTCGATGAAGTTAACCTAGAAAGATTCTTGAACCTGATGAGAAAAATCAAGAGCCAGACACAGTTCATCCTCATCACTCACAATTTCAAGACTATGGAGGTAGCTGATTATATCTATGGAACCACCATGGCTGAACCCAACATCACTACTCTCTATTCGGTTAAGCTCGATAAAAAGAAACCTTCATAACTGTGATGAAAGTCCAGTTTATCGTGCCTCCAGGGGGATATTTTGCCCGACGGTGGTCAAAAGGATCATCCATGCCACCTCTTGGACTTCTCTATCTGGGAGCAATCCTGGAAAGAGGAGGCCATGATGTGAGGATTGTGCCGGCCGACATCCTGGGGTCGAGCTGGCGGGATGTGAAGCAAGAAATTCAAGATTTTGAGCCTGATATCATAGGCTCTTCCTGTCTTACAGAGAACCGGTTTCAGAGTTTCAAATTAATAAGGCTGTGCAAAAAAGTCCAGCCTCTGGCCCTTACCGTCCTAGGTGGGCCACATGCTTCCATGGCAGCAGAGGACACCCTCACTCATCTTCCGGAGTTGGATGCGGTGGTCCGAGGGGAGGGTGAAATAACTATAGGCGAAATATGTAAGGCAATTGATAGTGGAAGGGGCAAAGATTTTTTAGATAAGACAACAGGCGTTTCATACAACAAGAACGGCAAAATCCAGACAAATCCGTCTCGTCCTCCCATACAAGACCTCGACAGCCTTCCTTTTCCTGCTTTCCATCTGGTTCCTTTTGAAAAATACAATTTTTTCATGGATGTTCCAGGTTGCGGAAAACTTCCTGCCGTCAACATGATCACCAGCCGCGGCTGCCCTCATCAATGTAACTTCTGTGCCACTCCCGTCCATTGGGGCCGCAGGGTACGCAACAGAAGTCCTCAAAATATCGTCACAGAAATTGAATATCTTGTGAAGAAATACGGCGTGCGAGTAATTTATTTTTGCGATGACACCTTCAATGCCAGCCCCAGGAGGGTGGAGGAAATCTGCGAGCTGCTGTTGGGAAAAAAACTCAACATCTTCTGGAAATGCGATGTCCGTATCGATCTCATGGCCAAACCTCTGCTGCGGCTAATGAAAGAAGCAGGACTTTTCCACCTTTCCTTTGGCCTGGAGGCGGGAGCACAGAGAGTGAGAACCGAGATAGTCAACAAGCCAATCGATATCGATTCTTTCCATCGGCTCATCCAGTGGTGTCATGAATTGAACATCATCCCCAACGCGTTTTTTATCCTCAGTCATCCCACCGAAACCAGAGAAGAGGCAGAAAAGACCATAAGAATCATCGAGGAGTACGGCGATAGAATCGAGTCCAGTATAGCTCTCCTCCATATTTACCCTGGGACTCCCCTGGAGAAAAGAGCTCGTAAAATGGGAGTTCTCCCTGCACACTTTTCCTGGACAAAAAGAGACCGCTCATCCTCCATACTGCCTGCAGCCCAGGGAGATGTTCCTCTCTTTCTGGATAATCTAGGCTGGGCCCAAATCAGCGAGTTTCTCTTCCGCTGGTCTCTTAGCAGCGGTAAATACGCCTTCCTCGAAAAAACACCGAAAATCCTGACTGATATTCACTCCTTAAAGGATATCAAGAAATACGCCACCATGGGATTTATCTACGCAAAAATAAAGCTAAAAAAAATTTTTAAGAAAAACATTTGAATCTTAATCCATTTATTGGAAGAATAGAGAGAACTTCAACAGTATAAGGAAAGGAGGAGGTCATGTCATATTATCTTTACATCATTTTAGCTTACTTGCTCGTTCTCACAGGACTCAATTTCTACCGCGCCAAAAAAGTCAAAAGCCAAGAAGATTTCATGGTTGCCGGCCGCCGGCTCAAGACATCGGTCATGGTTTTTACTCTTATCTGCACCTGGATAGGCTCGGGGACGTTCATCGCAGGAGCTGAATTCGCATCCAAAGCCGGTTTTTCTGCCCTCTGGCTGGCTGCCGGAGCTTGGGTAGGGATCATCTTCATCTATTTCCTGGCAGCAAAAATCCGCACTTTTGGCCAGTACACCATCGGCGATATCCTGGAAGAACGCTACGGGCCTGCAGCCAGAATTCTCGGAGCCATTGCTCTCATCATTTCCTTTACCGTTATCGTCTCCTATCAGTTTGTAGCTGGCGGATTTATCCTCAACGTGGTGACCGACGGCGCCGTCCCTGATTCCGTGGGAACGATTATCGCAGCTCTCTTTGTTATCCTCTTCACCGCGCTTGGAGGAATGGTAGCTGTAGCCTACACCGATCTGCCCAACGGGATCATCATTCTTCTCGCCTGTCTTCTCTCTGTTCCCTTTGTCTACCTGGCTGCTGGAGGCCTTCCCCAGGCCACTCAAACACTTGATCCAGGTTATTTTGCCGTAGTCAACGAGCAGTTTGGTGCCAATCCAGTCCTCAAGGCCGGTGGATACTTCCTGGCTACCATGCTTCTCCTGATGGGTGTACAGAGCATGTACCAAAAATTCTACAGCGCCCGGACTCCCAGGGATGCCAAAAAAGCGGTCATCCTGTGGACGATCGGCACTGTCTTTGTGGAAACCGTGGTTGTAATTATTGCTGTCTTCGCTTACAGCAAGTTCGCCGGTCAGCTTGACCTGACAATTCCTAAGGAAGGCGGAAAGGTAGTCTTAATGGCAGCAAGGAGCCTGGTGCCTGCTCCTGTGGGGATACTTTTACTCGGAGCTGCATGTGCTGTGGTCATCTCCACAGGAATGAATTACCTCCTCTCCCCTACCACCAACATCATGCGGGACATCTACCAGCGCTTTATCAAACAGGACGCCCCTCAGGCCACCATGGTCGCAATGCAGAAAGTGTTTGTGGTGGTGCTTGGGATTCTGGCATTCTTCCTGGCCATACGAATGACATCGGTCCTTCAAACCGCCTTCTTTGCCTATACCATCTATGGTGTAGCCATCACTCCTGCCCTCATCGCAGCTCTGACCTGGAAGAGGACAACCAGGGCAGGTGGGCTGGCATCGATTATTGCGGGAACCGCGGTCTGTATTATTTTTAAGATCATAGCTGAAGTCCTCCCTCCAGAAAAAGTGCCTGAAGGCGACCCCTGGGGTATTCCCATCATCTACCCGGCCCTTATTGCATCTCTCCTTTCTTTAATCGTGGTCAGCCTGTTAACAAAGAAGCCTAAACCTGAGGAGCTCGAAAAATTCTTTCCCGGCAAGAAAAAAAAGCCCGCAGAATAGCATAAGAAAAGGTTTATTGAGTGGCTTATCTGCTGACTATCTTCGCCTATCTCCTCTTTCTCTTCTTCATCGGACTTCGTCTGACTCGAAAGCTGAAAAGTAAAGAGGACTTTCTGGTTGCCGGCCGAACTCTCACCGCTCCCGTACTGGTAGGAACTCTTCTTGCCACCTGGATCGGCTCAGGGGACATCTTCAGTGTTTCGGATCTCAGCTACAACCACGGCTATTCTTCTCTTATCGGAAGCGCAGGCGGCTGGCTAGGGATCATCATCGTCTTTTTCATCGCCGGAAAAGTCAGAAGATTCGGCCAGTTTACTGTTCCTGATATCCTGGAAACACGTTATAACAAATGGGCCAGGATTCTGGCCACAATCACCACCATTATCGCCTATGTGACTATTGTCAGCTATCAATTCCGCGGCGGAGGTTGGGTACTCAACATCATCACCGATGGCAAAATTCCCATCAAAACGGGAATTGTCGTGGTTGCCCTATTTGTCATCACCTATACTCTTCTGGCCGGCATGATCTCGGTGGCTTACCTGGATATATTCAACGGGCTGATAATGATCGGGGGGATCCTCCTGGCCCTTCCTTTCCTCATCCATCATGTGGGCGGTATGGAATATATCATGGCCAACGTGACACCAAGGGAGCATCCTATCCTGGGCAACATGAGCCTGGTTCAGGCCATGGGATACTTTGTCCCCACCTTTCTTCTCGCTCTGGGGAACGGTAACATGTACCAGCGCTTCTTCTCTGCCAAAGACGAGAGAGAGGCTAAACGGTCAGTCATCGGCTGGGTTGTAGGCGTGATCATCCTGGGTGTGACACTCCAGAGTCTGGCGGTTGTGGGCAGCAGTTATTTTAAGGGACTCGAGGCCAAAGAAGCAGGAAAAATCATCCTTCTCGTTGCTCACAAAGGTATTCCTGTGGCTGTGGGTTGCGCTCTTCTTGTAGCCATCGTGGCCATCATCATCTCTACAGCCAACAGCTTCCTTCTTGTGCCGGCGACAAATCTCATCAGGGATATCTACCAGAGGTTCATCAATCCTGACCTTGAGGACAAGAAGATGATTCTCTACTCCCGGATTTTTGTCATCATCCTGGGTGTGATCTCCTATTCTCTCATCTCCTTTTTTCCTCGCATCCTGGATGCTGCCTATGCCGCCTACACTGTCTATGGAGCCGGAATCACGCCGGCGCTTGTGGCTGTTTTTTTCTGGAAAAGAGCGACTGTAGCTGGAGGCGTCCTTTCCATCCTTGGGGGGATGACCACTACCGTTCTCTGGGAAATAATCAACAAAATCCAGGGGCATCTTCCCCTGGGAGTGCCTGCGGTTTATCCCGCCTTAATCTGCTCCTTGCTTCTTCTCGTCGGGATCAGCTTTCTAGGTCGCAAGCCATCCCCTGATAAATGGAGAGTTTTTTTTAAATAGGAGGAAAAATTGAAAACAGGAATAGTCAAGGATTGGCGCTACATGGAACATGATATGGGAGCTTTCCATGTGGAGACTCCCCAGAGAATAGAAGCCATCTACAGAATGGTGGAAAGAGAACTCACTTTACCCTATCAAGAAATCAAACCTAGGCCTGCTACTGAAGAAGAAGTTTCAATGATTCACACTCCGGCTTATGTTAACCTCATCAAAGAGACCGCGGGAAAAGAAAGAGTCAGGCTTGATCCGGATACAGCTACTTCCTCCCGCTCCTACGAGGTAGCCTTGCTGGCTGCAGGCGGGCTCCTGCGAGCCATTGAACTGGCCATGGAGGAGAAAATCCAGAACGGTTTTGCCTTGGTGAGGCCGCCCGGCCATCATGCAGAAGCCTCCAGGGCCATGGGTTTTTGCCTTTTCAACAACATCGCCATCGGAGCTGAATACCTGGTTAAGAAATACAGCCTCAAAAGAGTTTTGATCGTCGATTGGGACCTCCACCACGGTAACGGCACCCAGCACTCCTTTTACGCGAGAAAAGATGTCCTCTATTTCTCTACGCATCAATTTCCCCATTACCCGGGTACCGGATACTGGGATGAAACAGGTACCGGAGAGGGGGAAGGATTCACGGTGAATGTTCCTCTTTCATTTGGTAAAACAGATGATGATTACTTATTTATCTTCAAGAACATTCTCTCTCCTATTTCTTCTTTCTTCAGGCCGGAATTCATCCTGGTCTCAGCCGGGTTTGACATTCATCAAAATGATCCTTTGGGCGGGATGCAAGTGAGTGATACAGGTTTCGGCAAGATGACAGCCGTGCTCATGGATATAGCCCATCAGTTTTCCCAGGACAGAATCCTTTTCACTCTGGAAGGAGGATATGACATAAACGGACTGTGCCAGGGTGTGAAGCAAGTTTTGCTTTATCTAGGAGGTGAAGGCCAAAAATCCGAAGCAGAAGCAAAGATTTCACCAGAGACAGAAAGAGAGCTTGCTCCTGTCTTCGAAACACAGAAGAAATACTGGAAAATTTAACATCAAAAGCCTGAAATAAACAGGTTAAAATAAGGTGCAGGGAAAGGGCCCTGTTCTAATCTTCAATGTCGCTCCGACCTTTCCCTACACCTTTTATACGTATCGAGGGCATACAAACGTCATCTATAAAGGACATTACAAGGGGAAGATAACCGCTATTCCAGGGAGAAGAGAATTGGCATGGGATTTGCAGATTAAAAGATTGGAAAGGAGAGAAACGATGAAAAAAACAATCGGTTTAGCAATCGTTTTGATATTCTCCCTCTCCGCTCTCAACGCAGAGGAAACAAGTTACACCAACTATTCCTTTGCCCGCTTGAGCTATATCACAGGAAACGCTTACATACAGAGAGCTGCTGACCTCAGCTATGAGGAAGGCGTGGTGAACATGCCCATCTCGGAAGGAGACAGATTGGGAACCACAGAAGGCCGAGCTGAAATCTACCTGGGTAAGGGAAAATATGCCAGATTAGATCACAACACCAAGATCGATTTCTTGAAATTACCGGACAGAGGAAGCAATCTCATTCAAATTCAGATCTGGGCTGGGAATGTCTACTTAAGCCTCGGATCTTTAGAGGGCGAAAAGAGCCTAGAGATTCACACTCCCGATGTCTCCCTCTATTTCTTGGAAACCGGTCTGTACAGGATCGATGTTCTGGAAAATGGAGAAACAGAAATCTTTGTTTTTGAGGGTCTTCTGGAAGCCTCCGGAGAGTCAGGATCCCTGCTAGTCAAAACAGAACAGAGGCTGGAAGCAAGCAACGGCCTTTTCATCTCCCGTCCGACACAATTCTATGCTGTAGCAGAGGATAGTTTCGATATGTGGAGCGAGCACAGAGATTCTGAAATTCGCAGACGGCTAGCCCGAACATATCTCCCTGAAGAGTTGGAAGACTTTGAATACGAATTGGATCACTACGGGCGCTGGACATATTTTTCCCCCTATGGTTATATCTGGGTTCCTGGCGGAATCGATCCATACTGGCGTCCGTACTACAATGGTCGATGGGTATGGAATTCCTTGTGCGGATGGACTTGGCTTCCCTATGAACCATGGGGCTGGGTCACCTTTCACTTCGGAAGATGGCACTGGGCTGTAGGGATTGGCTGGTACTGGATTCCCAGAACAGTCTGGGCTCCCGCTTGGGTAAGCTGGTACTGGGGACACGATTATGTAGGCTGGGTTCCTTTGAGCTATTATAATCGTCCTGTGGTCATCATCAACAATGTTTTCTACGACAGATATGATGGTCCTTTCTACCCGCATAACTCTCATGTTCTTACGGTCATCCACAAGAATCAGCTTAAAGCAAGACATGTCTCCAAAATGGCTCTATCTCAGGAATCGATAAAAAGCCTGGGTAAAATCTCCCTCTCCAGCAAGCCCGCATACACAAAGCCGGCTACCAGCAGGATCGCTGTGGATAAACTGGAAGGGAACAGGGTTTTTCTGCGGAAAAAAGATAGCCCCGTGGAATTCAAGGCCGGAAAGAATCTGAGCAGAACAATCGCCAAGGAGCCCAAAGCGACTGATGCCTTAAAGGGCAAGCAAGAGGTTCTCCGAAAAACAGCATCCTCCACAGAAAGAAAAATCATCAAAAGAAAAATAGGATATCCTTCATCTGTAGATATAAAAACCAGTGAATCTTCAAAGACCAAAAAAGCCGGCTCCACGCTCGACAGAATCTACAGGTATATCACCAAAGATAACAAGTCTTCCAAAGGCACCGCTGTGAGCAGCACTCCCTCCCGAAACGAATCCTCAAAACGCAGCATATCTAAGAAAAGCTCCAGCCGCTCTACATCAAAGGCAACAAAAAAATCTTCTTCCAGCAGCTCAAAAAGTAAAAGCTCACGCTCGGGGAAAGTCAAAAAAAAGAAGGGTTAATTTTTGCGGCCTAGCACGCCTTTCTGAGGAAGAATCCTCTATTCAATATGATTCCCAGAGAGACGGAACTTCTATTTATTGGTGTTCCTCCTTGTTCTCGACAGAATAATAATCCAGAATCATCATATGGTCTTCGTGGGAGCAAAAGCGGTCAGGTTCTGTCCCAGGTATAAAAACCTCTCTGAAAGGAAAAAGGCAGAAGGGAGTGGCCAATAATCCTGTCTTCCGATCGATCTCAACAAAGGTGAGATTGGGAGGAACTTCAAACTCTTCCATGACCGGCTCTAAACCCTCTTCCTCTGCCTTTCGCTTTTCTTCTTCGATAATCTTCTGAAAAAACTCAATCCAGATAGGAAGAGCAGCCACAGCCCCAGATTGCCTATCACCTATAGGAATCATCTCCTTCTCGTGCCCAACCCAAACACCGGCACAGAGGGAGGGAGAAAAGCCGATAAACCAAGCATCAGAATAATCATCAGTTGTTCCTGTCTTTCCACCAAGCGGCTTGTCTTTCTGCAGGAAGGCCGCAGCCTGTGCTGTCCCCCCCTTTTCTACGACTCCCTGCATAAGATAGCTCATCATGTAGGCAATCTGAGGTGAAATCACTTCCTCTGATTCGACCTTTGCCTCTTCCAGTATGTTTCCCTCTTTGTCTTCAATACGGGTTATGAAATAGGGCATGACCCGCACGCCCCTGTTGGGAAAAACAGTATAAGCGGAAACCATTTCAATCAACCTCACCTCTACGGCTCCCAAGGCTAAGGACAGATAGGGATAGAGAGGCGTAGTTAACCCAAACTTGCGGCAGTAATCCACACCAGTTTGAGGGGATATGTATTCCAGGAGCTTGGCTGTAACGATATTCCGAGACTCCTCCAAGCCTTTCCGAACTGTTACCGCTCCTTTGTATTTATGGTCATAATTTGGGGGAGTCCAGGGCTCTTCCATCCATTGATCCATAAACTCTGTGGGCTCATCGATGATGATGTGGGCTGGTGTGAACCCGTTTTCCAGGGCAGCAGTATAAAGGAAAGGTTTGATGGCTGAACCAGCTTGCCTCAAAGCCTGAGTGGCTTGATTGAACTTCAGCCTTCTGAAAGAATACCCTCCTACCATAGCCTTTATCTGACCTGTTTGAGGCTCGATGGTTAAAAATGCTCCTTCCAGTATCGGCTCCTGGTCGAGAGAGACACGGAGCTCTCTGTTTTCTTCATCTATCTTCTTTATTTTGACATGGATCACATCGCCTTCTTTGATCAGATTTTTCAAATTCTTTGTCCTGGTCCAAGCAATATCTGAATTATCTAATTTCCCCATATAATCCCTGATTTTCACGGTGGCTTCCCGGCTGGTAACTTCCAAAACAACTGCTTCAACGATTTTTCCTTCCTCGAGTGAGGGTTTAAGCCAGGTGGAAAAAAATTTCTCGTCGATGTCTTCAAGACTCTCCTTGCCCTCTTCCAGCAAATTTCTTTTGTCCTTTCTCCATCCCTGCCTTTTATCCAGAACCCGCAGTCCATTCTTGATTGCTTCTTCAGCATATCTCTGAAAATCTGGATTCAAGGTAGTGTAAACATGTAATCCGCCCCGATAAAGGGCTTCTGACCCGTATTTTCTTTCCAGGTACTTGCGGACTTCTTCCTTAAAATAGGCTGCAAATTCAGAATCTGCCCGATGCAAAGGGAGCACATCGAGAGGCTTAGCTTTGGCTTCTTCTCCTTCTTCTTCGGTGATATATCCCTCTTCTACCATGCGATTGATGACATGGTTGCGGCGACGGAGCATCAGATCAGGCTTGTCGTAAGGAGAATAAAGAGAAGGCCCTCTTAGAATGCCAGTGATCATGGCCGATTCTTCCAGATTCAGCTCTGAAGCCTTTTTATCAAAATAGAGTTGGGCCGCAGCTTCCACACCGTAAGCCCCATGCCCAAGATTAAACTGGTTGCAATACATAGTCAGAATCTCTTCTTTGGAATATCTCTTCTCGATCTGGAGGGCTAGCAGCACTTCCTTGAATTTCCGTCGGAGAGTTTGCCTGCGGTGGAGGAAGAGGGCCCGGGCCAGTTGTTGACTGATGGTGCTTCCTCCATGAAGTCTGCGTGGAGTGAAAATAAGCCTTATGTCTTCTTTAACAGCCCGTAAGATTCCGCGAAAATCAATTCCCCCGTGATGAAAAAACCGAGGATCTTCAGTAGCGATGATGGCTTCTTTTAAGACTTCAGGGATTTCCTGATAGGGAACCTCGATTCTCTTTTCTATGGCATATTCTCCCACCACCTCTCCATTATCAGCAAAAATATAAGTAATAATGCTCGGCTCAAATTCTTCAAGCTGGGCAATATCAGGGAGATTGCGGAGGATGGCTATGTAGGCTCCAAGCATAGTCCCAAGCATGCAAACAGAGCCAACGAGAAAGACGACCAGAGCGGTCTTGATGATCTTTTTCCTGGTAGGCCTTCTCAGCTTCCTAATTTTCAGGATGAGTTTCTTCTGAATAGCCATGGAATAGAAATATACCAGAAATAAGATTGAATGCAAAGCAGAGGAAAAAGATGGATGGGCATCTCCATCTCCGTGATATCTAATAAAAGCGGCAGTTCCCATCCATCCTCGCCAAGACCCTCCCACCCTTCCACTATGGGCTTCGGATGGATGGGAATCTCCGCTTTGCTGGGGAAAATCCTAAGAATGACGATTCAACTCGCCTGACTGCCCCTAAATCATCAAGGAAATGGAGATGCTTCCACAATGAAGAAAAGAGGGTTTATTATTTATCTATTTTGAGGCCGCTTCCTGTATATAATCGAGGACGATTTCCTCTATCTCCCTGCTGATGTCCCGAACAGCACGCATTCCGTTGATATGGAATATATTTTTACCTTTGATACTCCTGAATATCTCCCTCACTTTGACCAAATACTCTTCCTTCTCAAAAAGCATGTCTTTCTTCTTGCGATCCTCTATGCGCTTCAGGCCTTTGGAGGCTTCCACATCCAGGATAAAGACCATATCGGGTCTTACGGCAAACTTCTCATTATCTCTTTGGATTCTTTCTGGGTTGATGCCCCGGGCTCCTTGGTAGGCCATGGTGGAAAAATAATATCTATCCAGGATGACCGCTTTCTTCTGCCGAAGAGCAGGCTTTAAATTTTTCTCCACATTGTCTTTTCGATCCTTCAGGAAAAGAGCTAATTCCTCTTGAGGCGAAAGAGAATCAGCGATCAATGCTTTCTTCTTGATAAGATGACCCCATTTACCCTTAGAAGGCTCCCGGAAATAGACGGCATCTACTCCTTTCTTCCGAAGGTTCCGCGTAAGAATATCAGCCTGAGTAGTCTTCCCCGAGCCATCGATCCCTTCAAAAACAATCAAAATCCCCTGTTTCAATTTCATCTCTTTCGCCCTTTGTTCACCTAATCATGCTCTTCTTGTTTCTTTAAGTATCAAAATTATACCAGCAACTCATGATAAGAGGAAGAAAAAGAGACTAATCAAATAGCATTTCCGTGATGATTTTGTCATTCAGTTATCCAGCGAGGCGGCGGTTACTGTCCATCTGAAGCCCATAGTGGGGGGTGGGAGGGTCTTGGCGAGGATGGACAGAAACCATCGCTTCTATTTGCTGTCAAGGAAATAGAAATGCTTCCGACTAAATTGTTTCTTACTTATACTTTATGCAACCTTTATCACTTCTGTGAGTTACTAATATGTTGGCTCATTGAATTTTCACACCGAGTGTGTTAATTTATCATCTAGATCAAAGGAGGCCTGAAAAATGAAAAAAATCCTGTTCGTAGCACTCATCAGCTTCTTCCTGGGAATATTTTTAGCAGGGCTCATCTTCGTCTATTTCCCTGAGAAGAATGCTCCTGAAGCCAATTTACAAGAACCTTCTTCTACTGCCTTTGCCTCCAATCTCTATGCCTCTGTTCTTCAATCAAATCCAAGAGCGGATTTTGTGAAAATCGTGGATATGGTTGGCCCTGCGGTGTTAAAAATTGAGGCTGAAAAAGTAGAGAAACGGAGAATCACCGGTTTCGGCGATGAATGGCCTTTTGAAGATTTCTGGGATAGATTCTTTGGTACACCCCGGGATAGAGAACAAGAATTTCGGCAGACAGCATATGGAACAGGCTTCTTCATAAGCCCGGAAGGCTATGTGCTAACGAACAATCATATCGTTGAAAATGCCATAAAAGTGACTATTTTTTCCATCGACAAAAAGGAATATACAGCGAAAATCATAGGTACTGACAGCAGGACTGATCTCGCCCTGCTCAAAGTGGAAGGAAAGAATCTTCCCTATACCCGGCTAGGCGATTCGGCTCAGCTTAAGGTGGGAGAATGGGTTCTGGCCATCGGGAATCCCCTGGGAATGGAACACACCGTCACTGCAGGGATAATAAGCGCCAAAGGACGCCAACTAGCAGGAACTCTAAATGTCCCTGAATACCAAGATTTCATCCAGACAGATGCTGCTATCAACCGAGGAAACAGTGGGGGGCCCTTGGTAAATTTAGCCGGAGAAGTGGTGGGAATCACTAGCAATATCCTCTCCCCCACTGGAGGGAGTATTGGAATCGGCTTTGCCATACCCTCGAATCTAGCTGACAAAGTCGTTAAACAGCTCAAGGAGAAAGGAAGAGTGGTGCGCGGATATCTGGGAGTTCAAATCCAACCGATTACAGAAGAAGAAAAGAAAGTGCTCGGATTAAAAACTACCAAAGGAGCGCTGATCACAGGGGTGGAGCCTGGTTATCCCGCGGAAAAAGCCGGATTGAAACGTTATGATCTGATAATTGAAGTTAACGGAGAACTCGTGGAGGATCCTAACGATCTGAAGTTTAAGATTGCAGAAATTCTTCCTGGAACGGAAGTCGATATCAAAGTCATCAGAGATAGTAAGGAAAAAACGTTTAAAGCAAAACTTGTTGAACTGGAGCCTGAGGAAGAGCAAGAGCTGCCCTCTCCCTCTGGGAAGGATTTGGGATTTTCTGTGACTGAATTAACACCCCGCGTGGCCAGACGTCTCGGACTGCAAACAGAAGAAGGGCTCCTCATCACTGAGGTCCGCCGATACAGCGAGGCAGAAAGGCAAGGAATCAGAAAATACGATATTATTCTGGAGGCGAACCGGAAAAAGACAGAAAGCATGAGAGATTTGGAGGGTATTTTAAAGAAATTAGAGTCTGGGGACGCACTCATGCTTCTCATCAGAAGAGAAGCGAATCGGGAGTCAGCAGAATATATAGTAACCCTGAGGATTCCCTGAATGAAATTCATAAAAGTCCATTCTTTGGGAAACGACTTCCTGATTATCGATCTCCCAAAGAAAAAACGTCTTGCCGAAATAGGTAAACTCGCTCAGCGTGTCTGTGACCGCCATACAGGAGTAGGAGCAGACGGACTGCTCCTTATTTCTGTCAGGAACAAGAAAGAAGGTCTGGTCAACTTCCGCATCTTCAATGCAGACGGAACCGAGGCTGAAGTCTCAGGAAACGGTCTCCGGTGTGCCGCTGCCGCCCTTTATCACCAGAAAAAAATCGACTCCCCTTCTATCGTGTTTTCCACAACCGCCGGGGAAAGAGAGTGTGACCTCATCGAGTGGAAAAAAAATCTCTTTCTGCTGAAAATTGACATGGGAAAACCTCGCCTCAAATCCGAAGAAATCCCTTTTGATGACGGAACCTTACACAACAAAATCATCGATTACCCCCTTTCCATCAATCAAAAGATTTACCCTATCACAGTAGTCTCTCTGGGCAATCCCCATTGTTCTATCTTTGTTGACCGCTTCCCCTCCCGGCTCGAATGGCATCAATTGGGGCGAGAAATCGAATCACACCCCTTCTTTCCCAAAAGAACGAATATCGAATTTATCAGAGTGCTGAACAAGAAAGAGACTGAAGTGCTCTTCTGGGAAAGAGGAGTGGGAGAGACGCTCTCTTCCGGAAGTGGTGCCTGCGCCGCTGCAGTGGCTTCCATCCTGAAAAATATGACAGGGAAAAAGGTTAAGGTAAAAACGAGCATGGGAAATCTGACAGTGGAGTGGAAAAAAGAGGAAATCTATCAGACAGGCCCTTCGGAGATCGTCTTTGAAGGGAATTTTCTCTCTTAGCAGCTTCCCTTATAAAACTTAGATATTAGAAAGAAAAAGTAATTCCCATTCCGATAACACTCACATTGAGGTTGAATCTCTCCACGAGAGGGAATCCGTACTGAGTGGTGGTCTTTTCTCTCTCTTTCCCTTGAGCATGGATATAGACAAAATCTATCTGGGTTCTCCCTGTTCTGTACCCAATTCCTCCGATAAGGCTGACTTTGTTCACATCTATGTTTGTGGGACTAAGAGTTTGTTCAGGGGAGGCATAACGGTCTAATCCCACACCACCACGAAGGGCAATTCCTCCAGGGAGGACATATTCCAGCCCTGCATGCAAAATTAAAATATTATTAAAATTCAAGTCCTCAACTTCCTTGAGATCACCGATGACAGGAACATTCTTGATTGTTTTTTCCACTTCATCCAGGATTGACCACATGGTATACTGGGCTCCCGCTGTAAGCACAAGATTATCAGCTGCTCTATAGGAAAATCCCAACTCTAAATCCCAGGGAAGCTTAAATCTTGTCTCAGAATCGAGTTTAAGGTTGAGTGTTCCAAGGCCTGGAAGGAAAGAGGTTATGGATGTTTTCCCCGAAAGATTCATGTTAGCAGGCCCTCTGACGCTTAATCCAATACCTATTCTCTCTGATGGGCGATACATCAGGCCAAAACCAGCTGTGATGGAAGAACCGCTCTCCTCACTGCTTATGGGACCGAAGCTTTCCATCTCGGTTTTCAAATCTAATATTCCCCGATAAAAATTCAGGTTTATCCCCACCGATAGTTTCTCGTTAACTTGATAAGCGATGGAAGGAGTTAAAGAGATGACAGCCATTGAGGATTTAAGGGGAACACCCAGGTCTGCTCTTTTCCAATCCACTCCTGCTCCCGCGTATGGAACATAGGCTCCGAAACCAATGGTTACTCTCTCGTTCATCCTGTAGGTGAAAAAGATTTGCGGAAGTGCGCTGTTAAATTTACTCTGCGCATTGATACCCAGGTTTGTGGTGAAGTCGTGAACAGGCCAGATATAGAATCCATCCACGGAAAAATTGAAGTTTTCATTCTGAAAAACAACACCTGCCGGGTTGTGGTAAATCGCACTGGGGTCATCCGCCAGGCCTGCAAAAGCCCCTCCAAGAGCCATGGCTCTTGCACCCATCAATGTGTTGTTCCATCCCCCTGCCCAGAGCCCGGAAACTATCATAAAAAAGGCAAGGCCGAAAATCAAAGGACAGCGTTTCATGAGTCCCTCCTTACTCCAAGGCATTTTTTTCTCGTATGTTTAATATGAATTATAAAATTTTGCTGTTTTTGTCAACCTTATATAGGAAAAAATGAACATTTCTATGATAGCTAGTGAAGAGGGACATAATAAGTCACAACGCCGGTTCCTGTTCATTCGAAGCCCATGGCAGGGGGGTGAGGAGAGTCATGGAGAAGATGGAAGGGAACCGACGCTTTTTTTCAAGATTGTTCCCATAGGGCGGCGGTTCCTGTCCTTCCGAAGCCCATAGTGGGGGGTGGGAGGGTCTTGGCAAGGAAGGATAGGAACTGACGCCCCATTGCAGAATCAGAAATGCTGATACCCTTTTATCTCCAACAGCTTTCTTTTTCCTTTCCTATCAACAAGATGGATTTTCTTCTCTTCCTTCATCAGGCCGATGTGGGTTATTGAGTATCTTTGTTGCAGTCTAAGGATAGATTTAATTTTTTGGGGAGGAACCGTAAAAAGAAGCTGGTAATCTTCCCCGCCATGGAGGGCAAAATCAAAACAATTTCTCTGCCAGATGCACAATTCAGGCGAAAGAGGCAAGTTTCGCTCGTAGATCTCTGCCCCGCATCCGCTTTCCTGGCAGAGATGGGATAGATCAACAGATAACCCATCGCTGAGATCAATCATGGATGAAGCAAGCCTCCATCTTGAGAGATCCTGTCCGAGGGCTAGTGAAGGGAGTGGATCCAAAAAAGCCTTGAGCAGAGGATCGGCTTTCTTATCCTTGCCTAAACTGTAGCCTTTCCTGAGAAGAAGCAGGCCCTGTTTTGCGTTTCCCAGTGTGCCTGAAACATAGAGATGGTGACCAGGCCTGGCTCCGCTTCTCTTGATGATATTCTTCCCTTCACCGACGATTGTCACAGAGATAGTGATCTTTCCTGCCTGAGAAATATCCCCTCCCACAAGAGCTACCCTGCTCTCCTTAGCTGCAGATTGAAAGCCCGAAAAAAATTCCTCCAGCCATCTCTTCTCAGATCCTGAAGGCACGCCCAATCCCAAAAGAGCGTATCTAGGCTTTCCCCCCATGGCAGCGATATCGCTGAGGTTGATGTTCAGGCTTTTTCGACCCAAGAAATAAGCAGGCTGATAGGATGTGATGAAATGAATATCCTCAATCAATAAATCCTTGGTGTAGATAAGTTGTATCTTCCCGACTTTGACAACTGCCGCATCATCTCCAATACCCAAGATGAGTCCAGGGTGTTTTTTGGAAAAGTCTTTTCTTATAGCTGAGATCAGTTCGCCTTCGCTTAATCGCTTAAGTTTCATCCGAGGGCGTTGTCGAAAACCTCTTTGATCTCCTCGACAAAGATGAATTTCATCTCTTTCTTAATCTTTTGGGGGATATCGATCAGATCTTTCTTGTTTGGCTTGGGTATGATAATCTTCTTCACCCCGGCTCTCTGAGCAGCCAAGACTTTCTCCTTTATCCCTCCCACAGGAAGAATATTTCCTCTTAAGGTGATTTCTCCGGTCATGGCCACATCCCACTTTACTTTCCTTCCGGTGCAGATGGAAATGATAGCAGTCGCGATAGTGACTCCTGCCGAGGGTCCATCCTTGGGAATAGCGCCTTCCGGTATATGGACGTGGAAGTCACTGGTAGAAAATATCCTGCCATCGATGCCAAATTCCTCGGCATGAGCCCGCGCAAAGCTCAAAGCAGCCTGTGCAGACTCCTTCATCACATCCCCCAAAGAACCTGTCAGTGAGAGATTCCCTTTGCCTTTCATCCGGGAGGCCTCGACGAAAAGGATATCCCCTCCGGTCACTGTCCATGCCACTCCTGTGGCCACGCCCACTTGATCCTTATGCAAGACTTGATCTTTGAATATTTTGGGAGGGCCAAGATAACTCTCTATATTCCTAGAGGCGATCGTGGTTTTATCCCTCTTGCCTTCGGCTACTCTCCGGGCTACCTTCCTGCATACAGAGGCAATCTCTCTTTCCAGATTCCTGACTCCTGCCTCTCTGGTAAAGAGTGAAATAATCTTTTTGATAGCTCCTTTGGTGAAAGAAATGAGCTTCGGATTGAGAGCATTCTCCTTTATCTGTTTGGGAATCAAATGGCGAAAGGCAATCTGAAGCTTCTCCTCCTCGGTGTAGCCAGGAAGGTGCAGGATTTCCATCCTGTCTCGAAAGGCAGGCTGAATGGGATCCAGGATATTTGCAGTGGTGATGAACATGACCTTGGAGAGGTCAAACGGCACGCCAAGATAGTGATCGCGGAAAGCATAGTTTTGTTCTGGATCCAGAACCTCAAGAAGCGCGGAGGAGGGGTCACCCCTGAAATCCGCGCCGATTTTATCAACTTCGTCCATCATGAACACGGGATTATTCGAGTGGCAGCGCCTCAACTCCTGAACGATTTTTCCCGGCATGGCTCCCACATATGTGCGTCTATGCCCCCTTATTTCTGCCTCATCACGCACGCCTCCTAATGAAATGCGGACGAATTTCCGTCCCAAGGCTCTGGCTATGGAGCGGCCGAGGGAGGTTTTCCCCACTCCTGGAGGTCCGACAAAACACAGGATAGGACCTTTTATCCTCTTAGAAAGCTTCTTGACTCCGAGGTATTCCACGATCCTCTCTTTAACTTTTTCTAATCCATAATGATCTTCATCGAGAATCGTTAAGGCTTTGTGGAGATTAAGGTTGTCCACTGTGGTTTTATTCCAGGGAAGATCGAACATCCAGTCCAGATAATTACGGACAACGGCTGTTTCTGCCGATTCAGGATGCATGCGGGAAAGACGGCTAATCTGCTTTTCCAGCTCTTCCTTAACATCGCTGGTAATTTTGAGCTTCTTCAATTTTTCTTTATAGCCTTTGATCTCTTCCTGGATTTCACTGTCCTCGCCGAGCTCTTTCTGGATAGCTTTCATCTGCTGACGAAGAAAGTACTGTTTCTGAAGTTTTTCCATCTCTCCTTTGGCCTCACTTGAGATCTTCGACTGAACATCCAGAAGTTCAAGCTCCTTGGTCAGAAGTTCGTAGACTTTCTTTAACCTTTTGACAGGATTATCTAATTCCAATATTTCCTGAGCCTCTTTGACCTTTAATTCCAGGTTAGCCGCGGCCAAATCAGCCAGCCTTCCCGGCTCTTCCACATTGGTGGCAATGATCAAAACCTCAGGCGCAATGTTCTTTCCCAGAGAAGAAGCCTTATCCAACCCGGAACGTACGTTCCTGATCAGAGCTTCAATTTCGATGGTCTTTTCGGCCTCCTCTGGCTCATGGATGATTTCCACTTTGGCTGAGTAGAGAGGCTTATTTTCTTCAAGATTCTTGATTCCGGCTCGTATCAATCCCTGGGCAAGGATTCTGACTCGCCCATCAGGTAGCTTGAGCATCCTCATGATCAAGGCAACAGTTCCCACCTCATAGATATCTTCCCTTTTTGGCTCCTCAATTTCCATGTTCTTCTGGGTCAAAAGAAGAATCATCCGGTCAGAAGAGAGAGCCTTGTCAATGGCATTTTTGGATTTTTCCCTACCCACGAATAAGGGGACGACCATGTACGGAAAAACCACGATATCTCTGAGCATGAGTACAGGCAATTCCTTGGGGATGTGAAGCTTCTGGTTGCCTTCTCCAGTAATATCTTCGAATTGATCTGTATCGTTGTTGTTAATAGCCATTTCTCTTCTCCTTCTCTATTCCTGTTCTTTATGGATTTTCACCACAACCTCTTTTTCTCTTTCTCGTTTAAACTTTTTCAAAACGATCCTTAAAACGCCGTTCTGGAGGGAAGCTTTTGCTTTATCGGGGATAACTATACTGGGGAAAAAAATATAGCGCCTGAAATGCCCGTATTCTCGTTCCAACCGAAGGAATTTCTTCCTTCCCGTGGACAATTTCTCTTTCTTTACACCGCTTATCTCCAGCCGATTGTTGTGAAGCAGGATATTGATATCCTTCTGACCTACCCCGGGAACCTCTATCTCTACCAGGATCTCATCTTTCTTTTCCGATATGTCCACACAGGGAACCCAAATTTCATCCAGACCGAAGATTTCTCTCTTCTGGAAGAAAACCTCGGCCGCTATACGGTTGATTTCGGCTTCGATTTTATCGGTTCTTGAGATTGGTTTGATTTTTTTGACCATCGAAAAGCAGATTTATTTCTCTTTGAGAAGCTTCTCTAACTCCTGCTTGAATTCCAGAACATCCTTGAATTCGCGGTAGACAGAGGCAAATCGTACGTAAGCGACTTTATCCAGAGCTTTGAGCTTTTTCATCAAGAACCGTCCAACCTCAGAGGCGTTCATCTCTTTTTCAGGGCGATCCTGAAGCATGGTCTCCACCTCTTCCACGATCTCCTCAAGCTTGGAGACGGGAACAGGCCTTTTCTCGCAGGCCTTCAGCATGCCGCGTAAAAGCTTCTGACTATCGAAAGGCTGTCGTTTTCCGTCCTTCTTAACCACCATATAGGGGATTTCTTCGATTTTCTCATAGGTGGTGAATCGCCTCTCGCAGGAAAGACACTCTCTTCTACGGCGGATTCGGAGTCCATTCTTGCTTTCCCTGGAGTCGATAACTTTGCTTTCTGGATGATCACAAAAAGGACATCTCATAGTTCAGCTTCCTCTCCTAATTTCTTCAATTGAAACAGTGAAATTCCCTCTTTCCATAATATAGCATAACCCAACAGACAAGTCACCACCAGCTGAATTGCATGAACCACGATGGTCATACTCACGGCCAGGTTGGCATCAATGTGAAAGAGGGATGTTAAACCAAGTTTGCTAAAATAGTGGAATCCCCCTACCATCCCTGGGGTAGGAATTGAAGCGCCGACCATGGTGAGAAAAACGTACGGAAAGAGGAGAAAGTAAGGAACATAAATATTATAAGCAAAAAAGAATATCCAATAATAAAAGATGATTGCCAACCAGACAACAAAGGATAATCCGATATAGGCAAAAAGATTGCCGAAGGAGTGAAAAAATTTCAGCCCTTCGATGAATTCATGGACTATATCGAGAATTCTTCTTGAAATTCTTTCAGGAAAGGGCCTCAGCAGGAAAGAAATGACCGAGAAGGTCTTTTCTCTGAAAAAATACAGGGATAGGGCGATGATGAGCATGGCAGAGGCAAAAGCAACTCCCACAAAACCCCAGAGGTAAAGACTTGAGTAGACCTCGGCATCAGCATGGAAAAAGGAGGAATAGAGAGGCTTGGCAAGGAGAAAAACACCTAACAAGAAGCACATGGTGAAAATGTCAAAAATTCGCTCGACAACAACAGTTCCCAAGACAAATCCTTTTCTCATTTTCTCTTTCTGAGCCAGGTATATGGGCTTGACCAACTCACCCAGCCTTCCAGGGAAAATAAGGGTGACCGTGAAGCCGACTGCATTGGCTGCGAAACGATTGAAAAAGCTGGTCTTTCTTTTCTCATGCCGGAGGAGAAGTTCCCATCGGATCGCACGTGTTAAGAAGTGAACGGGAACAAGGAAGATGATGAGGATGAAGAAACCAAGGTTGACGTCTGTGAGATATCCGAAAACTTCTTTCCATTCCACACTCCGGAAGAAAAAATAGAGAAAAACAACAGTGAGAAAGAAGATGATTCCCAGGCGAAGGATGTTCTTCTTCATTTTTTAGTCGGAAATCTTATCATCATCCCTATACCAAGTCAATAAATGTCGCCATCCATCGGCGCTGGGTTTGCATAAGCTACATAACTTAAAAACAACAAAGAAGAGGTGATGATAAGACCCTGAAAATTTGAATAAACATAAAAGCTTAGCTTATGTCCCGGAAGGGATTACAAACAGCAAACCGAAATAGGATTAACAATATGCCCCGAGGTTGAAAAAGCGGGCATTATTTATTATCATTTCTACCTTGCTGGGAAGTCGTCCAATGGCAGGACACATGACTCTGGATCATGGAATCGGGGTTCGAATCCCTGCTTCCCAGCCACTCTGATTTTCGAGATTTCCCCTGGAATTTCCTATTTTTGTTTTTCAATCGTGTTACTATAGCTTCGGCGCTAGTCAACAGAATTTGTCACATGGGAAGATATCTAAATGAGATTTTATTTGGAAGATCTAAATGGCGGCCGAAGAGAGCGGAGAATATTTCTGAAACTTGAATTTCCCTTTCAGCTTATCATATATCTATAGTAATATCAATAAGTTATTGAATATTTCGGGCTTTTTAAGTGGACCCTACTGACATACACTAGGGTAAAACATCGAAAGCTAGTGATTCTTATTCTTCTGTGCCCGAAAATACCTCACTCCCTACCAAAGGGCAATAAGAGTTGGTCGTGGTCTGACGATATCCGAACTGTTTCTGTTAGATTTTTGCTTCTTTTGCCAAATCGTTCGTTTCTGCTTCTGATTCTTTTTTTTGAGCGTGTTTGTAGAAAAACAGCTGTATTCCCGCCCAGAGAAGGCAACAAAAAAACTCTGTTCGATCTCGTCCTCGCTTATCTTCTTGAAGACAAGTTTGGCTTTTGTCCTCGGAGGCGCATTTTCGACGCTTTCTGTGATAAATTCCATAGTGTCTCTGTCTTCTGAGGAAGGATTGAAGACATATTGATTGACGAAACCCTCTACATAGAAACTGCGCAGGACAAAGGTCTTCCGTGAGCGGTCAAAACTGAAAATCCCGAAATCCTCGTGTATCTCTCCCTTTGGATTTTTTTCTTGTGGCTTAAAGACGGACTTAGTGGCCATGCAGAGGAACTGCCTGTTGAGGACGAATCGATACTCCTGGGTGACTGTGGAGGTTCCGCTCATCCCTTCTCCTATCCCCTCCCATGTTCCCTCCAAGAAGCGGAGATATCCCCAGGGATCTTCAGTCTGATTCTCCTGGGAAAGGAGGAAAAGAGGAAGAATCAGAATTATAACCCACAGACTTTTATTCATTTTTTAACCTCCAGATGATTCATCTACATTTTCAACCATCCCATTAGAATCTCGGTGAGGCGGGAGGTTCTGTTCTTTTATTTCTTCCTTAAAGCCCGGTTCTCCATCATTTTAAATTCCATCCCATCCTGATCAACCATAAATAATTCGAAAATATACTCATCCAGATTAACAGATTTCATAACCGTCCTAACCTTCATTGTAGATCCGGATATCGGATCCGCCCAATCGCCAGTTTCGATCGTGACCGTGCCTTGCTTTGTCCCCTCTGTCAAATAGAAAGCTGTACTTGTATTGTCTATCCAGAAGCTAATGTACTTCTGTTTGAGGTTATCGAAACCCAGAATTTGAAACCCTCGAAGGGCTGGCCGGACAAACGGCCTTTAAAATCCACCTTAAGGAATCGTCCTCCCAAGATCGTTTCAGCATGAGCAGAGTTCTGAGCTTTTTGAGGCTCAGCACCAGGAATCATCCAGGCTGTTGTATAAACATCCCAATCACATGCAAATCTTTCTTTGAGGTAAATATGGTTTTCGGTGACAGCCATTATTTTCATGTAGGCCTCCATCATTTTTCCCTGATCCTGATCGGATTGCTGGGCCATCACAGACAATCCGAGGGAAAATATCAGAACTGTTACAATCATCAGAATATCACAAGTTTTGATTTTCATGTCTCCTCCTCCAATGAAATTAGAGGCAATTCTGAATTGCTTCCTGATTACTCACAGCCAACACTGACTTTATCACATTCAAAATGACACATTCAACAGTTCCTTGACTAGTTTGCTTTTTGTGGTTTAGAATTCCTTTCGTTTTTCAGTCGTTTACAGAAGGATGTCATGAACTGGAAAAAGCTATGGTTGGCTGCTCTTTTGGTGTATCTGGCATTTATCGCCACAAATTCCCTCTTCCATGGCCTTATTCTGGGCGACTTTTATATGAAGCCCGAGGTGCAGAGTGCCATACGTCTGGAAGAGGAGATGCATAAATTTTTCTTGGTGCGGTTCTTGACCATGGCCGTCTTTGCCTTTTTCTTTACCTTCATTTTCGCCAAAGGGTATGAAGGAAAGGGCATTATGGAAGGAGTCCGTTACGGCATCTATATCGCCTTCTTCACCTTCTTTGTCTCGTCCTTTGAACAATTTATCATCTACCCAATTCCTTACGCGGCCGTCTGGTATTGGATTATCGTGGGCCTGGTCCAATCCGTCTTGATGGGGATCATCGCAGCCTTAATCTACAGACCTAAAGTGGCATAATCGACAAAGTGACGTAGAAATTCAATAATGCCGTGATTTATCATCTCAAGAGAAGGAATGAGCCAAAATTTCTGTTCCATACTTTTTAATGATGCCTTATAAACGGATCATAAGCCAAAATCTGGTCGAAAGGATAATTTGTTTTTAAATTTTGTTCTTAATAAGGTATAAAATGAGAATAAATCATATTGCTGGAGGAATTATATGAAAGAAATAAAAAAAGTGGAAATACTCTCTAGTATATTAATAAGCTTATCTGCCATAACTGCTTTCGGCCAGAAAGAGGAGCCTCCTCCCATTCCGCCCTTCGTTCTATCCTTAGAAGATGCCGTTAAACCTGGAATGATGAATCAATACAAGGAAAGCATGAAGAAATGGATAGAACTTCTTAAGAATGAAAAGGTGGAGACCATGTTCAACGCCTTCGCGGAACAAAATGGCATTGTCAACTATCTTGAACCATTGTCTAACCTTTCTGAGATAAATAACAGAGCACTCAACAAGGCGTTGGAGAAATTCCATAATACGGAATGGGGACAAAAGAGGCAGGCAAGCCTTCGTTGGTCCTTGTACTCTGTTTGGTTCCGCTCTGACAAACTCTCATACCGACCAGCTACTCCTAGTACTTCTCCTAAAGGGATGGTTTATTTCATCTGGAAACACATTCGTCTCCGGCCAGAAGCTGAAATTAAATTCAATGAAATAGCCACCAAGTTTAAAAAGGTCTTCCAAAGGCAAAATATCGGACGTGGCTACGGTGTCTTCCGCAACATCATAGGCTATGAAATGCCTTGGTACACTGTTGTCTTCCCTGGAAAGGATCCTGGCGAATTATACGAATGGCAAAACAAAATAGAGCGTGAATTAGGTGATGAACTGAAACGCATATTAGATGAGCTTTACGATATCGCTGACGAAATCACAGAGGGTAGAGGTTGGACATTACAAGAGCTTTCTTTGATAAATAACTAAAAATTGGCCTTAAAGCCTCAATTTTGGGGATAAAATTGTTTGTTTAAGAATGTTGTTATTAGAATTTTGTCTTTTAATGGGAGGTTTTTTAAAGTAATGGTTTTGATCCTGGAAAAGCTTTTTTAAAGGTAAAAATCATGGAACATTTTAGCTTAACTTAATATATTCCAGTAAATTACAATAGCCCGCCAATAATTTCAATAAAAATGATTTCAATAATTTCATAATAATTTCATATACCCCATAATTTTTTTTGTCCAATAGGGATAAACTAAAAAATTCAAAGTTATCGATAGGATCATCGGCCTCCTCAAGCTGACATTTCATGCCCAAGGCCCTCCCCCACCTCAATTCGTCCAACAGCAACTCTTGATGGCGGCCGAAGAAAGCGGAGAGTATTTCTGAAACGGGGTGAGAAAGGTTTTTTGACTGAATGGGGGGGGTGGAGTCCATCTTATTTTTGACCATTTTGCTCTCTTTGTTGCTTTGTCTCTATTTTTTGCCAATTGACCTTGCCATCTTGTATGTGATATGTCTTTTTTTGGACATCAGCCGATGGGAATCACGGAAAATTGCGAGGGATTTGTGGCAAGCACAAAAAGGAAACTCTTATATATCAACAAAAGGGAAGAAATCCCAAATATTACCGGAAGGAAAAAATGAGAAAAGTGCTGATTACGTTCTTTCCCTTTTTTATAGTAGGAGAATTATTTTGTTGCCAAAATCAATCACAGCTTATCGTCAATCATAATGAAAAGAGACATTTTATGTCTGAAACCTCGCCTAAAACTGAGCCTTCTCATCTTCTTATGGTTATCAGCCACTCTGTGACTGAAGAGAAAAGTGAAAAGTTACCTGAATTAGAGGAGATTCTGGCAAAATGTTCCGTATATTGTAAAAAGCTAGTTGATATGCATCTCGATATCGCCTGCCAGGAGAAAATCATTGAAACGAACTGGGTAAGACCTGGGGATAGATTAGCTCATGCAAGGAAAATGCTTAACATCAAAATACTAGAGCCGAGGAAAGTTGGAAATTATTATGTAACTGAAAGAGAATGGATATATGATTATAAATTCAATCGAAATAACCAAGAAATTAAAGAACAACGAGTCCTTATCAAAGAGGATGGTTTAGGCAAGAAGGTGAAAGATGCTAAATTACATACAAATTTCAGTCATGAGTATAATATACACGGTCCGCTTAGCCTTCTTGCCGAAAATTGGCAGAATTATCATGATTTCAAGCTTATCGGAAAAGAGACATTATGGGGAGAAAAAGCGACAATAATTGAGGCTGTTCCCAAGCCAGGATTCTCAATGCCTCATGCTTTGGGTCGGATTTGGGTAAGTAAGGATGCCTACAATATCCTGAAAATGGAGTGGAACGGAATGTCTGTCAAAGGAAATGAATATGCACCGAAGAATGCAAAAATGAATTTAATTACAGAGTATAAATTTGAAAAAAACGGGATCAGATTTCCAAGGCAGCATACTTTGGAAGTGTACGATGAATCTCCTAAAAAATACACTTGGAAGACAGAAATAAAAGTCATTTATGAAGATTATAGGTTCTTTACTGTCGAAAACGAGGTAAAAGTTAAGGAACCTGAATTAGAAGAATTCCTGGAAAAAAGTGTTGCATATTGTAAAAAATTAGCGGACGTAGTTCTCGATATCGTCTGCCTGGAAAAGATCGATGAAACAATCCAAAGTAGATATTTTGTTGGAACAAGTAAAATCAACAAATATGTCTATGATTATCAGCTTATCCGGAAAAAGCGGAGAATTACAGAACAACGAATTCTAATAGAAGAAAACGGCAAAGACAGAAACGAAAGAAATGCTGAATTAAAAACTAAATTCCAACACGAGTATATGATTCTGGGGCCCTACGGACTTCTAAGTAAAGAAAAACAGCCTTATCAAAACTACAGGATTGTTGGAAAGAAGAAATTGTGGGGAAAAGAAGCAGTAATCATTGAAGCTGTTCCTAGACCAGGAGTAACGCTTGACCATAGTTGGGGGAAGATCTGGGTGAGTAAAGATGATTACAGCATTCTGAAAATTGAATGGGATCAAAGATCAATTAAAGGGATTGGACTTCTCCCGGAGAATATAGAAATATATATGGCTACCGAATATAAATTTGAAAAGAATGGAATCAGATTCCCCAGTCAGTTTACGCTGGAAGAAAATGAAGTGTCTCATAGAAAATATGCGGTTGGCAGAAAGCATAAATTCAGAATGACTGAAATTATGGTCACTTACGAAGATTACAAATTTTTTACGGTTGAAACTGAGACAAAAATAAAAGGATAAAAAATCCATTGCAGCAGTGTAAGTTCCAATTCTCTATTTATTGTTGAGCCTTTTAGTAGGGTGCATCAAGGAACTTCATTAAATTCCAATAAGTTTCTCTATATTGAATTTACAACACCAATCCCCTAGTTTCAGCCAATAAATTTGACTCCTATTCAGCAAATTGATATTCTTTTTTCAACCTGAACAAAGAGGTTGGCCATAACATAGGAAATTCCGAACGGTGATGAAAAGAATAGATTACAGCTTAGATTTCTTTGCTGCAGTAGCCGTTCGGTTGAATAAGATATCTATTAAAAAATTTCTTCCAATGTATAAATTTTTGGGAGGGGAAAAATGAAATTGGATGTCATACGTTTGGGATGTGCTCTTTCGGCTGTCTGGGGATTAATCGTTCTTCTTGCAGGCATCGCCAATCTCCTCTGGCCCGGGTATGCGCAGGAATTCCTGAGAATGATCGATTCCATATATCCTGGTTACCATTACGGCCTGTGGGGATTTGGAGGAGTGGCGGTGGCCACATTGTATGCAATTATCGATGGCTGGGTGATCGGAGTCGTCTTTGCCTGGCTCTACAACCTGCTTACTAGAAGACAAAGAGCATAGGTTATCACCTCGCTCGAAGATCAAGCCCTACAGATTTTTTAGCTGAACATTTCGTCTTTTCATATTCTCGAGGACAAAGGGGTAGGCCTCAAGGGCTTCAAGCTCCAGCTTATGTGCTCTGCCATACTGGCTGAGGAGCTTCTCCAATCGGTCAACTTCCTCTGGGACAAAAAGATCTTTCATCAATGCAGGCCACGCTCTAATTCCTGCCTCTCCCAATTTCTGGAGAGCAATCAGCGGATACTGAAAAAATTCCTTCTTAGCGCCTGTTATACGTTCGAAAGATTCCTCATCAGTACCCTTTAAAGACACTCTGATATTGAGATTGGGAAATCGCAATTTTTCTGCCAAGTCATTCCTTGCACCGAGGAAAAATCCGTTTGTCTCTAAGATAAAAGCGCCTTGAGGCATGATCTGAAAGATGCGATGAAGAACCGTCCTTAAATGTTCAAACGACTTTTCTCCCAGAATAGGCTCGGCTCCGCTTATCCTGAACAGACGAAAATCCTTTTTTCGGGCAATATAGATGAGTTTAGAAGCCACCTGCTGGGGAGAATAGAAATCATCGAAACGCTGGGGATTGAGATTCCGGAAATAATTCCAGCAATAAGCGCAGAGGAAAGAACAGCCAACAGCATCCGCCGTTGCAATTCCTCCATAATAAGGTGCAGGTCTGAACCTGTGATACAATCTCTTCTCCCCTCTCATCACCATAGATTCCACCTCTTCGGAACGCTTTAGAGGATCAAATGGGAATTTCAGCTCTTCTTCTGTCATAAGTTACGATCATTATAACCCAAAAATGGGCAGAGTCCCTACCGGAAGATTTTTTTATCGTGATGAGTGAAGATATTTCATCCATATAAGTAGAGAGGCGCCGATCCTTTCCATCCGAAGCCATGGTGGCGGGTGAGAGGATCTTGGCAAGAATGGATAGAACCCGACGCTTTAACTAACTATCCGAAATGGGAAATGCTGTTATTCACCTTATCGTATTTGCAAATGACGGATGACAATTGTATATATTTCATATAAATGAGGTCGCCATGAAAAAATTGGTTTTTATCTTATGTCTCCTCATCTTTTTCATATCCGTGTCTGCTGCCGTGGATCAGGAAGGATTGATCCCTGCTTTTAAGATAGAGCATAATCCTCTCGTCCTCAATCGGCTGGCCCAACCCGGGATACCTTTTGACAAGGTAGGCAGAAAGTTTGCTATCCTGGGCGATGAGAGCGGTTCTTTCGAAGCCTGGGCTTATCCGCTCAAACTCCTGCGCAATTTTGAATTCTCTTTCTTGGTGGGAAGTTCCACGCGTCTCATTCAGGCAAGAGATATCGTCCGTTATATCTCTGTTACCCCCGAAGCCACTTCATTGACCTACACCTATCAATCCTTCACCGTTGAAGCCATCTACATCACTCCGCTGCAAGAATCTGGAGCGATGATTCTCCTTAAAGTGGATTCCTCCACACCGCTAACCATTGTCTGCGGATTCCTGCCTGTACTGCAACCCATGTGGCCGGCAGGGCTGGGCGGACAGTATGCTTACTGGGATGACAAACTAAAAGCCTATATCATCTCTGAATCGACGATGAAAAATCACGGAATCATAGGTTCCCCAGCCGCCTCTGGAATTTCCTACACTCCTGCACATATGCTCTCGGACACGCCGAATGAATTCAAAATCGAAATTCCAGATCCTGCCGCTGCTGCTCATAAATATATCCCTATATACATGACAGGCGGAAAGGGCCTGAGAGATGATGTCATTGAAGTCTATAATAAATTAATGAACGATCCTGAAAAATTCTATATTGAGAATAAGGCCTACTATAAAAGTCTTAGCCAAAACACACTCCAGATTCAAACACCTGATCGGGAGCTAAACCTTGCCTTTGAATGGGCAAAAGTGGCTTACGACAATCTGGTTGTAGAGAATCCAGATCTGGGAAAGGGATTGGTTGCTGGACTGGGAGCCTCTGGCACAAGCGGGCGCCCTGGATTTGGCTGGTTCTTCGGCGGAGATGCCTTTATCAACAGTCTCAGTCTCTTGAGCTACGGCGCTTTCTCCGCTGTACGGGATACTCTTGCTTTCAATCAGAAATGGCAGCGAAAAGATGGGAAGATGGCCCATGAACTCTCCCAGGCGGCCGGATACATTGACTGGTGGAACGACTATCATTACGGATACATTCATGCGGATACAACGCCCTATTACATCGTGGCTATGTATGATTACCTCAGAATGAGTGGCGATGCATCATTCATCAAAGAAAGCTGGGATTCGCTCAAGCGAGCTTATGAGTGGTGTCTGAGCACAGATGCTAACCGCGACGGGCTTATGGATAACAGAAAAGCCGGTTTAGGTGCCCTGGAGTACGGTGCCCTCACCAGGATCGAAACAGATATCTATCTGGCAGCCATCTGGACCCAAGCTGCCTATGCCATGCAGCATCTGGCTCGAATCACAGAAGATAGAGTGTATGGAGAAAGAGCGTTTCAAGACTATGAAAGGGCCAAGAAAGCATTCAACGAAAAATTCTGGGATCAAAAAAAGAGATTCTATGTCTATGCGTTCAATGCAGATGGAGAAACAGTCAATGAAATCTCTCCCTGGAATGCTCCCGGCCTGATGTGGGGCCTGGGGACACTGGAACGGAGTATTCTCTCCATTGAAAAACTTAACTCTTCAGAGCTCACGACGGATTGGGGAACACGGAGCCTTTCCTCGCAAAGTCATTATTACGAACCGCTGGGCTACAATTACGGTGCTGTCTGGCCTTTCATCACCAGTTGGGTCTCCACAGCTCAGTTCAAACATCACCTCCATCTCCAGGGATACAGCTCGCTCATCGCCACTGCGCAACATACCTTTGACCACGCTTTGGGCTCCATCAGCGAAGTCTTCTGTGGAAGTCAATATTTCTGGCCCCAGGAAACAGTAGCCCACCAGGGCTTCTCCACGGCCGGGGTAGTCCTTCCTTTAGTTCGTGGACTTCTAGGACTGGAGGGAGACGCATTGTCAAAAACCATCGTTTTTTCGCCTCACTTCCCAGCTGACTGGCAGGAAGTTTCTATCAAAAATTATAAAATGGGAAATGCTGCGTTTTTGTGTAATTACAAACGGAGTAAAGGAAAAATCGCTGTTTCTGTTCAATTGATGAACGCAGAGGGTTACAAGCTTCGCTACGCTCCTGCTCTGGGAGTAGGAAGCGCGATCAAATCCCTCAAAGTGGACGGTGAGCCTTATACTTTCCAAAGCCAAAATGAAAAGCAGATGATTCTAGGGCATGCGGAAATTCCCATAAAAAACAACTCTATGATGATTGAGATGAAATTTGATCCATCCGTGGAGATCCTGCCTCCGTTAGTGCGGACAAAGATAGGAGAGAGGAACAAAGGCCTGAAGATCATCTCTGTGGAGAAGGAGGAAAGATTGCTAAAAATCAAGGTGGAAGGCCTGGCTGATGAATTCTATGAATTAGGAGTGATGAACGAAGAGCTCATAGACAAAGTGGAAGGAGCTACTCTTGAGGGAAATAAACTCAAAATAGAGATCCCGTCTGGAAAAAATCAGACCTTCCTGCCGCATCAAATCTTAATCTATGTCAGAAATACTGATTAACTTCTCCCTGAAACTCTAAAAAATAGGAAATAGGTATTGTGTTCCCCTTTTATTTTGTCCCCCTTTTATTTGAAACTCTAAAAAACAGGAAATAGGTATTGTGTCCCCCTTTTATTTGAGATATCATTAAAAAAGAAAGATGGGTATAAAAAAAGGTATTGTCATCATATTCTGCCCGCTTGTATGTGCTTCTTTTATTTTCTCCCAGAGTCTGGTGGAAACAGCCAAGAAGGAAAAGGAAAGAAGGGCAAAACTCAAGGAAAAAAGCACAAAAGTCGTGACCAATGTTGATTTGGCAATGAGGAAGAGAGAGCCTGCTTTGACCATCATCAGAGCTTACATACCAACATCGGAAAGCACTAAGCCTCTAGCTGCCCAAGTTCGTCCAAAAAGTGTGAAAACCTCCGAGATCGATAGAGAAAGCCAGGTCAGTCCCCAGGAATTAGAAGCCAAATCAGAAAAGGCCGATGAATATGTCGAGCTTTTGACCTTGAAAATAAACGGCCTCTGGCAAAAATTCTACAGCTTCCGGGACTGGACGTTGAGAGACGATATTCAAAGAGAGATGGCCAAAACCTACGAGAAACTCCAGAAAGCCCAGCAAGACGCTGAAAAAGCTAAAAAAGATTTGAAGAGTCAGCGATCCAGAAAAAAGAGGTAGTCCTTCCCTCCCCTCCAGCAGAATCAAAAGCACGGTTCATAAAAAATCACAGCAACCTCTCCGAGTATTAAAGATCCTCTTCTTTCATTATTCCCGGGGAAGCCAGACAGCCATTTCCCCCACGCCTCGGTGAGACCAGGCATAATAAGGAATGGCAACAAGGCTTTCTCTGTTTCCCTTACCCCGGCTTTTTAGCACATTGATGCCGCCAAGCAGATCAGGATTGAATTCCACATCAAACTCCAAATCATCCGTAACAGTGCGACGGAGCACCTCTCCTCCGTTATCCATTCCTTCCAGGCAATAGACAAGGGGGCCTCTCTGTAAAGCAGCTTTTTCCACATCGTCCTTGACTGCCTCATGAGCTACAACTCTTTGCACAGGCATGGGAAGATCAAGCTCAATCATATCTCCTTTCTGCCACTCGCGCTGAATACGGGCAAATCCCTTCTCCATATTCAGCTCCCACACTTCTGAATTCACTCTGAGTGCAGGTTTTTCCTTACTGGGGCTCAAGTAGGAATACAGATCGCTCGGAATCGGCTCGTTTCTGGCCCAGCCGGGTATCCTGATATAAACAGAGAACTCTTCCGGCTTCTCTGGCTCGATGGAGATCCTCACTTTTCCTTCCCAAGGATAGCGTGTTTCCTGGGTGACATACACCACATTCTCTCCGAGTTGTACCTTCCCCTTTCCCTGGATGAACAGATTAACATAAAGAACATCGTCTTGCTGGGCAAACACATACCCCGGAATGGAAGGCACGAATCGGGCGACATTCACAGGACAGCAGGCGCAGTCAAACCATGGTTTTCGGGTAGCCTCCCCCTGGTTGAACAGGAATTTGCCGTCCGACTCCAGAGGGTTGGGATAGAAGAAGAGGTCGCCGCTCAGAGATACGCCCGCGAGCAGTCCGTTGTAGAGAGTGCGCTCCAAGACATCGATGTACTTAGCGTCTCCGTGGAGGAGAAACATCCGGTAGTTCCAGAAAACATTTCCTATGGCCGCACAGGTCTCATTATAGGCTGTGGCGTTGGGGAGTTCGTAGTTTTCGCCAAAGGCCTCTCCTTCATGACGGGAGCCGATTCCACCTGTTATGTATATCTTCTTCGAGACCACATTCTTCCAGATCTGGTCGAGGGCATGGAGGTATTCGACATCTCCAGTGAGCGCAGCCACATCCGCCATTCCCGAGTACATGTATGTGGCCCTTACAGCGTGCCCGACGGCCTCATCCTGTTCTGTCACGGGTTTGTGTGCCTGAAGGTACCAATCCTGGTTATAGATAGAAAAGGCTGAGGTCTCAGCAAACTTTTTTTCATGTTTGATTCGACCTCTCTCATCCAGAAAAAATTTCGCCAGTTTCAGGTACTTTTCCTCACCTGTTGTCCGGTAGAGTTTTATCAGCCCAATCTCGATTTCCTGATGACCGGGAAATCCTTGTTTTCTATCTGGGCCAAACACACTGGCAATGAAGTCTGCACTCTTCTTGGCAATATCCAGAAAACTGCGTTTACCGGTAGCAAGATAATAAGCCACGGCTGCCTCATACATGTGTCCGACGTTGTAGAGTTCATGGCTGGATCCCAAGTTTGACCAACGTTCCTCGCCTGTTCCTGGAGGAAGATGCTGGGAGTCGATAGTACGCGCCGTGTAGAGATAGCCGTCATCCTCCTGGGCAGCGGCAATCTTTTCGATGAGGTCGTCCATGTATTTCTCGAGTTCAGGATCTGGATGAAGAGCCAGGGAATAGGCAGCGCCTTCCATGATCTTGAACACATCAGAGTCATTGTATCTTATGCCCACAAATTTACCCGGCATTAAACCTCCGGCTTTGGCAAAATTATCGATGCGACCTGTCTCCTCGCACTTCTTGAAGGCAAAGGGGATGGTAACAGTGCGATTGGTCTCCATCCGCGGAAGCCAGAAATCATCATGGATCTTGACATCTGTGAAGGAGAGAGGTTTTACCGGATAATCTCTCCTTTCTTTTTCTGAATTTTCTTCCACTAACCGTTTAAACCTTGGATGCTCGCGCAGCGGATCCCAGGCTGGATCGATTCGCAAAAGAGGAACAGAAATCAAGTCTCCAGAAGGAATAGACAACAGGTATTCCAATTTGTTGATTGCCTCGTCATATTCACCGACTAGAGTATAAATTTGGGCTAAGTTCAGGACATAGTAACGTCCTTCTACAGCATCTCGTGACTCCGGGTAAAGCTCGACTGCTCGATTTCCTTCTCGAATAGCTTCCTCTTTTTGACCTTCGTATGCATAAGCGAGGCCAAGTGCTGCATGAAGCCTCGGATCGCCCGGATTTTTTTTCAGGGTTTCTTCAATAACAAGACGTGCCTTTTCCCCATACATCTTCATCATCGAAAAATCCTTCTTTGCCTGATAAACAGAGGCATAAGAAAGATTTTTATTAAAATAGAAGCCAACCCAATAATAAGAATCGTAGGATAAGGAAGCAATATGATCCAGCGCTTCTTGGAATTTCCGCTCGAGCATCAAAAGAGTAAACCAATTATGATCAGTCATCCGATTATGAGGCAATCTCTCCAGCAAGGCTCGGGCCCTTTGAGTATTTGCTTCTGAGAGGACGGCGACATCCACTTTCGCTAATCGCGCATCATAAGGATTCTGGGCAATCGAACTGGCGCGGTCGAACCATTCTTCAGCCTCTTCATATCTTTTCATGGCTAACAGAGAACTGCCCTGTTGAATGGCGATGCCTTCGCTAAGAGGATTGAGCTTGAATGCCTTTTTAACATTCGCTATAGATTCTTCCCATTTTCCCTGGCGCCGCAGGATATATCCAACGTATGGGGAGGTGAAGTTTGGCCAGGCTCGTTGGACCGATTCAAAAATTTCAAGCGCCCTTTCATAATCCTGGAATCCCCAATAATAGTAAAATGCCAGTGCATTTTTCGCACTGGGGAAATTAGGCTCAAGCTCAAGTGCTTTATCTATGGCATCTTTCGATCCTGCCAGCCGCTCAGGGGTACGGTCAACTCCGACCGAATATGCCGTTATATGGGCAAAAGAAAGAGATACGTAAGCTAAAGTAAAGCCAGGATCCAAATCTATCGCCTTTTCATACAGCTCAACAGCTTGTTCAAACTCTTGAGGATCTAAGCTGCTCCATCCGCTGATAAGCTTTTTCCCTGCGCGAAGGTAATAGTCAAAGGCTTTAAAGTTATTTGTCGGCTTGGCTAGTAGAGCCTTACGTTCGGGCTCCAGTATGGCAAGATCTAACTTCTTTATGACTTTTTCAGCGATATCAGACTGGACTGAAAAGATGTCTTCTATAACCCTGTCATAGTTTTCAGACCAGAGATGAGTGTTATCCGAGACCCGGATAAGCTGCGGTGTGACACGAACGCGGCCTTGACCTCTCTGGCTCCGGTCCCAACGCACACTCCCTTCAAGAATATATTCCACCCCGAGCTCCTCGCCGATTTGCTCGACGGTCTTCTTCGTATTCTTGTACTGTGTGGCACTGGACCGGGAAATAACTCCTAGGCCGTATAATACTGATAGACGGTTGTTAAGCTCATCAGTCAACCCATCTGTAAAATATGCATCTTCAGGAGGTCCCAAGTTCTCAAACGGTAAGACCACAAGCATCTTCTCACCAGGAACAGGGGATGCATTCTCCTTTCGGGTAAGTAGAATTCCTATACTGACTCCAATGACTGCCACTAAAAATATCCCGACTACCCCCCACCACTTTCTGAACCGTGATCCCTCCTTCTTCAAAGTGATGGCTTTCTCCTTTGGAGAACTCTCCTTTATCCCAGATATCTGTTTCTCTATTTCGGACAAATCATCGTATAGCTCCCTAGCTGTCTTGTACCGCTTATCCCTGTCCTTCTCCATGCACTCGAGAATGACTCGACTTAGAGCCTCAGGAACCCGAGTGTTGAATTTCCTCGGATCTGGCGGCGGCTCAGTTTTGTGCTTTACCGCTACAGATAAGGAAGTCTCCCCTTCAAACGGCAACCTGCCTGTCACCATCTCAAATAGTGTTACACCCAGAGAATAGAGATCAGAACTCTGATCTGCCTCTTGCCCTTCCAATTGTTCGGGGGGAATGTACTCTGGCGTCCCAACTATCACGTCCACTCCGGTTATTCCATTTGCTTTAAGCGAGCGTGCAATTCCAAAGTCCATGATCCGGGCATTCCCATCCTGGCTGCCTATTATTATATTGCCGGACTTTATATCACGATGGAGGACACCCAGACTATGTGCCTCCATGAGCCCCTCGCACACCTGCTTGGCGATAGAAATAGCCTGAACTGGACTCAATTGCCCCATCATCCTGATCATGCTTTTAAGATTTTCTCCAGGCACATATTCCATAGCAATGTAGTGAATTTTCCCTTCTTCGCCGAGGTCATACATGCGGCAAACATTCTTATGGGCGATCTTGCGGGCCAATTTCAATTCATTGCTGAAGCGTTCGACTGTCTTTTCGTCAGAGGTAATTTCTGGCCTCAAGAGTTTTAGAGCCACTTCTTCCTTTATCCTGGTATCGAAAACCCTGTACACTCTCCCCAATCTTCCTTCACCCAGTTTCTCGATAACCTCATATCTACCTGCAAAAGTGCTCCCCCTGGTAAGTTCATCGGCAGTCGTCCCCATGGTCTCAGCTTGAGAGAAGGAGATTTGCTTGGAGGCCACTAATTTTGTTCCACACTTACCGCAATAGTGTGTATTGGCAGGGTTTTCAAACTGACATTCAGGGCACTTCATGTTTTTTTACCTAATTAATATATTATAACAAAGAAATATTGAAAACGCTCTAGATAAGCTTAAATTGCCTGTTGAGAGTGAAATCGCACATTGATATTCTTGAACGCTAATGGCGATAACTATTCAAATATTTTTTTTTATTTGAGTGTTTTTGAGATTCCGGGTAAAATTTCTTTAATGTAACTAAATTATTTCTTTGGAGGGATAGTATGGAGAGTGTATACAAGGTTATCGAACTCATCGGCACAAGTCCCAACTCTTGGGAAGAAGCGGCCAAGAACGCTGTGGAAACAGCCAGTAAGTCACTCAAGGATTTGAGAATCGCGGAAGTGACTGAATTGGACATGAAAGTGGAGGACGGAAAGGTCTCAGCTTACCGGGTAAAAGTCAAAGTCTCCTTTAAATATAAGGACTAGAATAAGCTAACAAACAGCTCTCTTCTTAATCTTGCCAACCTTTTCCTCTTCCTCTGCGTCTTTATACAAATGATATTGTTGTGTCCTTCCTTTATAAAAAACTCTATTTACGGGAGGGGGAAATGATTAGAAATTATCTTAAGGTCGCTTTTAGAAACATCAGAAGACATAAGGCTTACTCCCTGATCAATATTTTAGGGCTTTCCGTGGGAATGGCCTGTTTTTTCTTGATCTTCCTCTATGTCCAGCATGAGTTCAGTTATGACAGGTTTCATGAAAAATCGGATCAGATTTACAGGATCACGACAGAATGGTCGATTGAAGGTCAAACGCAGGTTCACAATACCACTGCAGCCCCAGTTGCTCCTGCTCTCATCAACGACTTTCCAGAAGTACAAAACACAGTCAGGCTGTATAGGATCAGAGCTATTATCAGGCAAAAAGATCAAAGCTTTGTAGAGAGCCGCGTTTACATGGCCGATCCGTCATTCTTGGAAGTCTTTTCTTTTCCTTTGATCCGAGGCAACCCAAAAACCGTCCTCTCTAATCGCGATTCGATCGTTATAACCAAAGAAATGGCAGAGAAATATTTTGGCGGTGAAGATCCCACGGGAAAAATTCTTACATTCTGGAACCGGTTTGATTTTAAAATCTCAGGAATAGCCGAAAATGCTCCTCCTAATTCACATCTGGAATTTGATTTTCTTATCCGTTTTGACCTGATAAACGACTTTTCCAATTTTAATTATTTGGAAAACTGGGCGGCCTGGAATTTCCAGACCTATATCCTCCTTCAAAAAGATTTTCCTGTTGAAGAATTCGAGAAAAAATCAACAGGGTTTATAAAAAAATATCGAGGTGAAGATACAAGCACCAGAATGTTTCATCTCCAATCCCTGACCAAAATTAACCTTGAAACACAGGGCAAAATCAAATACATCTATCTGTTCTTGACTATAGGCATCATTATCCTCTTACTTGCTTGCATAAACTTTACAAACCTTTCCATCGCTCAGTCATCAACCAGAGTAACAGAAATCGGAATGAGAAAGGTCATCGGTGCACAGCGGCATCAATTGATCAAACAATTCATAGGAGAATCCGCGGTGCTCACTTTTATCGCTCTTCCTTTAGCCTTTCTCTTCATAAGGTTAATCTTGCCCTGGTTTAACTCGCTCGTTATGACTCAATTGCATTTCAGCAATTTTCAAAACCTGTATTTTATAATGAGCGTCATAGGAATAGCCCTGTTAGTGAGTCTCATATCAGGCAGTTACCCTGCTTTCTATCAATCAACCCTGCAACCCGCTCAATCTTTAAAAGGGGAACTCAAATCAGGCTCTCGCGTTTCACTCCTGCGAAGTTTTCTCGTCATCTTTCAGTTTGCTGCATCAATCATCCTCATCACCGGCGCCATTGTCATTTATAACCAGCTAAACTACATCAGGAATAAAGACTTGGGATTCAACAAGGACCATGTCGTCAATATTCCCATATATGACTCCCAACTCAAACAAAAATATGAATATGTTAAGGCTGAATTACTGAAGGAACCCAATATCTTAAGCGCCTCAATTTCCTCATTTTCCCCTGGAAGCCATCCTCATCAGAGTGTCGACTGGGAAGGCAGGAAGGAGGATGAAGACTTCATGATGGCCTGGTATTCTGTCGATTATGATTTCATCAAGACATTCGATATAGATATCCTGGAGGGAAGAAATTTCTCTAAGACATTCTCATCAGATGAGGAATCTGCCTACATTCTCAATGAATCGGCAGTCAAGGCCTTTGGATGGGAAAGGCCAGTCGGAAAACAGTTTCAAGTTGAGAGGTCTGGCTGGTCTATGGGCACAGTGATAGGTGTCATGAAAGATTTTCATTTTGATTCTCTTCATCAAAAAATCCTGCCCCTGGCACTGGTGCTTCACCCGGAAGGAGGTTACCATTTTTCCCTGAGGATTTCTCCCCATAATATCAGTAGAACTTTGAATTTCATAAAAAACAAATTCATGGAATTTTCCCCGCATACACCGTTCGAATACGATTTTCTGGACAGCGATCTTGATGATATGTATCGCTTGGAAGATAGATTAGGCAAACTCTTGAACTCCTTTTCCTTCTTGGCAATTTTCATCGCCTGTTTAGGACTTCTGGGCTTAGCCTCTTTTGCCATAGCCAGGAGGACAAAGGAAATCGGAATACGCAAAATTCTCGGAGCGTCAGTATCCAATGTCATCGTCCTATTAGCTAAAGATTTCACAAGGCTTGTTGTCATAGCCAATGTCATCGCTTGGCCGATCGGTTACTATGCCATGAGCAAATGGCTTCAAAATTTTGCCTATCGCAGTCCTTTGAGTATCTGGATTTTTATCGCTGCAGGGATAATAACCCTCACCATTGCTATTCTCACCATCAGCTTTCAATCCATTAAAGCAGCTGTGGCTAATCCTGTAGATTCGCTGAGATATGAGTAGAATATAAAGAGTAGAGGCTTAAAGAAAGCTCAGCGACTGTTGTCTGGCAGAGAAAGACCAAGAGGGTAAAAATCTGAAAATCAGTATTCTTTCCTCAGAGACGGAACTTTTTTTATTAATAATACGTTTACAACAATAGAAATATATTGCTTTAATTTTCAGGAGGGCATCATGGCGAAACTGTTAAAGAAAACGCATCCCGGCACTGTTGTTGCCCTGATTCTGATCGGCGCCGTTGCAGCCTTGATAGTGATATCTTTTTGCGTTTAATACAGAATATTTTGCTCAGGAAAAAAAGTTAATTTTACTTTTCTAGCCGACTAAAAAACTCCCTTCATCTTAACATCCTCGGAAAGGGGGTAGCGCTGCGCAGGGATTCAAATAACCTGCACGCTTCAAAACGGGAATAAAAAAGGCAGCATCTCGAGGAATATCTCTTTATTCTTGTCGACCCCTCATGACTTTTTAGCGTAATACATATATGATGAATCATGAATTGGAAATGAATACGAATGACAAGCTTGTTATACTGCTGGCTAAAGAGGGAGATGAAAATGCATTCCGGGAATTATACGAAAATAATTACAACACGATCTATCGACTTGCCTACCATTATTCAAAATCTCAGCAGGATGCTGAGGACATAATGCAGGAAACTTTCATAAAAGCCTTTAAAGGCATCAAAAAATTCGATTTTAACATCAGCAGCAATTTTTCTGCGTGGATTTATCAAATCGGTCTTCACTGCTCTATTGACCATCTTAGAAAAAGAAAAAAGAGAAAAACATATCAGACCGACTCTCTTACAGACATTCGCAATGAACCGGAAGCTCAGGATTTGTCACCTGAAAAAACTGCCATTACTAATCAGACAATATTTCAGGTGAAAAATGCTCTCAACATATTATCTCCAAAACAGCGCCTTATTTTCGATTTAAGACATCTGCAGCACAGGACTCTAAAGGAGATTTCAGACCGATTACATTGTAATAAAAGTACTGTTTTAAAACATCTCCAGAGAGCGTTTTTAAAATTAAGAAATCAACTCGAACCGCTGTGGAGGGAAGAATGAACTGCGAAGAAAGCAAAAATCTAATGACTGTAAGCGTCTTCGGAAAATTGACATCATCAGAAAAGACTCGACTGGAAGCACATCTCCGGGAATGCTCTAGATGTGCAAGAATTAATGAAAAGGTGGGAAAATTGAGTCATCTCCTTAATGAGAAAGAAGATATTCCCCTTCCAGACAAGGAAAAATCTTGGCAAATCATTTCGGCAAAAGTATTAAAGAAAAGAGGTAGCTGGTTCCAAAGCTTTATGCAGAAAAAACCTGTCTTCCAATTCACAATTGCTCTTTTACTTCTGTTTGCGGGGTTTGCAGCCGGGTATTTTATCCATTCAGGTTGGCAGAGGAGCGATGAAATTGTCCAGCTCCGCCAGGAAGTACTCCAGATTCGTGAGATCGCCGCAGTTTCTCTGCTTCGCCAGGAATCTCTGAACTTAAGGCTGAGAGATATAGGCAGGAGTTCTCTGTCGGTACAGACTGATGAAGATCCCCTTGTATCTCTCTTTCGAACAATAAGAGGCGAAACTGATGTCAATTTGCGTACGGCCCAAATAGATGATCCTTACCTCCTTCTCGGGGATCCGGCTGTCAGGCAGGATTTCATCCAGTCCCTCTCAGAACAAACATCCCCTTTGGTAGAGATCGCCTTAGCCTTTGCTCACCACGTAGAGCAGTTAAAGCTTTACTAGCTTAACACGAGAAAGTTTCTTATGGCCTACAATCATATGGAATACGATAAAAGAAATGAATAGGAGGAAATAATGAAAAAAATAGTTTTGATCGTTATTCTGATTCTGCTTCTTTCTTTATTTTTAGGCGCTGATGTTTATATGAAAAATATGGAGCGTACCAAGGCGTTTGCAATGATGGGAAAAGAAAGTCCTGAAAGAGTAGAGATCAAGGAGCAGTGGCTGGCAAAGAACAAGTTTGCCCAATTCAGCAAAGAGCACAGTCTTATAATCGATTACGATAAAGGAAAACTCTATCTCATCATACACAGGCCAAAGATTTATTATGAGCTTCCGACAGACATCAATCGGGAAAAGCTTCTCAATCTCGTCTCAAACCTTTCTCCTAAGGTTGCTAAAGTTATAAAATCAATAAAAATAACCGATGCTAAAGTCAACCTCAGCGGCGAGAAGAAAAAAATCGCAAATTGGAATTGTTATTCAACTGAATTTGAGATGGTCTTTGTGATCTCGGCATTAAATATGATGCCGAAATTTAAAATTAAAATGTGGATTACTAAAGATCTCCCTGCTGAATATAAAAAATACACAAAAGTGATGGATGAATTTTTCGTGAAATATATTTTAGGAATGGTGAATATAGATGAAAATTCAAAAAAAGAGCTGGAAAAATTGGATACAGTTGATGGGTTTCAGGTCGCTGCTGATGTTACAATTGGCATATTCGGCACAGAGGTCAATGTTGAATCGCAATGCCTTGAAGTGACTGAGAAACCCGCACCGCCTGGCATCTATTCTGTCCCCGCAGACTACACGAAAAAAACAATTAATTTTCCTAAAAAGTCGGACTAGGTAAATACATATAGACGGGAAACGCGGCCGGGGAAGTGTGTCACGGGGCTAAATCAGATCCTTCATTTATTTCAGTTTAATACTGCTGTTGACTCATTTATTATTTTTATATTCTTGTAATCTGTTTTACTGGGCATAATAGCCTATTGAAAAGAAGCTAACCCAGTGACGGAGCGAGAAGGGGGCTGTCGTTCCCATGCCTGTTTTTTTGAGCGGCAGCACACCTTCGCTATAGGTGTCCGAGAAGTGAAAGAGCATGCCGCTGATTTTTTTATTCATTGTACGGTCGATTATCTTCTCCACAGCCAAGAGGCCAAAGGGGATGGAATACTTCCCGCACCAATAGGTGTTGCGGTATTCGAGGTAGGTCTTGCCCCAAATCTCATGGGTCAGGCCTTCGATCTTGCTGCTGTCCATAACGCCCGTAAGATAAGAGCGGATTAGGCGCTGGTCGAGCTTGATTGCTGTAGCCCAAGCCTTTTCGCCTTCTCCAAAGGGTGAGTTATTGAAGTCTTTTCCATAATGGTTGCCATCGGAGGATATGAGAAAGAAAATGTCCTTTCCAGCCACAAGCCGTTTCTCGCTCATGTAGCTTGCGATCACTTCAGACAGCTTCGTGGAGATCTCCTCCATCTTCTCGAAAGGCATGGGAGTGACCATCACAGGCGTAATCTTGACCTCAGGATTGAAATATTGAAGAAAAGGCAACAGCGCTTCTATGGAATGCTCAAGCTCGTGGGCTCTATTGTTTGTGATGAAAACGGACTTATCGAGTCTATCCTTGAGAAATTCCCGGAGCCCGGAGACTGCGACAGGCTTTCTCAAACCGGGCCAGGATCTGAATTCGTCCAGGATCAGGATATTCTCCAAGCCATTGATCTCCTTCCTTACTGCACCATGGGTGACTCCGAAAATAACCACTTCTTTCGTCCTCAGGATTTTGAAAAGCGGATAATAGAGCTTTCCTGCATAAAGATAATCGTCATGGGGAGAAATGGCGGCGACCAGTCCTTCAGGCTTGAAGCTCTCTTTTTCCTGGCTTTCGAGATAATCCACGAGCTTCTGCATGCTTAAAAGGTTCCAGCAAAAGCCGACATCGTCCCGTATAGGCCGTGTTTCCTGAGCTGCTAGGGTTGCAGCGATCATTCCCACAGCAAAAAGCTTCATGAAGATTTTCATGTTTGATCTTCCCTCCAATCTTTTTTATGCCGCTTCCAATGAACTCTGTTCGGTAGCGGTATGTTCAGTGTGATGGCTCCCGGTCTTGGGCAGACAGCCACGCAACACCCTCCATACCAGCACTCTCCAGGATAGAGCACCACTGGTGGTTTTCCCTCTTGCGGGTTGGGATAGAGGATGTCGACTTGACAGGCATCGACGCACAAGTTGCACCCGTTGCAGATGTTGAGATCAAAATTCAGAGGACGAAAAACCGCAGCTTCCAGAGTGACCGTGATTGTCTTTTTCTTCATTGTTTTTTCTCTTTCAGATAATCCTGATTGTGTTTCTTATAGCTCTCAACAAGAGAGCCATAATAATCGAGAGCTCTTGTCCCTATTTCAACATCTCCGTTTTTAAGCTTTACCGTCACAAACCTATGCCATTCTATGGGGTCGATTTCTGGATAATCCATTCTCATGAAATGCAGATGCTTCGAACTCGCTTGACGGGCCAAACACGAATGCAGGATGATCTCTGCGTTGGTGAGGATGTTTAACACTTCCATACTCCTGACCAGATCATGGGGATTTCGCGCATAGAGTTCTGAGGCTTCCTCCCTGGCGATGTTTTTCAGAAGCTTAAGTCCTGTCCTGAGCAGCTCTCCACTCTTGACCTCGCCGCAGTAATTCTGCATGATGCGCGTGATGGCGAGATTAAGCTCCTTCCATCCCATCCCATGACCGCGGTCCACAAGAGAATAAATCCGCTTTTTCTCCTGCTCCACTTGATTTCTGTTAATCTGGACAAAAGATGCCCGTGCGGCATAATCAGCCGCATGCCGGCCCGCGTAATAACCGGTGGCGGCAGCATGTCCATGGCAGTTGGATGCGAACAATTGATCTCCTGCAACATAGAGTCCCTCCAGATTCGTCCTCAACTCCCAGTCGTTGACGATCCCTCCGGGAAGCCCAAAGAGCTGTCGTTCCTGAGGAAGAAAGGCACCTGATTTCCATCCATCCCCATAGCTCTGGAGCAAGTCTCTCTTTGGGTCGAAACCAGCTTTAGTGTAGGCCTGAAGGATGGGGACTTTTGTCTTCCCTTCCTGCCCTACCATTAAACCCCAGATAGCCTTTCGCTCAAACTCTGGCATACTTGGCAAATCCGCATAAAAAGGCAGCTTGTATCCTCTTTTCAAAAGTTCTTCTACGGGCAAAATATCTGGTCCCTTGTAATCATAATGAGGAAACTCCGCCTCACCGCCTCCTTTCAAGAAAAACTTTTGACCTGGGGCAGGCCGGTATCTCTCAGAGACACCTTTAAGAATATTGCCATCCCGGTCGACCCATGGGATCTCTCTTCCGCTTGCATCCACCATTGAGCAGGCATACCATGTGTTGTGGGTGTTCCCGGTACCATAAGGCGGGAAGCTGCGCAGACCAGACCATTCCCCCTTCACGGACTTTTCCATCATCGTAAACTCCACTCCAGCTCTCCATCCCATAGCATGCCCATCTCCGGTGCACTGGAAAGGCCTGAACTCAGAGGTTCCGGGCACTCCGGGTGAGAAAAGCCAGACTCTGGTCGGCCGGGACATACAGAGCACAGTTGCCTTGGCTTGGCAAAGCACAAGCTCCCCCGTACGACCATTCACCCCGACAGCTCCCACGATGCGGGCAGCTTGTCGGCTTCCTTCTGTCAGCAAACATGTGGCCATGGTCCGATCAAAGATGCTCACACCCAATCGCTTACATTCTCTAAAGAGTACCGGTTTGAATGTCGTCCCCCAAACCCGCAGAGTAAACCTGTTCACATAATCATAGGCAAAGAGGAATTTTGTTTTCTCATCTCTGAACTCAGCGCCAGCAAATTCATCATCCGTGTCCCTGACTTTTCCCCCCATATTCTCCAAATCCAGGAGTCTGTCGTACCCTTCACGACATTCAACGTAATGCGAAATGCCATTGTTATATCCGTTGTTGTCTCTAATCATGGCCTGGGTCAGCTCTTCAGGAGTGACCTGCGAACAGGGATTGGTGGCGGCTGATTCCCAATGGTCACAGCCCGATCCGCTGGCGCCGCTCCGAACAGTCGCTCCCTTTTCAATGAGGGCCACTTTCATCCCCTTTTTTACCGCAGCTATGGCTGCCCAGCAGCCAGCTATCCCCCCTCCAAGAACCAAGACATCCACACATACATTTTTTTCTTTGCCCCACTTGAGAGGATAGGGCCACTGCATTTCTCTTATCTCCAGGTCTCTCATTATCTATAACTCCCTTTGTCTCGTAAAAAGTAAAGCGTGAAAGGTTTTGTCATATTAATTAATAAAGCCTGACTTTTTACGCTTCACGTTTCATATCTCACGGAATTACGATTTTGAGTTAAAAGGCTAACTATTACAAAGATCACAGCGGATACTACATAAGCGATAAACAAGCCCAAGTCAATATTAAACAGCCCCTGGAATGGCCCCGGCATTCCAACAAAAAATGAAATGACTCCTATGCTCCCCCCGGCTAAGATCGCTGCAACTGCACCTTTGAACGTAGCTCTTTTCCAAAGAACTCCACCAAGGAGTGGAACCAGCATGCTTCCCATATAGGGATAATTGAAAATGATTATGGTGTAGAGAATGCCTCTGGCCTGAAAAGCGATAAATACCCCTACAACGAGCGCTCCCACGATGACGGCCCTGGAAATTGTTTTCGAATGTCTCAGCTCATCGAGCTTTGATGAAGGATGGAACACCATGTTGTAAAGATCCCTTGAAAAACACCCGGCAAGGGAGACAAGCAGACAGTTTCCTGTGGACATGGCTGCAGCAAGCAAGGCAGAGACTACCAGCCCTGCTAGAACCGGAGGCAGGGATGATTCTACAACTTTGGGAAGCACAGCCGCATTCTCCAGGTTCGGGTAGATGACTCTTCCTACTGCCCCAATGAGTCCAACACAAAAGCTGATGAAAATAACAATGATGCCTCCTATGACACAACCCCACTTAGCCACTGACCCGGATTTGGCGGCCTGATACCTCATGTATGCATCATAGGATACGGATATTGACAGCAGGAAGGGGACGATGATGAAGATGGCTTTCGTATGCATGCCCGGAGGGATAAACGGAGACGAAAGAACGCTCCCTGCTGTCATCACACTCACATCTCCCATCTTCAGCAAAGCAACGATGGCTACCAGAGGAATGCCAATGACGATGATAATCAGCTGGACAAAATTGGTCACGGCAACCCCCCACATGCCTCCCGTGACGCTGTAAAGCATGATGGCAACCCCTGTTACAATCACACCTTTTGTGTAGCTGAATCCAAACACCGAAAAAATGGATCCTGCTGCCATGATCTGCGCTACGAAGATCCCGAGCAGGCTGGGGATGTTTGAGAGCCACCCCCAAATTCTCACCCATTTCCTCTCCCTGTACCGGTTGCCAAAAAAATCCAAAGGCACGTAGCCCTTCCGCCTTCTGAGTTTTGAAGCTACCAAAATACCGGCGAGAATTAATCCCCCTCCACATCCAATCCCATACCACATCCCTGGCCAAATGCCGCTCTCAGCCCCAAGCTCAGCGCCTCCCAGGATGACTCCCGCTCCCAGTTGAATGGCAGCAAGAGTGGCTGTTGTTAGAGGCAATCCCAATTTTCTCCCCGCTACTAAAAAATCCGATGTTTTTTTTACCCGCTTGCTCAGATAAACACCAACGGCGACTGTACTCACAAAATAAAGAGTCACAACAGCTACAAACATTCCTCTCAACCAAAGCCAGCGCCTCTTCCATGCCCGCCGGCTTTTCTATAAGAATTTTATTTTTTTACTCGCACCGAATCCTTCGTTATTTTCTGTAATTTCTACAAGCTAATAACCTGAAGCGAACATATCACAGTAAAAATGACAAGGTCAATGGCAAAAAAAAGAGATACAATTTGCCAGAAACATCGATTAAATAGTAATAATGGAGACCTCCCCACGGCCATAGACAGGAATCAACCATAAATGTATGGTTTAGCCATCTAATTCCTCATTGTTTCTTCTTCAATTCTTTATCCATGATATTCATGAACCTTTTGCTGCTGATGGCATGGAAGGCGTGGAGCTTGCCTTCGTATATAAGGCTGAAAATGGCGTAAGGAGAGGGTGCGCTCTGGGCGTCTTCATGACTTTTTATCTGGATCATTTTCGCTTCAATTCCGTATTTGTCCTCGACCGCTTCCTTAATCTCCTTCATCGCTTTGGCAATGTAGGGACATTGGTCCGACCAAAGAATGGTCAATCCTTTGCTATGTTTCTTCAGGATTTTTTCATAATTTCTTTTGAATTTCGGATCGGGCGCATCCTTTTTAAACTTTTTCACCAAAAGCTCAAAATCGGGTGCCGCTTTATCTGTCACCTCAAATCCTTTCTTCAAGAATATTTCCTTGCCGACCATCCATGCACCTTTCCGTGTCACAACTGCGACCCCTGACATTTTTTCATTTTTGGCATCCTTTAAACACTCATCGATCATCTCAGATGCATACCCCTTTTCTCTGAATGGTTTGTAAAAAATGCACAGGCAATGAATGACCATATATGTGTCTGCCTCGATCGCTCTCCAGGCATATTTTCCCGGGATGTACTCGATCATACCGATAGCGCCTTTATCCTTTGAGTATAAAACCTTGTATCTTATCCCCTCAGAAAGCCTCTTTTTGAACCACTCCGCCTTTCGCCGGCACCCTTCGTGCTCGATGCTCTTGGTTCCGCAGAATCCGTAATCAAAGATATTCTGATCGTTCATGTTTCTGATTTCAGCCTTGCACATTCTCTTCTCTCCTAAAAGATCTCCACGATTTCTGCAAAATCTAAAATATCATCATCATTGATAAAACTCCAGTTTTAAT
>CAYVAT010000021.1:25899-53591 GCA_964449165.1 uncultured Eubacteriales bacterium | reverse complement strand
TGTCCTGACACTATTTCCACTCTCGTGATAGCATTAGAGCTGTATTCTTAGGAATGAAGAGCATTGGGGGATGTCTTTGCTCCAGTCAGGCGCTGAGGAGCCGGAGTTTTCTTCATTCGATTGACCTTGAATCTTATATTCTTTATAATCGTGACATCATGAAATGGGCATACATAGAAGATATTGCAGACTATAAGGACAAGGATGTGGAGATCAGAGGATGGGTCTACAGCAAGCGGTCCAGCGGCAAAATCCGCTTCCTCCTGGTCAGGGATGGCACAGGTATTCTGCAAGGGACTATATTTAGTCCTGATAAAGATAATCCCCTCTTTGAAAAATTTGATGTGCTCACTCAAGAGTCATCCGTGATTGTCAGAGGGAGCGTCCGGGAAGACAAAAGAGCCCCAGGAGGGTTCGAGTTGAGCATCCGAGAACTGGAAATCCTTCAAATAGCCAAGGATTATCCAATAACTCCCAAATCCCACGGTATACCCTTCTTGATGGAGCACCGCCATCTCTGGCTCCGTTCCCAAAAACAACATGCCATTCTTCAAATCCGGGCAGAGCTAATCAGAGCGATCAGAGACTTTTTTGATGGGAATGGTTTTCGCTTGATGGATACACCCATCCTGACGCCCAGTGCCTGCGAGGGAACTACCACTCTTTTTGAAACAGAGTATTTCAACCAGAAAGCCTTCTTGAGCCAGAGCGGACAGCTCTATAACGAAGCCACAGCCATGGCCTTCGGAAAAGTCTACTGCTTCGGCCCCACTTTCAGAGCGGAAAAATCGAAAACGAGAAGACATCTTATCGAGTTCTGGATGGTTGAGCCTGAAGTGGCTTTCGCCAGTTTAGAAGATATGATTGAACTGAGCGAGGACCTTATCACATACATCATAAAACGTATGCTGGAGAGGAGAAAGAAAGAGCTGGATACCCTGGAAAGGGATACCAGACCTCTGGAAAAGATCAAAAAGCCTTTTCCACATGTTACATACGACGAAGTCTTGAAGAGACTTAAAGAGAAAGGCTCAAAAATAGAGTGGGGAGATGATTTCGGAGCGCCGGAAGAGACTCTTGTCTCAGAATTATTCGGCAAACCGGTGTGTATCACTCATTTTCCAGCCAAAATCAAGGCCTTTTATATGCAGCCTGCTCCAGATCGGCCGGATCTGGTGCTTGGTGTGGATGTGCTGGCCTCTGAAGGATACGGAGAAATCATCGGAGGCGGGCAGCGAATCCATGACCTTCAGCTTCTTGAAGAAAAGATCAAAGAATTCAATCTTCCCCGCGAGGCTTATCAATGGTACATCGACCTGAGAAAATACGGATCAACTCCCCATGCCGGTTTTGGATTGGGAATAGAGAGAACCCTTGCCTGGATCTGTAAAATCAAGCATATCAGGGAGACAATTCCCTTCCCCCGCCTTCTCTATAAAATATATCCATAACTCATATCAAATTCGCTCATAAAAATTTCCATCCGGACATCTTACTATTCCGAATCCCTCCAATTCGGAACAACCTCCAATCCACATTTTGCTCTTTACTGTTCATTCACAACTTTTTACAATGGATGGAGATGAAAAAGGTGGCTCTCATTACTCTAGGATGCGCCAAAAACCTAGTGGACAGTGAGGTCATGCTGGGCTACCTGGAAAAGGCTGGCTACGCTTTTGTTGCCAGGCCGCAAGAAGCCGATGTTGTCATCGTCAACACCTGTGGCTTCATCCGACCTGCCAAAGAAGAATCCGCGCAGACTCTCACCCAGGCCAGCCATCTCAAAAAAGGGGACAACAGAAAAAAAATCATTGCTATAGGATGTTATGTGGAAAGAGATAAGGCCACGCTGCAGAAAAGATTTCCAGAGATAGATCTCTGGTTAGGAGTGAATGATTTTAATCATATTGTGGAAGCTGTAGAAGGAGAGCCCTTCCAGAAATCTCCATCCTGCTTCCTGTATGATCATTCCTCTCCTCGCGTTCTCTCCACTCCGCCCGGCTGGGCTTATCTCAAGATATCGGAGGGATGCTCCCACCAATGCTCTTTCTGCGCCATCCCTTTAATAAAAGGATCTTATCGTTCTCGCACATTATCCTCCATCGTCACGGAAGCGGAAATCCTTGCCAGCAGAGGTGTGAAGGAGATCAACCTTATTTCCCAGGATTCCACTTACTACGGCCAGGATATCGGCTTGAAGGACGGACTGGCAGCTCTCCTCCGCAACCTTATCCCGATCAAGGATATCGAATGGATTCGCGTCCTCTATGGATATCCAGAAGAAATCACGGATGCTCTCTTAGAAGTGATGCAGGAAAAAAAGATTTGTTCTTATCTTGATCTTCCCTTCCAGCATTCCCATCCTCAAATCATCAAGAGGATGAAGAGGGCCATGGATGGAAAGAGAGCATTGCGGTTGATTGAAAAAATCAGAAAGAAGATTCCTGATCTGGCCCTGCGCACTTCCCTTGTTGTGGGATTTCCAGGAGAAGGAAAGTGTGAATTCGAGAATCTGATCAACTTTGTCAGAGAGGCAAGGTTCGATCATCTCGGAGTCTTCACCTACTCGCAAGAAGAGGGTACGGATTGCTTTAATTTGGGAGATCCGGTAAAAGAGAATGTCAAAAAAAGAAGAAAAGAGAAAATCATGAACACTCAGGCTGATATATCCTTCCAAAACAACAGCAGATACCTGCATCAACACCTGGAGGTTATCATCGAAGGAACATGGAGAGAAGATCCATCACAGCTTGTCGGGCGTTCCCGGTTTCAAGCCCCTGAAGTGGACGGGGTCATTTTCCTCCACTCCCCTTTTCCACTGGCCAAAGTCGTCAATACCATTCAAAAAGTTGAAATCAATGCCTATGATATATATGATTTATACGGAAACATCATCGGATGAAAACATTCTCAAAGGTCATCGCTACTTGCTTCGGACTCGGATATTTCCCTGTAGCTCCCGGAACACTTACCAGCTTGGTGGTTGTTCTGGTTTATAAGTTCTTTCTCCATGGAATTCCATGGCATGTTCATCTCCTGATCTTTTTTACCCTTTTTTTCATAGGAATTCCAACATCTACTCGACTCACATCGGAGTGGAAGATGAAGGATCCCCGTAAGGTCGTGGTTGATGAGGCTGCAGGTCAATACCTTGCCCTTTTTCAGCTGAGTCCCACCTGGTTTTCTGTACTCCTGAGCTTTTTCCTCTTTCGGTTTTTTGACATCCTCAAGCCTTTTCCAATCCGCCGGATAGAGAATTTTTCCAAAGGTTGGGGAATCATGTGCGATGACCTTGCTGCGGCCCTCTACACAGGGATTCTTATCTCCATCTATTTCCTCCTTAAATGAAAAAAGAAAAGAACTACAGGGTTGAAATCATGGCCGTCGGTTCAGAACTCCTCACTCCTCATTTTCAGGACACGAACTCGCTCTATCTCACCCAACGCTTGAACGAATTGGGGAGGGAGGTCTCTTTCAAGACGATCGTCAGGGATGATTGGAATGAGCTGACTCTCTGCATTAATGATGCTATTTCGCGATCAGATCTGATCATTGCCACGGGAGGCCTCGGCCCCACCCGCGACGATCTTACTCGTGAAGCCTTGGCCCATGTTCTCAGCAGAAAGCTTCTCTTTAGGGAAGAGTTACTCCAAAGGATACGAGAAAGGTTTGAGCGCAGAAGCCTCGAAATGCCAGATATCAACAAGAAGCAGGCGTACGTGATCGAAGGATCGGAAGTTCTTCCCAACAAAAACGGAACAGCTCCAGGCCTTTGGCTGGAAATAGAAAAAAAGATCATCATTCTTCTTCCCGGTCCTCCCCATGAGCTCAAACCTATGTTCGATGATTTTGTCTGGCCCAAGCTCAAGAAGCTGAAAGTTGAACACGCCTCTCGTGCAGTGTTAAAAACCACAGGATTGACAGAATCCGAAATTGAAAGCCTCATCTTCGATCTCTACCCCAAAACCCCTGATGTCAAGATGACTACCCTCGCCTATCCTGGCCAAATAGAGATCCATCTTACTGCCCGCTCCAAAAAAAGCCAGAAGAAAGCAGCAGAAAAAATCAGCGAACTAAAGGAAGCCATTCTGCAAAAATTGCAGAAGAATGTCTTCTCGCAGGAAGGAGAAGAACTTGAAGAGGTTGTGGGTTATCTCTTGAGAGAAGACAAGAAAACCTTGGCTGTGGCTGAATCCTGCACAGGAGGTCTGGTAGGACACCGAATCACAAATGTGCCAGGAAGCTCGGATTATTTCATCCAGGGAGTCATAGCCTACAGTAATGAGGCAAAAAAAGGCTTACTCGATGTCCCTTCTGATCTCATAGAGAAACACGGAGCTGTCAGCTACCAGGTGGCCCAGGCCATGGCTCAAGAAGTGAGGAAAAAAGCGCAGGCGGATCTGGGAGTGGGGATTACGGGTATTGCCGGACCGACCGGTGCAAGCCCTGAAAAGCCCGTGGGCTTGGTTTATATCGCCTTGGCCTGGGGAGATGGATGCAAAGTGACAAAGAATCTCTTTCTTGGAAAAAGAGAGGCTATAAAATTCCAGTCAAGCCAAAAAGCCCTGGATATGATCAGGAGATATCTTCTGAAATCCTTCATCAAACTGGAGAAAAAATGAGAACTTTCATCGCAATCGACCTCGATAAAGAAATAAAGGATAAGCTTTCCTCTTTCCTTTTAGAACTGGACAAGGTCAGCAAAAAAATCAAATGGGCAAAAAAAGAAGGGATGCACTTGACCCTGAAATTTCTGGGGGAGATCGAGGAAAAGATGATTCCAGAAGTTGAATCCATACTCGAAGAAATATCCAGTAAATGTCCTTCATTTGTCCTGCGTTTGAGAGGAACAGGAACATTTCCTGAGGGAAGGAAAAATCCCAGGGTGATATGGGTGGGAATCGAAGAAAACAAGGACTTAAAAGCTGTCCAGGCCCAATTGGAACAAGAACTGGAAAAAAAGGGATTTCCCAGAGAAAAGAGAGAATTCCATCCCCATTTGACTCTGGGCAGGATCAAGCCCCATTCATATTTGGGGAGTATTTTTTCTCTTTTGGAGAGCAACAAAGAATCAGACTTTGGAGAGATGGGAGTCAAAAAGATCGCTTTCTTCCAGAGTATTCTCAAGCCGACTGGAGCCGAATACAGAATTTTATCGGAATTTGATCTCAAATGAAAATCTTGTATGCCCTGCTCACCTACCTTCTGGGATCCCTCCCTACAGGATACATCTTCTTCCTGATCACCGAAAAAAAGGACATCCGAAATTTTGGAAGCCACAGCACCGGAGCAACCAACGTGCTTCGAGTCAAAGGATGGAAATTTGCACTTCCCGTCCTAGCGATCGATATTCTAAAAGGTGCCATTCCTGTATTTATTGCTTTAAGGTTGTTCGAAGATCAGGGTTTCTCTGTTATCTGTGCTTTCCTGGCTGTTATTGGACATTGTTTTCCTGTATATCTTAAATTCAAAGGAGGAAAAGGGGTGGCCACAACTGTGGGTGTCTACGCTGCTCTTGCTTTTAAGCCCTTTCTTCTCAGTCTGGGTGTCTTTATTTTTATTGTCCTCATTATGCATTATGTCTCTCTTGCTTCACTGCTTTCAACCATACTCTTCCCCCTCTTTGTTTTCCTTTTTCAAGGTGATATACAAATTATCGGATTAGGAATAGCTGTATTTGTTCTGGTTGCTATCAGACATCGGGAAAATATCGGCCGTCTGGTTAGAGGAACTGAAAGAAAAATCGGAGAAAAGGCAAGATGAAAGCGAGTGTTATCGGCGGTGGCACCTGGGGAAGCACCTTTGCCCTTCACTTAGGCCGCTTGAATATCCCAACCAAGCTTTGGATAAGAGAACACAATGTTTACCAGGAGACCTCAAAGAAGAGAGAAAATGAAGCCTTTCTTCCTGGATACATATTCCCTTCTCTAGTATCTTTTTATGATGATTTGAATGATGCTGTCAGCCAAAGCAATCTTGTTTTCATTGCTGTGCCTTCAAAATTTTGCCGCAGAATTTACCAGCAGCTTGCACCCTCGCTCTCACCGGATCAGGCTATCATCAGCTTAACCAAAGGCATAGAAGAAAATTCCCTGAAGAGAATGAGCGAAGTGATGGAAGAGGTATTTACTCCATCTCTCTCTCTGCCAATTGCCGCTCTCTCCGGACCCAGCTTTGCCCTTGAAGTCGCCCAGTATCACCCGACGGCTGTGGTCCTCGCTTCAAGAGATTTGAACCTGGCCAAAAAGATACAGCATCTTATATCCAGCGAAAGCTTCCGCGTCTACGTTAGTGATGATATTATCGGAGTTGAGCTGGGAGGAGCTTTGAAGAATGTGATTGCTATAGCGGCAGGGATCCTGGATGCTCTCCAGTATGGCAACAATTCCATCGCCGCCCTGATCACTCGGGGTCTTCTCGAAATCACAAGATTAGGGATTAAACTGGGAGCAGAGAAAGAAACTTTCTCCGGTCTGGCTGGTATCGGAGATTTGGTCTTAACATGCACAGGCGAATTGAGCCGAAATCGGTATGTAGGTTATCAATTGGGAAGAGGACAATCTTTAAAAGAGATTGTTTCTGGAATGAAAATGGTCGCAGAGGGAATCACCACCACTTTCTCTGCTCGCCAGCTGGCCAGAAGAGAAAAAGTGGAAATGCCCATCTGCGAACAGGTCTATCAAGTTCTTTATCAGAACAAAAATCCCAAGAAAGCCCTAAAAGATTTGATGAGCAGGAGGCTTAAAGAGGAACATTATGAATACTAAGGGGGAAATTATGAGAGTAAAATGGATTTTAGCCATCGTTCTTTCCATCAATCTGATTTTCTGCGCTTCCAGCCAGAAAAAAATCCAACAAGCAAGGACAAAAGATCCCCAATACCAATACAATGTGGGTCTTGTCCATCTTAACCGCGGTAATGTGAATGAAGCCATCCCTTACCTCAGAAGGGCACTCACTATAAATCCTGATTACTACCTCGCTCTCAATGCCCTCGGCTTGGCTTATTTTATGAAAGGCAACCTGCAGGAAGCTTTGGGCTATTTGCAGAAATGTCTGTCTATTAATCCCACATTTTCAGAAGCCAGGAACAACCTGGGTATGGTCTATCAGGAACAAGGACTCCTGGACAAAGCCCAGCAGGAATTTCGCTTGGCAGCAGCTGATAAAAACTATAATTCAAGAGAACTTCCTTACTACAACCTGGCAAGGCTCTACTTAGCCGCAGAGAAATTTCAGGATGCGCTGGATCATGTACAGAAGGCGATAGAATTGAACAAAAATTTGGCCATGGCCCTTAACCTCGAGGGCACTATTTATGAAAAACTCAATCAGCTTGATGAGGCTATCGAAAGCTACAAACGCGCTGTTAAGATTGACCCCTTGAGCATTAAGTTCAGCTACGATCTTGGCGTTGCCTATTTTAAGAATGAGGACTTCGAAAAGGCTAGAGAAACTTTTGAAAAAATATTGGGTAAGACCACTGATTCTGAGACAAAAGAAAAGATTAAACAGTACCTGAAAATCATCAAGAAATAAAAGCTGAGGAAGGATAGAAGGGAACCGACACTTCTTAAGATGCTGGTACCTATGTCCCCTCTTCCCAGCCAGAGAGATACTTCTTCTGTTCGGCGGACAGACGATCGATCCTGATTCCAATTGCCTTCAACTTCATCCGAGCAATCTCCTGGTCAATCTCCTTAGGCACAGGGTAGACTTTCTTCTGAAGAGATTTTCCCTCGCGCTTCAGGTACAAGATGCTCAAAGCTTGATTAGAAAAACTCATATCCATGACCACAGCTGGATGTCCTTCAGCCGAGGAGAGGTTGATCAGCCGCCCCTCAGCCAGGAGGAAAATCTTCTTGCTATTTTTTAACGTGTATTCCTCGACAAAGTCTCTTATTTTTCTCTTACGTTTGGATAATTTCTCCAGAGAAGGGATATCTATCTCCACGTTAAAATGCCCAGAATTAGCTACTATAGCTCCATCCTTCATTCGTAAAAAGTGATCATCGCTGACGACATTTTTATCTCCGGTGGCGGTGACAAAAACATCTCCTATCTTAGATGCATCCTTCAAGGGCATGACCCCGAAGCCGTCCATCACTGCTTCCAGAGCTCTCAGCGGATCAACCTCGCAGAGGATGACTTTGGCACCTGCTCCTCTAGCTCTCGCGGCTATACCGCGGCCACACCAGCCATAGCCTACGATAACAAAATTTGATCCTGCCAGAAGAAGATTGGTTGCCCTCAGGATGCCGTCGATGGTGCTCTGCCCGGTTCCGTAGCGATTATCAAAAAGATATTTGGTGTGGGCATCATTAACAGCGATGATAGGATAACGAAGCACATTTCTTTCAGCCATGCTTCTCAGGCGAATCACACCTGTGGTTGTCTCTTCGGTGCCTCCTATAATCCCAGATAGCAAATCTTTTTTCCCCGAATGAATAGTGGATACTAGATCGGCTCCATCATCCATGGTGATTTGGGGGCAGATTTCGAGCGCTTGATGAATATGGCGATAATATGTTTTCTTATCCTCTCCTTTTATGGCAAAAACAGGTACCCCGAAATATTTGACCAGGGCAGCAGCCACTTCATCTTGAGTGCTGAGAGGATTGGAAGCAGTGAGAGTAACTTCAGCTCCAGCCAGCTTCAAGGCTTCCATCAGGTTGGCGGTTTCACTGGTCACATGAAGACAGGCTGAAATTTTTATTCCCTTGAGAGGCTTTTCTTTTGAGAAACTCTCCTTCAAGAGGCCAAGAACAGGCATAAACCTTTCAGACCACTCTTTCTTAAGCTTGCCTTTTTCTGCAAGATTTAAATCTTTGACATCACATTTCATCTTTGCCTCCTTTCTCATATCTTGTTTTATCTGTTCATCGTGACTCAGTACAATATTCTATAACCCCGCATCTCTTCTCAAAACTTCAGCTTTATCTGTCTTCTCCCAGGTAAACTCTTCCTCATTCCTCCCGAAATGGCCATAGCAGGCTGTCTTCCTGTAAATAGGCCGGAGAAGTTGAAGCGATTCGATCATATTCTTCGGTCTGAGGTCAAAGTGAGCGTGTATCAATTGTTTAATCTTATCCTCCGGTATTTTGGCCGTTCCGAAGGATTCCACCATGATGGAGACAGGCTGGGCCACACCGATAGCATATGCAATTTGTATTTCTATCTTGTCCACGATTCCAGCAGCCACTAAATTCTTAGCAATGTATCGCGCCGTATAAGATCCTGAGCGATCCACTTTGGAGGGGTCTTTTCCCGAAAAGCATCCTCCTCCATGGCTTCCTACTCCCCCGTAGGTGTCTACAATGATTTTCCGACCGGTTATTCCAGTATCAGCCAAAGGCCCTCCCTGTTCAAATCGACCGGTCTCATTGATAAAAATTTTTGTTTCTTTATCGATTATCTCTTCGGGGACAACCTCTTTGATGACTAAGGATTCAATATCCTTCCTTAACTCATTCATCTTTACTCGTTTGTCATGCTGGGCAGCAATGACAACGGCTTCAACCCTTCTCGGTATTGAGGATTCATATTCTATCGTGACTTGAGATTTACCGTCGGGTCTAAGATAAGGTAAAATCTTCTCCCTCCGGAGATCACTCAACTTTCTCACCAGTTTATGAGCCAACATGATGGGCATAGGCATCAGCTCCTCTGTCTCTCTGCAGGCATAACCGAACATCAGCCCCTGATCCCCTGCCCCTTGTTCATGAGCGTTCGTTTCATCGACTCCCCTGGCAATGTCTAAAGATTGTTCATGTATCGAGGAGATGACGCTGCATGTTTCATAATCAAAACCATATTCTGCCTTTGTGTATCCGATCTCTTTGATGGTGTTTCTAACCACTTTCTGGAACTCACAGTAACCCTCGCTGGTTATTTCTCCTGCGATGAAGACAAGACCTGTGGTGACCAAAGTCTCACAGGCAACCCGGCTCTTTTTATCCTGACCGATGAGGTCATCAAGAATAGAGTCGGAAATCTGGTCGCAAATCTTATCCGGATGACCTTCCGTGACAGACTCAGAAGTAAAAAAATGCTTGCCTTTCATGCTCATCGTCGTCCTCCTCTGGTTGTTTTCCGGAGAAAAAGATTAGCAGAAAAATTAACACAAATACGATCTATTTTCAATCCTGAAATAAGGTGGGCAGACATTATTTTTCGGGATGACTACCATATCTTGAGTTTGGCTCGAATTATAGTAAGTCTTCATCCTGGCAGGATACATCCCGGTGGACTGAGTGGAAATGTTGGCCTATTTATGTTATTTTTAATACTTCAGATTCTTACTTGCTAGGATGGCATCATGTGTAAAAAAATTTCGATCTTATTGTTGATTCTTCCATTATTCATATTCCTAGAGATGCCCTCTGCTCAACAGCCTGAAAAACTCTCCTTTCCTGTCACTCTCCACACCTTGAGAAATGGTCTTAAAGTGATTCTCTCCGAGGACCACTCTCTCCCGCTCGTTTCCGTTGCCGTTGCTTACCATGCTGGCTCAATCAACGAGGAGCCAGGGAAGTCCGGTCTTGCCTATTTATTAGAAAACCTCATGTTTCAAGGGTCAGAAAACATCGGACGAATGCAACATATCGGTTTTATTCGCAGAATCGGAGGATTACTGAACGCCACCACCACAACAGATCAGACTCTGTTCTCCCAGACAGTACCATCTAACCAACTGGCTTTAGTGCTCTGGCTTGAATCTGACAGGATGAATAGCCTCGATATAAATGCATCCAATGTAGCACGGGTGAGGAACTCTCTCATCGAAGAAATCCGCCAAAGGAAAATCGCAAATCCTTACCTGGAATGCTCTGTTTACTTCGACCAGTATCTCTTTTCTGATTTTGCTCACAGCCATCCGATTTTCGGAAGAGAAGCAGATTTGAGAGAAATCACTCTGGAGGATGTCAAAAAGTTCTATGCGACCTACTATAGACCGAATAATGCTGTTCTTGCTATATCAGGAAATATAGACAAGAGTAATACAATGAAGCTTGTCCGCAGATTTTTTGAAACAATACCCAAGGGAGAAGACATTGATCTTCCCCCATCAGCCCAGCCTTCAGATAAAAAAGCTATCGATAAGACTTATGAAGATTCTCTCGCTTCGTTGCCAGCCTTTTATCTGGGCTATCAAATCGCCCCCCCTCATTCAAAGGATTATTATCCTTTAAAGATAATCGAGTATCTTCTCCTGCGGGGTGAAACTTCACGTCTGAATAAAAAGCTGATCAAGAAAATTCGGATAGCCTATGAGCTGAGCGGAGGAATTGAGGAAAGAAGAGATGTGGCTGCTTTTAAGGTATTCGTTGTCAGCACCAATGAAACTATGCTGGAAAGAAGCAAAAAAGCTGTTTTTTCAGAGATTGCACGGCTTAAAACAGGTATTATATCTGAAAAGGAAATGAGAAAATCAAAAAACATGTTTAGAATCGACTATATCAAACAATACTCTACTTACGAAGACAAAGCTATTTTTCTGGCTGAATCTTATCTGAGTCAGAATAATGTAGAAAATGTTTCTGAGGAATTGAATAAATATTTATCAGTTAAGCCTCCAGAAATTGCAGGTGCTATGAACAAATATTTCGCCCAGGAAAATATACTTCTTCATGTTAAGGCAAGATGATCAAAAGAGCCTTCAACCTCCTTCTTATTCTCTGCTTTCTCAGTGGTTGGAATTTAAACCTCAAAGCACAGGAAAGATTCAGGAAATCGCCGCCCCATCCTGATCCTCTTCCTGAGCTCAACCTTCCTCAAATCGAAACAGCTGTTCTTTCCAACGGCCTCACTCTCCATGTCATCTATAGAGAGAATTCTCCGCTCATAGCCTTAAGACTGATCGTCTTCGCTGGAGAAAGTTCTTCTCCGGAAGAATTTCCAGGAACAGCTACCTTTACAGCGAATATGCTGACCAGAAGGACCTTGAAGAATTCTGCTGAAGAAATAGAAGAAAGGGTTGAAGCAATCGGAGGTAATTTTTCTGCCTCCACTTATCCCGATTATTCCATGTTCACTTTTACCTTCTTGGAGGAATTCATGGATGAAGGGCTAAGCATTATCAGTGAATTAATTCTTCAGCCTTCCTTCACCAGAAGAGAGATGGATAACGTGAAAAGATCCATGTATTATGACCTTTTAGATAGGTTAGAGGACCCTGAATATGCCGCTAGAAGACAGCTCTTTCATATTCTATTCAAAGATCATCCTTATCAAAAAAGCCTCTTTCATGAGGATGTTATAAAAAATATCAACCAGAGTACTCTCCTGTCATTCTATGAAAAATATTATATTCCCAATAATTCCCAGATCATTCTAACTGGCAATCTTACCTTGAGCATCGCTTCGAGAAAAGTGAGCAGTTATTTCAACACCTGGAAAAGGAAGGAAAAAGAGTTTACTCCCTTATCTGCCCCTGCGGCTAATGAGAAGGTAAAAATTTGTTTTGTCGATCTCCCGCATGAAAGAGATGCAACCATATATATGGGAAACGTTATAGCTCCTCTAAGCAGTGAAGATTTCTTTCCGCTGATTGTTCTGAATCAAGTATTGGGAGGTACGGCAAACAGCAGGCTGTTCATGAACCTGAGAGAATCGAAGGGATATGCTTATTACGCTTTCAGCAATTTTGAATTGTTTAAAGCCTGCGGAGTTTTTCTAGTCAGGGCCAAAGTCAGACCTGAAGTTATTTATGCGGCTGTGAATGAGGCACTAGGAGAGATGAAAAGGATCACTGAACAAAAATTTCCCAGTTATGAGATCGAGCAAGCTAAATCCTATTTGATCGGCAATTTTCCGCTGGACATCGAAACTCTGGATAATCTTTCTCTTAAAATTGCCCGCATTAAGGCATTTCAACTAGGAGAAGAACACTGGGATAAATACTATGAAAATATTATGCTTATCGATGCTGATAAGGTCTTCGAGACAGCCCAGAAATACCCGCTCCTCACTCCGGTGGTTGTTATCGTGGGTGATAAAGACATTCTACTTGACCATCTCACCGAGTTTGAGGAGGTAGAGGTCTACAAAAAAGGTATTCTTCAATATTCAATGAGAAAGGAAAAGTCTGATGAAACTGGTTGAGTGTGTTCCCAATTTCAGCGAAGGAAGAAATAAGGAAAAAATAAACGAGATCACCAAAGAGATAGAATCCACGCCTGGAGTCACTCTTCTCGATGTGGATCCAGGCGAATCCACAAACCGCACCGTAGTCACTTTTATCGGTACTCCTTCCGGAGTCAAAGAGGCTGCTTTTAAGGCTATAAAAAAAGCAGCTGAGGTCATCGATATGAGCAAACACTCTGGGGCCCACAGTCGGATAGGAGCCACAGATGTTTGCCCATTTGTGCCAGTTACCGGAGTGACTATGGAGGATTGTGTCCAGATTGCCCATGAATTAGCAAAAAAAGTAGCCAATGAACTGGGTATACCCGTTTATCTCTACGAAGAAGCGGCCCAAAAGCCTGAAAGGAAGAATCTGGCCGTTATACGAGAAGGCGAATATGAAGGCCTCCCACAAAAATTGAAAGATCCACAATGGATCCCTGACTACGGTAAACCTGAGTTTAATCCAAAAGCAGGAGCCACAGTGATTGGCGCCAGGGAATTCCTGATCGCCTACAACATCAATCTCAACACAAAGGAGCGGAGGCTGGCTCATCAGATCGCTCTTAATTTAAGAGAAAAAGGGCGGGCAAAAAGGGACAAAAATGGAAAGATCATAAGGGACAAGAACGGAAAAGCTCAACGAAATCAAGGAAAATTCGAAGCCGTTAAAGCAGTGGGATGGTACATAGAGGACTACGACATCGCTCAGATCTCGATAAATTTCATCAATTACAAAATCTCTCCTCCTCATCTTGTGTTCGATGAGGCCATAAAGGAGGCAGAAAAACTCGGTCTGAGGGTTACAGGTAGTGAGCTGGTGGGCTTGATTCCTAGAGAAGCGCTTCTCATGGCTGGCAAGTACTATCTAGAAAAACAGGGAAAAAGCCCGGGAGTCCCTGAGGAAGAACTGATCAAGGCAGCGGTCATCTCTTTGGGACTGAACGATGTTGCACCGTTTGATACTCAAAAAAAGATCATCGAGTACCAGGTTAAGGAAGAAGGCCAATCCCTTATCAAACTCAACCTTAGAGAATTTGCTAACGAGCTTTCTTCAGATTCTCCTGCTCCAGGAGGAGGAAGCACCGCGGCTCTCTGTGGTGCTCTGGCTGCCTCCCTTGCTTCCATGGTGGCTAACCTAACGGTAGGAAAGAAGGATTATCCAGATGTGCAGGATAAAGTGAAGGAAATAGCGGTCAAGGCGCAAGCGGTTAAAGATGAATTCCTGCATGCCGTCGACCTGGATAGTCAAGCTTTCAATAACCTGATGGCTGCTTTCAAAATGAAGAAAAAAACTGATGAACAAAAACTGGAAAGAGAGAAGGCTGTGGAAGAAGCTTCAAAGCAAGCCACTCTGGTCCCCATGAACGTCTTGGAGAGAAGTCTTGAAGCTCTGGAGCTGGCTAAAGAAGTAGCTTTACACGGAAATAAAAATTCCATAAGTGATGCAGGAGTTGCAGGCCTCGCGGCTCAAGCAGCCGCAGAAGGGGCCTATTATAATGTCAGGATAAACCTTCCCAGCATCCAGGATGAAAAATTCAAATCAAATACGAGGAAAAAAGCCGATTCTTTGAAGAAAAAATCAGAGAAACTGAGCAAGGGAATAAAAGAAATCATCGAAAAAGAACTCCAGTAGCATTGAACAACCTGCTCATTACCGGTCCCCCCCGCTGTGGAAAAACAACTCTCATTAAGAAAATAAGTATTCATCCGGACTTTTCAGGAGAAGTAGGAGGATTTATTACCGAGGAAATAAGGGAAAAAGGAAATCGAGTCGGCTTCCAAATCATCTCTTATCCAGAAGGAAAAAGAGGTGTTTTAGCCCGAAAGGGGATGCCCTCCTTGTATCGCCTTGGGAGCTACGGAGTTAACCTTGATGATTTGGAATCAATCGGATGTGCGGCCATCGAGAAAGCTCTATCATCTGGCCATATCATCATCGTGGATGAGATCGGCAAGATGGAGCTCTTCTCAAAAAAATTCAGAGACATCCTCACTCAAGCCCTTGATTCACCTCAGAAGGTTTTAGCCACAATCATGGAGAGAAGGAATGAGTTTACTGACAGAATCAAAACAAGGAAGGATATAACAATCCTTAAGGTGAACAGGATAAATTTTGAAACTTCATACCAAGATGTCATAAAATGGATGCATAACAAATGAAGAAGAGTCCGCTTTTTTTGATATGGAAAAACATTCGGTTTTTAACAGCACATTCCCTAAAATCTCTTCCTGTGTATTAAAATAAAGTTTGCTCCATAAAAGTAGTGCAACAGACATTGAAAGGAGGATGAATTGAAAGCCCTTTTTATTATCGATATGCTCAATGATTTCCTGCGCAAGGATGGAGCGCTTTACTGTGGAGATAAGTCCCGCGAAATCATACCTTTTGTTAAAGGAAAAATCGAGGAATTCCATAAAAACGAAGACTTGGTTGTTTTTATCTGTGACTCCCATGCTCCCGATGATATTGAGTTTAAGATTTTTCCTAAACACTGCGTGGCAGGAACAGAAGGGGCACAAATCATCGATGAGCTTCCTGTAGACGATAAAGATCCGATCATCCGCAAAACCCGTTACAGCGCTTTCTATAACACCAACCTGGACGATGTGCTCCAAAAGCACGACATAACCGAAGTCCATGTGCTTGGAGTCTGCACCTCTATCTGCGTTATGGATACAGTTGGAGACCTGCGAAACAGGGATCACAAAGTCATCGTCTATAAAGATGGAGTGGCTGACTTCGACCCGCAAGCGCATCGATTCTCTCTGGAAAAAATAAAAAAGACTTACGGGGCTGAAATAGTATGATCGAGATTGAAAAGGGTGAGGGATGCTTATGTCCTGTAATTTATTTTTGATTAAGGAGCAAAAATGGAATATAGATTTAACAATAGGAAAATGAAGCTAGTTGAAGGAAATATAGTCTTGGTGGATGTGGAGGCGATAGTCAATGCAGCCAATAAATCTCTAATCCTCGGAGGAGGTGTGGCTGGCGCCATCAGAAATTTCGGAGGTCCTTCCATCCAAGAAGAGTGCAATCAAATCGGCCCCATAGAAGTGGGAGAAGCTGTGATAACCGGAGCTGGTAATTTAAAGGCAAAATACGTTATCCACGCCGCAGGTCCAGTTTATGGTGAAGGAGATGAGGATGAAAAATTGGCTAAAGCCACCTTGAACAGCCTTAAAATCGCAAACCAAAAGCAAATCAAAGATATTGCCTTTCCAGCCATCAGTACAGGAATCTTCCGTTTTCCCATCCAAAGATGCAGCGAAATCATGCTCAAAGTTGCCAAGGAATTTCTAGAAAAACATGATTATCCGCAGAATATTATTTTTTGTCTTTATGATGAGAGAGCCTATTCAGTCTTCAAGAACACTTTAGAAACTTTGACTAAATAATCTCAATCAAAAAAACTTCCTCTTCTTTTTCAAGGCAAAAAACAAGCCAAATATGAGAAAAGAAAGAAGAACAATCGTTCCCGCTGCCGGAAAATCCAGATAAAAGGCCACAACAAGGCCTAAAACAACCGAGGCGACAGCAACGATGGAGGAAAGAACGATGGACTGTCTGAAATTTGACGCAAGCTGAAGACCAGCAGCAGCGGGAATAACCACAAGAGCTGCTACGAGGAGTAGGCCCACAATTTTCATCCCCAGCACAACTGTGACGGCCGTCAGAGTAGTGATCAGAATATCCAGCCTGTTGACCTTGATGCCGGAGGCTTTTGCTGATTCACGATCGAATGTCATGTACATGAATTTCTTATAATTGATGATCACGATCACCACAACAGATACTGCCAGTGCGATTGAGAGCCAGACTTCGGTTGAATCTATGGCCAGGATTTCCCCAAAGAGGTAGCCAAAAAGATCGACGTTAAAACTCCGGGCAAGAGTCACCAGGAGAAGTCCCAGGGCAAATCCTGCACTGCTGAAAATGGCTATAGCTGTATCGCCATATAGACCAGCCTTTTCCTTGAGTTTCATGATTCCCAGGGCAGTGATTACAGCGATAACCAAAGCTGAAGCCAGGGGCATGACTTTTAAAAAGAGGCCGATAGCCACTCCAGCAAAGGCAACATGGGCTAAGCCATGACCGATCATGGCATCGCGTCTCAAGATGAGGAAAACACCCAGCAGGGCACAGGCAATAGCTACAAAAACACCAGCCAGGAGAGCGCGCTGTAGAAACCCAAAACTCAGGAAAGCATCCATGGATTCAATCGCACCAGGAAACCACTTCAGTGCCGATGTGAAATGACATGATGGCCTCCTGCCAGCATGTTTTTAAAGGCGTCTGACCGACAGAATTCTTCATGGGCTCCATGATAGATCAGCTTCTGGTTAAGGCAGGCTACCCGGTTGATATGCATATTGACAATACCGATCTCATGAGTGATGAGTACAATGGTGATTTTTTCTTTTTTATTCAAATCGTCGAGTATGTCATAAAAATGTTCTTGTGTTTCCGCATCCACGCCTGTTGTTGGCTCATCAAGGAAGAGCATGAGGGGCCGGTTGACTACAGCTCTAGCGATAAAAACACGTTGTTGTTGACCACCGGAAAGACTCCCAATACGCCTGTTCAGGAAGTCTTCCATCCACACCTGTCTTAATGCTTTTCTTATGGCAGCTTCTTCCATCTTCTTGGATACCCTCTGTTGGTTTTTCCTGGAAAGAAGCCCCATAGCTACCACTTCCTTTACAGATACAGGAAAGAAAGGATCAATATGCGTAGCTTTCTGAGGTACGTAACCAATCCTCTCCCAGTCTGAAAAACGGCTAACTCTCTGTCCCATGATCTCCACTTCGCCGCTGGAGGGCTCCAGCAATCCTAAGATAATTTTGACCAGAGTTGTCTTCCCTGATCCATTTGGCCCGATGATTGCTAAAAAATCTCCAGCACTGATATTGAAGGTTACATGAGACAGAACAGGTGCTTGACTGTAGCTGAAAGAAACATCCCTGACAGCTACCAATCTATCCACATTATCGGCAGTTGAGGCCATTTCTTAAATTCTCCAGATTCTTTTTCATTATATCAAAAAAGTTCACGCCTGACTCCAATTGATCCTTATTCAAGTTGGCACCTGGATTCAAAACCAAGGTCCGAGCTCCAATTTCTTTGGCTAAAACTCGAGCCAATTCATCACTCACGTATTCTTCAAAATAAACGACTTTAACTTTATGTTTCCTGGAAAGATCGACGACTTCGATCATCTGCCGCGGAGTTGGTTTAGAATCAGGACTCAGACCATAGAGAGAAATCTGCTGAAGGTTATACTTCTTAGCCAGATAACCAAAGGCAGAATGTCCACCCAGGATGATCACTCTGCTGGCACATTCTTCCAAACCATCCAGAAATTGCTCGTGCAGTAGCTGAAGTTTCTCTTTGTAAGAGGTAGCGTTATGTTGATAAAATGATGAGTACTTTGCATCTATATCTGAAAGCAAAGTAGCGATTCTGTCGACAATAATCTGATCCAGTTCAAAATCCAACCAGATATGAGGATCCAACTCTCCATGAGAATGACCATGTCCATGGGAATCTGTAAATACCTCAAGCAAAGGTAAATCTCTGCTGGCTTCGAGAATCCTTAAGGCCGGATTCTTTATGCTCTTCAGGAGATCATATATCCAAGGCTCGAGGTTAGCTCCCACATAGATGAAAAGGTCTGCAGAAGAAATTTTAACAATATCACTCGGCCTTGGATTCCAGGTATGGATTTCTGCTCCGGGAGGAATAAGCAAACTCACTTCTCCTCTCTCGCCACAGACAGCTCGTGAAAATTCCATGAGCGGAAAGACCGTTGCCACAATTTTTATTTTTGAGTTTTCAGCAAAGAGCAGCCTGGTGAGGATGAAGACACAGAAGACGATAACAATAATGAAGCGATTATGAATTCTTCTTCTAAAAAGACAGAGGGGATCATCCATCTCTATCCTCCGAGATTATTTTGCCAGATAATATCTTTCCTTCCACTCCAGTTTCTTCTTAAAAAAAGAGAGACGGAAAGAATTGACCAGAATAGAAAGGGCCAGAATGATACTAAAAGGGTGAAGCAGTCCGTAGATAAGGCTTGTCTGAAATCTCAGAGATAGAACTGCTCTGGTGACAGAAATGATCATCACCTGAAGCAGAGGAAGAGTGACAGCTTGATGGGAAGAGAAAGCTTCCCACAAAGCAAGATAAGGATAAATAAAGAGAAAATAACAAACCAGAAGTACGGCGGCAAGATAATGAGGGACTCCGCCTATAGCTTCATAGCAATTCTTGGAAAAACCCTTCCATACATCCTTGAAAGAAGTATAAAATCTCACATTCATTATCCTGGTCCCGTCGATAACAGAAATCTTTCCTTCTTTTTCCTTCACTCTTTTCGCCAGAGCCATATCTTCTACGATCTTTTCCTTGACCGACTCATGGCCTCCACAAGAGAAGTAGAGATTCCTTTCAACCAGAAGAAAGGGCCCGATCCCAAGAGATATTCTCGCATCTTTGGAATAATTTATGAGTTTAAAAGGCACCAAAACGAGAAAGGCGAAATGTATGATAGGCATGAACAGTTTCTCCGACCATGTCTTCGCGACAAGACCGGGAATGAGAGTTAAAAAATCAGCTTTGGCTTTTTCTGCCGAGGCCAAAGCTACAGATATGGATTGAGGCTGGTGGAGGGTATCGGCATCAGTGAATAAAAACCAGTCTCCCTTGGCTACCTGGGCAAGCTGGTGACATGACCAATTCTTCCCTGTCCATCCTGATGGAAGCTTTTTCCCTTTAATGATCCTCAATCTGTCATCGAGCGCAGCAAGTTTTTTCATGATCTCATAGGTTCTATCCTTGGAGTTATCATCGAGAACAATGATTTCCATCTTGGAATAATCGGATTGAAGAAGCGACATCACACATTTGCGGATATTTTTCTCTTCGTTTCTGGCTGGGACGAGCACAGAAACAAAGGGATAGGGCATGCAGAAATTTGTTTCTTCCTCTCCGCTGATTCTCCTCAGATTCTGGATTAAGTTGAGAAAGAGGAGAAGGAGGATGAAAAAGATTAAGAGATGAAGGAACTGCATTATCCTCTACCAGCCAGATTCCTGTTTTATCCTGCGCATGTAAGGCTCGTCGATAAGCCTTTTTAAACCCAGAAACAGAAGAAAAAAAAGAACCATCATAACTTCTAACCAAGATCTGCCAAGCATAAATTTCCAGAGAAGAGGAATACTCCCCATCCCTATTCCAATAGCCAGATGAAAATTTCGGGAGGGCAGATAGACGGCTCCTATCATAACTCCCGAAATGACAATGATGACAGGCTCCATTCCTAGAAGAAAACCCATGGCCGAACCAGCTCCTTTCCCTCCTCTTCCCCTAAGGAAAACAGGAAAATCATGACCGGCGACTACAGAAAAGCCGCAAAGCCAAATCCACCATGGCGAAAGGCCCAGAAAAAAGCCAATCCAATAGGCCATAAATCCTTTAGAGGTATCCAGTATCCCTGCCAGGGCGCCGTATTTCTTACCCACAACATGCCAGACATTACGTGCTCCCACATTTCCCTCGCCCGTAACTCTAATATCCACACCTTTCATCCTTTTGGCCACTATATAGGAAAATGGAACAGAACCCAGAAGATAACACGCAACACAGGCGATAATGATGTTTATGGGCATCTCTTGTATCTTATCTATTACAAAGCATGCTTTCTGTCAACCTCTTTCCCTGCTGACCCAGAAGATTCTCCTTGCACAAGAAAGGAAATTATGTCATTATTTCTCCTCTTTTTTAGGGATTAACCTTAATCTTAACAATCTAAATCGGAGGCATGCATGTCATCCATATTTGAAGGCTTAAAGCCATCACTTCTTTGGAAACATTTTGAACAAATTTTAAAAATCCCCCACTGCTCGGGCAACGAGAAAGCTCTCGGTGACTACATCATCTCTGTGGCTGAACGACTGGCACTCACATGGAAAAGAGACAAGGTTGGCAACATTGTTGTGGAAAAAGAAGCCTCGCATGGAAACGAGAAAGCTGATCCTGTGATTCTTCAGGGACACCTCGATATGGTCTGTGAGAAAAACTCTGATATCGAGCACGATTTCACCAAGGATGCCATACAGGCTGAGCTGGGGGGTGAATGGATTCAGGCCAAAGGGACCACTCTTGGTTCTGATAACGGCATTGGAGTGGCAGCCTCTCTAGCCATCATGGAAAGTAAAGATTTAGTCCACGGACCGCTGGAATTCCTCTTTACAGTCGACGAAGAAACAGGTTTAACTGGCGCTACCCAGATTGAGCCCGACTTTCTCAAGGGCAAAAAGCTCCTCAACCTCGACAGCGAGGAAGAGGGCACTTTTACCATCGGATGTGCTGGAGGAGCAGATTCAGAAATCACTCTTCCTCTGATAAGAGAAAAAGCCAACGGAGAAATGTACAGGCTGAAAGTCTATGGTTTTAGAGGAGGCCATTCAGGGCTGGATATCAATCAAGGCAGAGGAAATGCTATCAAACTGCTGGCCCGCATCCTCTGGCAAGCACAAAAAGACTTCTCCTTTTCTCTGGTGCGTATGGAAGGAGGGAACAAAAGAAATGCCATCCCTCGGGAAGCCTGGATTGATTTCTTCCTTGATGAAGGACAATCTTCTTCTCTTTCATCCTTTATTAAAACCGCTTTTGCCAAGATACAATCCGAATATAAAACTGTAGAAAAAGAAGCCAATTTTTCCCTGGAAAAATCCGATGGAGAAAAAGAAAAAGCCCTTGCCCCTCAAAATCAAAAAACTTTGCTCAATTTCTTATTGGGCCTTCCCCATGGTGTTATCGCCATGCACCCTGAGATAGAAGAGCTGGTGGAGACATCAACCAACCTGGCTATCATCCATACTCACCCCGACCATGCCCAAATCATCTGCTCAAGCCGCAGCTCCGTCGCTTCAGCTCTGGAAGCGACGCGTAACACCATTGCTGCCCTGTCTGAACTCTCCGGGGCGAAAATCAAGCAGCCCGAAGGCTATCCTGGCTGGGCACCAAATCTGGAATCTGCTCTTTTAAAGACCTTAAAAGAAGTCTATAACAAAACCTTTCAGAAGGAACCTGAGGTGGGCGCTGTGCATGCAGGCCTGGAGTGCGGCATCATCGGAGAAAAGTTCCCTGGTATGGATATGATTTCCTTCGGTCCCTCTATTGAACATCCCCATTCTCCAGAGGAAAGAGTTCATATCGGATCTGTGGAAAAATTCTGGAAATTTCTCACCACCATCCTTGCTGAATTGGTGTAGAAACTCTTTATACCCAGCCCAACTCACTGAACTGAGGAAATCCAGATCGCGAAAGTCCCCAATAGGCAAAGAGAACTAAACTCAAGAAATAGGCTGTGGCAAAGAAAATATAAACGGGATTATGAAACCCTTCTCTGCGGGCCTTCCAATAGAGAATAAAAGATAAAAGAAATCCCACCGCGGCCGCAGGAAAAGCGAATACAACTGTCTGTCCCTCAATCCCATTCACAGTAAAATTGAATCCATAGAATATAGCCCCGATTAAAACAAGGACAAGGTTGGATTTTGATAGAAAATCAAAAGGAAGTCTCAGGGCAATGAATATCAAGCCTAGGGAGATCAAAAAAACGCCTGCATCCCACATGAAATGGCTTATGATTTCATCAAAAAGGTAGGTCGCATTGAACAGTTCTGACCCTCTCATGTTTTGCATGATCCTGGCAATGGAATTTGAAGAAAGATGAAGACCGTGTCCATCCACATATAGAAGGAACCCGAAGCCCAGGATGATTTTAGCCAACAAACTTTGTCCTCTGCCCAGATCGTTGGATGAGCGCAACGTTCTCCTGGTATGATAAAAAAGAAGATACGCCAGGGGAATAACCACGAAGGGAGTTAAAAAATCAAGCGTGTCACCCCATGTTAAGGGTTTCTCAAGATAAGAAACAAGCAGAACAGGCAAAATGTGAAAAATGGCAATTACAAATCCATAGGCAAAAAGCCCAATACAAGAGACATCTCTTTCTTCCAATGTCAAGCTCTTCCCTATCAGCTAAAAGATATGGCCAAAGTTGAAATATACTCCTGTTCCCTCATCACTGAATCCCATATCAAACCTGACAACGAAGTGCTGAAGATAATACCTCAATCCCCATCCGAAATCAAGAACCGATTTCATCAAGTCAATCGCTCTTGACCATGGACTTTTCCTTGCGGAGTAATCTCTGTATGCTTATATCAGGGGGAAGTTTCAGTCGTCCTTGAATAAGGATAAACCCATAGATGCTGACTAGAAAAACAATAAAACCGCAGGCCAAATAAGTGAAATAACGGTATTTATTCAGTTTTTCCCCCTTTTTATATGATATTCTAAGCAGCTTAAATGTCAATAAGAAAGGAGAGTACATCTCTGTCTTCGTTATAAAGAGAGCATTGGAAGATGTCCTCGCTCCAGTCAGATTTCTAACGCCATTCCCTCATCAACTGAGGCTTTATTTTTAAGAGTACTTAAAGTATAATAAATCTATAGGAATATTAGGAATATAGAGGTTATATGATTTACAGAGCCATATGTCTTTTAACTGGCATTGTGATGCTTATAGGATGCAGCGTCAATAATGCGCCGTCAAAGCAAGAGGCACAACTTGAAATAGAAATAAACGGAGAAAAAACGATGATTAAGAAGGTCATAAAAACAGATGAAGAGTGGAAAAAGATACTGACCCCGGAACAATATCGGATAATGAGAGAGGGCGGCACCGAGATTGCCCTCTCAGGAAAATATAACAACCATTATGAAAAAGGCATTTATCATTGTGCTGGATGTGGAACGCCTCTTTTCCGATCAGAGACAAAATATGACCATGGCACAGGATGGCCCAGCTTCACCGCTGCTGAGAATGATGGCTTTATTGAATACAGGACTGACTATTCTATGTTGATGAAAAGAACCGAAGTGCGCTGTGCGGTGTGTGGCGCCCATCTCGGACACGTCTTCAATGACGGTCCTCCGCCTGCTTATAAACATTATTGCATCAACTCCGCTGCCCTCGACTTTGAACCGCAGGAATCCCAGTCAAAGGAAGCACCGGATGAGATGACTAAGGAGAAGAAACAGTCTGGAATTGCCACCTTTGCTGCTGGCTGCTTTTGGGGAGTGGAACACAAATTCCGCCAGGTCAAAGGCGTTCTCTCCACAGTCGTGGGATATTCAGGAGGAAATAAGGAAAATCCAACCTATAAGCAGGTCTGCTCGGATAAGACCGGCCATGCAGAAGCTGTCAGGATAACTTTTGATCCTTCTGTTGTGAGCTATAAGGATTTGTTGAAAGTCTTTTTCAGTCTCCATGATCCCACTCAGATCAACCGCCAGGGCCTGGATATCGGAACACAGTACAGATCTGTAATCTTCTACCACGACGAGGAACAGAAAAAAGCTGCACAAGAGTTAATTGAACAACTGGAAAAGTCCGGACGCTTCGGAAAACCGATTGTAACAGAGCTAATCCCTGCACCTGAATTTTATGAAGCTGAGGAATACCACCAGCGCTACTACGAAAAACTCAAGAAGCGCGGATAAATAAACAAAATGTGAGAATAAGCCTACATTGGGGAAAAAAATTATTTCTTGTTTCCTTTTTCTCTCAAATACCGTATGGCCTGAAGAGCAGCCACACAGCCTTCGCCAGCAGCAGAGATAACCTGAAGTCCTCCACAAGTTACATCTCCTGCGGCAAACACTCCGTCAACACTGGTTCTCTGGAAACGATCGACTCTGATACATTCTTTATGATCGAGCTCGATCCCTGCCTTTTCAAACAGAGAAACCGTGGGGGCTCCCCTCAAAATAAAGACTCCAGAGATTTCAAGCTCTTCTCGCCTGTCCTCTCTATCCACAACGACTTTTTCTACCCTCTGGTCGCCTGCAATTTCTTTGACAAGGGCTTTCCTATATACAGGAATCTTCTTTTTTTCGATCTCTTCTACCAGCTTTTCCGTGACCTCTAGTTCTTTTAAGCTTCCTGGAATCCAATAAACTTCACATCCCATTTGGTCAAGAGCCAGGATATCTTCAGCTGCTTCATCGGAATTTCCTACCACTGCTACTCTATGGCCCCGGTAGAGAGGCCCGTCGCAGGTGGCACAATAGCTTACCCCCATCCCCAACAGTCTTTCCTCACCGGGAATCATATCTTTCCTGGATATTGACCTGCCAGTAGCCAGGATAACAGCCCTGGCTTTGATCAAAGAGTCTCTGGAGGTTACAAATTTCGGGTCAGCAGTCAGGTTGAAATCTATGGCATCCCCGGTCATTATCTCCGCACCGAAATGCCGGGCATGCTCCTTGAATTTATCCAGAAGTTCCAGGCTGCCGATGGAAATGAATCCGGGATAATTTTCTACCTGATAGCCTATAGAAAGCCGCGAAGCTGCACTTCCTTCAAGAATGACCGCTTCCCTCCCGGCTCTTGAAGCATACAAGCCTGCAGTCAACCCAGCCGGCCCACTGCCTATTATCAAGATTTCCGTGGATATACTTTTTATTTGGGGTGATGGCTTTTCCATTCATTCCTCCTTGCATGAGAACTGTTTCAATTTGCAACTCTGTCCTCTATCCACTTTCCTGGGCACTTCAACTTTCACGAATTATATGATAAAGGACAAATTGTGCAATCCATTCTTATTATCTTACTGCTTTTCCGCAGTAAGGACAGTAGTTAAAATCCTGAATTACAGGACGGCCGCAATGGGGACATCTCCCTCCCCACTCTTTCTTTTCAATATCGATCTTATAACCTTGTTCATCAAAAATAGAGCGGCAGTTATCACAGATTTGAAAGGGAATCCCTTTTTTCACCGGAAAAAGAAGGATAAAAAAAAGACTTAAATAATGATCCACCCTTTTCAGGTTGAGCGAGGTATGACTGCACACAGGACAGACTCTGGATTGTTTTTCCAGATTGACTGTCTTCGGCTGAACCCCTCCGATAAAGAAAAACATCATTCGGTTTTCTGTATTTGATACAAATATCGATGAATCATTTTGATCATTTCAACCTTTTTATTCTCCCTTAATCAAATCACCGGCAGTGATAAATTAAAATATCATTGGATGAGTCTAATGGTTAAAGGATAGCGAAATTTTTCTCCAGCATTGGATTTAACAGATGCCACGATGATCAGGACAAGAGTTAAAACTCCTAAACCGATCAAAAGAAGTATTCCGATAATGACCAAAATCAGCATGGCAGAAACAAGGCAGTAGATGGTGATCGATATCTGGAAGTTCAAGGATTCCTTTCCTTGGTCATCCACAAAGGATGATTCGTCTTTCTTAATCAGCCAGATGACCAATGGGCCAATGATATTTCCAAAAGGGATAATAAACATAGCCAAAGCAGACAAATGACACAACATACCCCAAGTTCTCTCCTGGGATTCTTGCATTTTTGCCATGGGTAACCTCCTTCCTTCTTTTTTACCTCAAATAAACAAAGATATTGTGCTCCCTGCCCTCTTCATCCTCGAGGGAGACAGAACGTATCTCTTTTTCTTCCCATCCAGGTATTTTATAATTATGGGAGACAACATATGTGTCAGGTTTGAGCTGTTCCTCCAAAAGAGGGCGCAGAAGTTCATTTGATTCTGGAATAAGATAAAGAGTAACCACTGTTGCTGAAGAGAAATCAGATTTCATGACATCTTCCAGGCGGAACTCAACAAGATCAGCCACCCCCTCCTTCTGAGCATTGGCTTTTGACTCCTGAATCCGCTCCGGATCGATATCGATTCCCACACCACGGGCCCCATAATTTTTGGCTGCTAGAATCACAATCCTCCCATCACCGCAGCCAAGATCAAAAACCACATCATCTCTATCCACCCGGGCCAGATGAAGCATCTTATCAGCCACCACCATCGGTGTAGTCACAAACGGGGCTAGGTCTACCGCATCACTCATTCCGTGTGAGCCAAGGAAGAGTTCCAGATTATGGTTTTCATTGTAGCGGAAGGAATAGGAACAGCCTGGATCCAGCCTGTTCATTATCATATCCCCTCTCACCTGATAGTCGATGTCCATAGGCTCATCACCTGAGAAACTGTCAATCTCGCCCGGTTTCAGTGTTTTTTTCAACAGAGCTCCCCTGGAATGTGCCGGCTTGATAGTGTACTGAACTGCCTCATCTGTGAGGTTGCGAATAGTGATTTCTTTTTTCTCTAGAGAAAGTGCTTCTTCCCTTGAATCTGTCTTCTGATTTTGATCAAGACCAGAAGTGCAAACAGCAGAAAAGAGCAATCCGATCCCCAGGCATAAGAGGAACAGCAGCGCGGGAAAGAAGATTTTCCGCCAGAAAGGCGTTCTTGTTGAGAGATCAAAATTGCTGGCCAATGGATTCATTCTGTCCTGAAACAAAATTATCTCTTTTTTGACCTGAATTTTCAATCACTCTCTGGGGGACCATAAGCATTTTCATAACCGTGATGCAGTAACAGTCGGGCAAGCTTACCCCCTGAGGACGCATAATTTGCTCCTTCTTTTTTGGGGTGATATAATCTGGCGG
>CAYVAT010000021.1:17678-25799 GCA_964449165.1 uncultured Eubacteriales bacterium | reverse complement strand
CCCCCTGAGGACGCATAATTTGCTCCTTCTTTTTTGGGGTGATATAATCTGGCGGACAAAGATGGACTTTTTTATTTTATCATCGGAAAGGAAAGTCTAAAGGGGGTTATGAATGTACGCCGTAGGAGTTGACTCTGGAACGCAAGGGACAAAAGTGCTGATCGTGGATTTTCAAGGAAATGTCTGCGGCAGAGGAAATGCCCCCCACGAGTTTGAGCAGAATCTCCGGCCAGGAGAGAGTGAACAGGACCCTCAAACTTGGATAAAAGCTTTTGATACTGCCCTCAGAAATGCCTTGCAAGAGGCAAATATTCCCGGCTCCGAGATCGTAACTATGGGAGTCTCAGGGCAACAACACGGTTTTGTTCCCTTGGACAGAGACGGTAAGCCTGTAAGACCTGCGAAACTCTGGAACGACACATCCACAGTCGAAGAGACAGAGGCCATTGTGGGAAAGCTGGGCGGCAAACAAAGCGTCATCAAGACGTTGGGAATAAGCCTTGCCGTAGGTTACACGGCCTCAAAAATACTCTGGCTGAAAAGGAAAGAGCCTCGCCACTACCAAAAACTGGCCACCATCCTTCTCCCTCATAATTATCTCAACTATTACCTGACAGGCAAGGCACACATGGAGTATGGAGATGCATCAGGGACAGGCCTGATGAACATCCGAAAGCGGGAGTGGTCAAAAGATGCCATCCAGGCAATAGATCCTGAGCTGGAAGAAAAACTCCCTGCACTTCAACATCCTTGTCAGCCAGTGGGCTTTCTCAAGGATGAGATAGCATCCCGCTATGGAATGGAAAAAGTTCTGGTTTCAAGCGGTGGTGGAGATAACATGATGGGCGCTATCGGGACAGGAAATGTCAGACCTGGGATATGCACCCTTAGCCTGGGAACATCAGGAACCATTTATACTTACTTCCCTGAACCCTTTATAGATCCTGAAGGCGAGATAGCAGCCTTCTGCGACAGCACAGGAGGATGGCTTCCCCTGCTTTGCACCATGAATGTAACCAACACCACAGAATTTTTTAAGTCTCTGTTCAATATCTCCAATGAACAGCTGGAAGAATGGGTCTCCCAGGTTCCTCCTGGAGCGGAAAACCTTCTTTTTCTTCCTTTTATCGACGGAGAAAGAGTCCCTGCTCTTCCCGATGCTCGAGGAGTTATCTTCGGTCTGAATCGGAGAACCTTCAAAGCCGCACATATGGCACGTTCCATCATGGAAGGAACCATCCTCAACCTGGGCTATGGATTTCAGAGGATGAAGTCGTTGGGCATGAAGCCTGATCAAATAAGAGCCACGGGAGGAGGTTCCAGAAGCAGAACCTGGCTTCAGATTGCGGCCAACATCTTCCAGATTCCTGTGGTTACGCTCGAAGAGAGGGAAGGAGCTGCCTTGGGTGCCGCCATCCAATCTATCTGGAACTATCTTCTGGAACGAGGCGAAAAGGTATCCATAGAAGAGCTGTGCCTCCGGATGATAAAAAAAGAAAGCAAGCCGGTTGATCCTCAGCCGGAAACTTTTTCTGTTTATGAGCATCTCCAGGAGCGATTCAACTCGCTCTGGCAGACCCTCAAACCGGAGTTCAGGACCAAAGAACCTGGTTCTTTTATAAAATAAGACTCTGGGCCTTCTGAAGGCTTATTTAACGGAGGTTATAACCTCAAATCGGCCGGTTAAAACCTCGGTGGTCGGAGCATCAGCATATCCCTTGAAACCGGGCTGTTTTCCTCCAACTGCAACTTCAAAGACACCAGGTTCCACCACCCGCTTGAATTCGCTGTCGATCAGGGAGAGGTCCCGTGGTTTAAGGGTAAATCGTACTGTCTTTTTTTCTCCTGGTTTGAGACGTACACGCTTAAAACCTTTTAGCGAGCGCACAGGAACAGGAACAGATGCCTCAACATCGGTCACATAAAGCTCTACAACCTCATCCCCTTCCCTCTTGCCAGCGTTTTCAACATCCACCGAGATTAAAACATCCTGATCCCCCCGGGTAGTTTGAGGAACAATGAGATCTGTATATTTAAACCTTGTGTAGCTGAGTCCATAGCCGAAGGGATAAAACGGCTCTCCTTTGAAATAACGGTAGGTCCGTCCTTCCATGTTGTAGTCCTCGAACGAAGACAGCTGATCCACAGATTTATAAAAGGTGACAGGCAGTCTGCCGGCAGGATTATAATCACCGAACAGGACATCTGCTATGGCCTCTCCAGCAGCCTGACCGGGATACCAAGCCTCCAGGATAGCGGGAATATACTGTTGGGCCCAGTTGACGGCTAGAGCACTCCCGTTAAGAAGCACAAGAACAATGGGTTTGCCAAGGCTGTGCATGGCTTTCATCAACTTTATTTGAGCGGCCGGGAGTTCCAGGCTAAGGCGGTCGCCACCGGCAAATCCTTCCACCTCCACATCCATCTCTTCTCCTTCTAGCCTGGGTGAAAGGCCCATCACCAAGATGATCACATCCGACTCCTTTGCCCTCTCCATTGCCTCTCTCTCGTAATCTCTGCCTGGAACCGACCAGAGCAGCTTCATATGAGCGTTTTCACTCCGTTCAAAGAATTCCACCTTTAATTTATAGGACTGGCCTGCGTCGAGATTTACTGTTTTATATGTCTTCCTCGGATGATGCGATCCGTCAAACTCGACCAGGAGTTCATCATCAAGATAGATCCGGAACCCGTTAAATCCTTCCCCTCCAAGAATATAGGCTCCTGTAACAGGGGCAACAAGTTCTCCTGTCCAGCGGACAGCAAAGTTGTCGTCATCAAAGTCTTCCCTTGGAGCACCATCCCACCAGTTGAAATCGATATTCCTGTCGATACGGGAAAAAACCGGCTCACCCTCAAAGTCACGGTTATTGAAGTACTCAGCCTTTAAACCCTGGATTCTCTCCCCTATTTCAGTAGCGAACAGCACTGATGACGGCACGACTTCAAAGCTGGGCAGGTTATCAGCCCAAAAACAACCAAGGGCGTAATGCACCGTTGTTTTCCCGGAAACCTTATCTTTGATACCCTGGAGAGGGGTGATCGGCTGAGCAGGGGTTCCGTTATAATTGCCCAGCAGCGCCTCCACATCATGAGCATTGGGTCCGATGACAGCGATTGAACCTATATCTTTTCCGAGAGGAAGGAGATCATTCTCATTCTTAAGCAGCACCACAGAAGCTCTTGCTGCCTCCAGGGCCAGCTTCCGGTGTTCCTCACAATCCACTTTTGAATAAGGTATTTGCGAGTAAGAAACAATCTCCGGCGGATCAAACATACCCAGCTTAAACCTCGCCCTTAACAGCCTGCGCAGCGAGGTATCGATCTCCTCCTCCGAGATAAATCCCTTCTTGACCGCATCCAACAATTTCTTGTAAGCAGAACCACAATTTAGATCGCACCCGGATTTTACGGCCAGAGCAGAAGCTTCCTCTGGTGTTTCCACGACTTTGTGATATTGGTAGATATCCTGGATAGCTCCGCAATCCGAAACCACATAGCCCTCAAAACCCCATTCTTCCCTCAAAATCTTCGCCAAAAGCTTCTGACTCCCGCAACAGGCTTCTCTCTCATAACGATTGTAGGCACACATAACGGAAAAAGCATGGGCTTCCTTTACGACCATTTCAAAATGAGGAAGATAGGTCTCTCTCAGATCCCTCGTATTTATCCGGGCATCAAAGCTATGGCGGTCAGGTTCAGGGCCGCTGTGCACTGCATAGTGCTTGGGTGTGGCAATCACTTTTAAATAGCGCGGATCTTCTCCCTGTAAACCCTGCACGAACGAGACAGCCATCCTCCCCGTCAAAAAAGGATCTTCTCCATATGTTTCCATGCCTCTCCCCCAGCGGGGATCCCGAAATATATTAATATTGGGAGACCAGAAAGTAAGGCCCTGGTAAATTCCCCTCTTGCCGCGGCGGATAAATTCATGATGTTTGGCTCGCGCCTCATCCGAGATGGCTACGGCTATCCGGCACATGAGCTCAGCATCCCATGTGGCAGCAAGGCCGATAGCCTGAGGAAAAACAGTGGCCAATCCGGCGCGGGCTACACCATGCAGACACTCATTCCACCAATTGTATCGAGGAATATCAAGTCGCTCAACAGCCGGAGCGTCATTCATCATCTGTGAGATTTTCTCTTCAAGAGTCATCCTGCTCAGCAAATCCTCCACCCGCTCATCCAAGGAGAGAGAATGATTCTTATAGGGAAGAAGACTCTGATTTCTCTCTTGATCAGCAGAATAACCCAGCAGAAAAAAAACCAGGCTCATACATAGAAAAAGCTTCATGTTTTTATAACGCAGAACCATTTTTTCTTCTTCCCCTATAAGATCATGCCTAATTAACTATCATTTTTTCTCTATTTGTCAACTAAAATGCAATTGTATGCGTTTTGTTATATAAAAGAAATGAAATGGATGAGGAAGCTTTAATCCACACTGCCAGAGAAGGAGACAGAGAAGCATTGAGGATTTTGTATGATCAAAACAAACAGAGAATTTTCGCTCTAGCCTATCAGTACACAAGAAATTCTGAAGATGCCGAGGATATTCTTCAGGAGACTTTTATCAAGGCTTTCCGTTCCCTGCCCAAGTTCAACACCAAGAACGGATCCCGTTTTTCACCCTGGCTTTACCGCATCGGTATCAACTGCAGTCTGGATTATCTCAGACGGAGTAAGAGAAGAAAGGAGAATAACTCGCTCTTAGGAAAAGATTATCTGGAGAATATCTCTCCCGAAAATGATCAATCTGATCCTATCAAGAGACGGCAGAAGGAGGAAGTCCGGGAGAAAATTGACCAAATTTTACATAAATTATCAGGCCAGCAGAGAATGGTTTTCGTTCTCAAGCATTATCAACAGCTGACCATCAAAGAAATCGCTGAATGCATGAATATTACCGAGGGAGGAGTCAAAAAACACCTGTTCAGGGCTGTCTCTAAGATAAGAGAAAGCCTCAAAGGTCTGATTTCGGAGAGCAACTATGAAATGCAAAAAATTTAAGGAAAAAATCGTTCTCTATTTCTACGACGAACTGAATGAGGAAGAAAAAACAGAGTTAAAGATCCACATCAAAGGATGTCCAGGGTGCGCTCAGGAATTTACCCAGACCAAAAAAGCCATGGCCCTTCTGGATGAGACAAGACAAGAAGATCTTCCTGAGGCAAACTGGGAAAAGAGCTGGGAAGCCATAGACTCGCACACCGGGCAGAAGCCGAAAGCCAGGAGAAGTTATAATCTACTCCGCCGGTGGGCTTATGCCGGGGCTGCCCTTGTTTTCATTCTTGTTGTGGGCATTCTTATCGGAAGATTCTGGCTCCCATCATCTGGAAAGCTGCCTCCACAGCCTGCTATTTCACAGACTTACGTCGATCAAACCCTGAAGCAATACATCGAGGAGCTTAAACCCGTGCTGGTCGAGTATGCCAACTACTCTGCATCGGAGAGCGGAGAGGAAATAATCGTCATGGATAAGAGAGTGGCTCGAAACCTTCTTATCCAGAATATTCTCCTGCGCAGCATAGTGGCCAAGTCCGATCCCAGCATTTCCCAATTTCTGGATGATGTGGACCTGGTTTTAAAAGAGATTGCCAACCTCAATAGAGAAGATAAACAGACTCCTTCTTTAATAAAGGATCTCATCCATGACCGGGAGATCCTTTTCAGGATGGAAGTCTTGCAAACACTTTAAGGAGGCTCTGATATGAAACAGACAAAATTAATCACATTGTTTTTAGTCTTCTTCTTAGTCTTCGGAGGCTTACTCTACGCCCAGAATGAAGAGGAAAATAGAGAGGCTCGAAAAATCTATGAAAAAGCCAAAGCCTCCATCTATCAAAAAAATTGGGAGAAAGCGATTGAATCCTTGAATACAATCCTCCAGCATTTCGACAAGAGCGAGTATCTGGATGACTCACTCTACTGGCTGAGCTACAGCATGAACAAGATGAGCTCCAGCTTGGCTAATCTGGAAATGCAGTTAGAGATGCAACAAGAAGCCATGCAACATCTCGATTCACTGATTGAAGGATATACTGATAGTTCCTGGACAGACGATGCAAAATTTCTCCGCATCGAGATAGCTGAAGAACTGGTTAAAAAAGGCCTGAAGGATTACAAAAGATACATAAATGACGTTGCTCAAACAGCGGTCAAGGAAGCGGCAGAAGCCCTGAAGGAATCTGCCGAAACTAAGGAAGAAGCTGAGGATCCAGAGCTGGAATTAAAATTAGTGGCTTTGAATGCACTGCTGAATCTAGAAGACGATAAGGCCTTCCCTATCCTGGTTAAGCTTATCAAGAAAGAGGCCGATCCTAAACTCAGGGAAAGGGCTGTTTTTGTTCTCAGCCAGAAAGATCACCCAGAGGTTCTCCCTCTCATGATAGAGCTGGCTACCAAGGACCCGGATAAAAAGATCAAAGGAACAGCTATTTTCTGGCTCGGCCAGAGAAAAGGAAAAGAAAGCTTTGACTCTCTGATCAAAATCTATGACCAAACCACCGATACCAAGCTCAAAGAACGATTGATCCATGCCTTTTCACAAAACAGGAGCAAAAAGGCGACGTACAAGCTTTTCGAGATTGCTAAAGAAGAGAAGAACAAAAAAGCAAGAGAGGCAGCTATCTTCTGGCTCGGCCAGAGAAAAGACGAAGAGTCTCCGGATATGCTGATCCAGCTCTATGACGCAGAAAAAGATCCAAAGATCAAAGAAGGACTCATTTTTGCTCTATCCCAAAACAAGAGCAAAAAATCCAAAGAGAAGCTGATCGCTATCGTCAAGAACGAGAAGTACAAGAAGCCGAGAGAAATGGCAGTATTCTGGTTAGGACAAAGAGGAGATGAAGATGTATTGAATCTCCTCTCGGATATTTACGACAAGACCAACGATATTGAACTGAAGAAAAAAATTATCTTTGCCTACTCACGATACTCCTCCAAGGATTTGAAGGAAAAAGCGATCAAAAAGATGATCGAAATGGCCCGCAAGGAGAAGAATGTGGAGCTCAAGAAACAGTTGATATTCTGGCTGGGCCAGTCAAAGAGTGAAGAAGCCATGAATTTCCTCAGGGAAATTCTCGAGAAATAAATTCTAAGGAAAATGATAATGAAAAAGAAAAATACCTGGATAATAGTTATTGGAGCGTTCCTCTTCATCTGGATAGCATCTCCCCTTCTCACTGAAGAGATACCCGAATTCCTGAAGGGCAAAGTCCGTATGCTCGATACAAAAAACATCTCCCTGGAGAATAAATTCGCCTCGGCTGAGAAAGAATTCAAAAATTCCAAAGAAGGGAACACCTTTTTCACGGGTTATGCTTTTATCAGCAGACACAGCATGGACATGTGTGGAGATTATTCATCAACCCAGCCTTTCAGAGTCACTTCCAAAAATAATAGGATCAAGCTGAACACCACACGGCACAAAAAAAGCGGCGTGCACTACAACTCTGAGGAAGGAAGCGAGCCTGTGGGTGCCCTTTTCTTGCACAGAATTTCAAACAGTAAAACAGAAATCATTGACATCCATCTGATCGATCTCGACAGCACCTTTGAATTCCCTGAGGAGCCTCTCTATTGGCTGGGAGATGTTGACACAGAGGAAAGCCTGCGATTTCTGGAAGGAAAATTTGAAGCCAGCAGCATCAAATTACAGAAAAAGTTGATCTTCATTATCGCTGAACACCAGAGTCCGAAAACTTATGATTTCCTGCGTGGCGTATCCTTGGGTAATTATGAAAGAGAAGTGAGGAAAAATTCCATTTTTTGGCTGGGAACATACAAGGATTCAAAAAGCCTTGCCTGTCTCAAAGAAATCTATAACAAAGAAAAAAACAGAGAGCTGAAAAAACAGATCGTCTTCGCTCTTAACCTCAGCGACCAGAAGGAAGCTATAGAAGATTTGATCAGTATCGCAAAGACCGACCATGACTCCAAGGTCAGGAAGAATGCTATTTTCTGGCTCGGTCAAAAAGCTTCCAAAGAAAGTGCAGAAGCGCTCAAGGAGGTTGTTGAAGGCAAGGATGATATTGAGGTAAAAGAATCTGCTGTCTTTGCCATAAGCCAGCTTCCCGAGGATAAATCGGTTCCTCTGCTCATCGAAATTGCCAAGTCAAA
>CAYVAT010000021.1:0-17578 GCA_964449165.1 uncultured Eubacteriales bacterium | reverse complement strand
AAAAGGGCAAAGTGTAAAAAAGTTTTATACCTTTACGATGAGTATGGAGTAAAACATTTACTCGGAGTATTCAGCCATAAGAAGGTTCCTCAGATAAAAAAAGTCTTGCGCAGCAAGAGATTGATAGACCGCCTTTCAGAATTCGATGTCAGAACAACCGAACCGGACAGCCATTTTAGCCTCTCATAATCATTAATTGCAATGATATTTCGGTGGGAATCAGAGAATTTCTTCTCTTAATAAACTAAGCAGCTCAGCCAAGACCATAGCCGTAGCTCCCCATATCTTATGCCCTTTGAAAGAATAAAAGGGAACTTCAACCTGTGTCCCCCGGATGGTCCATATCTCCCTGTGGATATTCTCATTGTCGAGCAAGTGATTCAGGGGCACTTCGATCACCTCAGCCACTTCATCTGCTGAAGGCCGAAAATCAGGACGTCTCTCGGAGGCAGCCACCACCGGATAGATACAAAAGTTACTGGGAGGGATATAGAGAGGAGTCAGCTCTCCCAGGATCCGGATGGAACCTGGACGAATATCCAGCTCTTCACAAGCTTCCCTTAGAGCGGCCTGCCTGAGGCTTTCTCCCTTTTCCTGGCGGCCTCCTGGGAAAGAAATCTGGGCCTGATGATGGTTGAGCCGGGAGGTGCGACGGGTTAGGACAAGATAAAATTCATCTTTCCACGGAAAAAGAAGGACAAGGACGCCGGCTTTAATGCAGGCAGCCTCCATCTCATGGAAGACTCTATGGCTTGGCCTGGGATCGGTTTTCATCTGTAGTTGCGCCCTCAGGCCTGGTTTTGGCCCCTTGAGCCTTTCATTGAAAGCTTGCAGCGTCTCCCGGATTCCTCTCGTGCCAGAGTATTTTTTCTTCAGTGATTTTGAACGAGACTTTTTCATATTCCTTCTTTAGATCGAGTAAAGCGATTCCCTCCCCAAGAATTCCCCAGAGGATATGAAAGTATTATTTTAGCAGGATTTAAAGACGAAAGATTTTATTCTTCCTCCAGAATCTTCTTCAAAACATTTTCCGGACTATTGGGAGCATCTTCAGGCAAATAGAGGATTACTCCGCCTTTGACCGGTCGAATGCGGATCTTACCTTCCTTGGCCAGTCTTTGAGTGGTATCTACCGGATTAGTCCCAAAATATTCCTTGAAGGCTGCATTAAATCCGCTGTAAACGCTGTGAATCCCTTTATAGTTACCTCGAAGCTTCTTGATGGCCCTTCTTATGAATTCTTCTTCCGAGAGCCTTGGCTTCTCTGCTGCTGACATAATACCTCCTTTTATCGATGGATTATCCTGGATACTGTATATATTATTTTATTTATTCAGAAAAAGGAAAGTCAACCGCGAAGACTGGAGGAGAACCGGTCTATAAGTTCTCATTGGATTTCATAATTCCCTTACTTTTCGAGAGCTTTCGCTCCGCCTTCTTCTTTTTCAGGTAATCAGGATGTGTGGTCAGGTTTCGAGAGAGAAAGATATGCTCGATTTCATGGCCAAAGCCCTGTTTTTTAAAGAAACAAAGAGCTTCATGATTCTCGGCCTCTGTGTCCACCAGCATCATTCTCGCTCCCCTTTTGATGAATAAATCCGTGAGTCGATTGAACAGCCGGGTTCCTATGCCTTTGTTCTTCACATCAGGCAGCACACCTATCCATTCAACATACCCGTAATCCCAGGCACTGTGTTCTTTCTCGATCATTGATCCCAGAACAAAACCGACGATTCTATCATCCATCTCCGCCACAAGACAGAGTTCTTTATCCATTGCGAATAAGTCCAGAAGCTCGTACTCCTCCCAGGTACGATACAGATTAGGCCGTTTCTCTGGAGTGAACGACTTTTCCCCGATATCAAAAACTGCGGGGAGGTCGTGGAGTTCCATCTCCCGGATTTCCACTTTTCCGGCAATGGAATGTTCTTTCGAACTGGAGGATTTTCCAGTTTTTTTCATCTTCCTCCCAAAATTATCACAGAATGATGATGTATATATTTTAATGTTTTTCTATCTGAACAAGAAGGGAAAATTTCATTCTTTCTTTTCCAAATCCAAGATTGCTTTTTTAAAATCATCCCACGAACGGGTCGTGGGAGCCTTAAGGAGGTACTCCCCTATTCCTATTGACCGCGAAACTCTAGCCAAAGCCTTCCTGTCTTTATCACGGAGACTGGCTTGTGGCGAGAACCAGACGGCAAATTTTTTCTTCATATCATGATAGATCACATTTGTCCCGATAAAGGAGCTTTTACCGCAATCTGAGCAGACGAATCTGTTCAGACTGTCATCCAGGACCATCTGGCGGAGCTGAGGATTAAGAGTGACATTTACAGAAGTATAAACGGAAACAACTTGGCCGAATCCACAAAAAGGGCAACTCACATTGACCTTAACCTTTCTGCTCAAATGAATCTCCTCTCTAGCTTGATACATAATAATACAACATAATTATCTTTTTATAAAATTGACTTTTAAAGCAGTAAGCATCCTTTCCTCTATTCCTCGCTGGGGAAATCAGCGTGCTGGTCCCTCACCCTTCGATATCTGAGCTTTTGTAACTAAGCGACTCTTCGTTTGTGGGGAGGAGTTCTGTAGTCGAGCGCTATTACCACCGGCTCAAGCTGCTCCTCATACTGAATTCCGGTCTTCTTATAAAAAAAGAATACCTGATACACCCTAATACCCAAGAGCATGAAAAAAACAATTCCATAAAAAAGAAAGAAATACGAAGGAGCTCTTAAAAGCTGCAGCTCGATCCAGCTCATGAGATTGATGTAGGCTAAAAATATGAACACATAGGGAATCCAGTAGAGCTGAATCTTTTCCTTACCGGGTAGATAAGAACAGGCAAAGGGAATCTTGCAATAGGTCAAAAAGAGAAACTCCATCACCAACACCGAGACCACGAGACCATACAGACTGTGGTAAAAAGCCGTGATTCCTCCCCAGAGGAAGAGATAAAAAACAAAGATAATTAAAAATAAAGGAAGAAGACCCAGGAAGAATATCGCTTTTCTTATGCCCGAAAAATAATGCCTCCGCTTTTCCCACTCGGTCAACCGGAAAATCCAATTTGCCCCAAGAGCCACAGGCATATTTACACTTCCCCGTATCCCAAGCAGCAAAAAGAACGAGAGAACCAGAGGAAAGGAAAGAACGGTTTTGTTTATCCCGGTCAAGGTCTGGGGCACCACATCTTTTACTGCTATCTGAAAAGGAATCAGGCCAATCCCTACGGCAACGAATGAGGCCAGGCGCATCTTATGAAACATACTGGCCTTGAGTGTTTTCTGGTAAAAATGGAAGACCACCCTCTGCACTGGATTTCTCAGAAAAATTCCATCAAACAGCCCTTTGAAAAGAAGCCTGACTTTTTGCAAACGAGCTTTTTTTCTTTCCTTTGTGCCCATTTTCTTGAGATAGTGGCTATAACTCAACCCGGTGATCAGAAAAAATGCTGTCACCATAAAGGCCAACCCAACGAGAGCACGGACGTAAACACCATGAAAAGGAAGATATGTATTCCCGATGAGAGTCTCATAAAGATCAGTAAACCACAGAGGAGGAAAGAAGTTGGAAAAATCGCGGAGGAAATGTTGGTTGATTTGAATCTTTTCCAGAGGAATAAGATTCTCAAATCCGTAGATTATAACTCTGAGATATATTAAAAACAAAAAGATGTGGATCACCAGCAAACAGGCCCGGATGTAGGAAGAAATCCGGTTGAAAAGCTTATATCCAAGGACGGCCATCAAGATACCTATCAGAAGGACGTTAAAGAAAAAGGCAAAGAAAATGGCAAGAAAGAGGGTGATTATATGCGCCAGGGCAAAGAACAGGCTATAAAGAAAGCTCGGAGACTGCCATTGGGGCAGATGGGCCCAGAAAGCCAGGACCGACATGGCATTTATTCCCAGAGCAAACATCCCCACAAACAGGCAGAGACTGGTGAATTTTGCCGCTAAAAGTGTCCATGTACGGACCGGAAGAGGAATCAAATTCGTAAAATCCCTTTCGTCAGGAAGAATGATATCCCACTCCAGGACAGCTATGAAACCCATAACCAGCATACTGAATATGATCATAACGCATTTCTCGATCCAGGAGGTTCCCTTATCCGGCTGCCAGCCATATTTAGAAACGAGAGCATAGGCCAGGAAACCGCTGAAAACGGCAATCAGAGCTAGGATTCCGATAGTTCTTTCTTTCATCTGGTCTTCAAAATCCACCACATCGTTTTGAAAAAGGCGTTGGAAGAAGTGCCTGACCAGAACCAGGAATTGCTTTGTTTGACCCCCGGAGTGCTGGAGTAACTTCTCAAACCCAATCATGTAAATTATTTTGACCGATATTTCATGACTTCAACCAATTCATCAGCAATCTTCTCTGTATCATCTTGAACAACCAACTGATTAAAAATATCCTCAAGAGAGGGAAGTTTCATCAGATCCCTCAGATTCTTCACTGAGTCATCGGCCACTATCCTGCCTTTATGAATGATGATCACTCTTTCGCATATCTTTTCTACCACTTCTAAAATATGGGAACAGTAGAAAATAATCTTCCCTTCATGGCTCAACCTCTGGATAAGGCCTTTCACAACCAGAGAGGTTTCCACATCCAATCCTGATAGGGGCTCATCAAGGAGGAGAATATCCGGATCATGAAGGAGGGCTGCTGAAAGAAGAACTTTTTGGATCATTCCCTTGGAATAAGAAGAAATAGAGGAATGCATATCCAGGGAGAGATCAAAAAGCTTCATAAATTGTGTTATTTTTTCCTTCAAGATTTTCTCAGAGATATGACGCAGCCTTCCTACCATCAGCAAATAGTCATAAGCACTCAAGTGAGGGTATATCTCCGGCTCTTCCGGAACAAAACCTATTCTTTTTTTATACTGGTAATGATCATCCTTTATATTCTTACCCTGAAAATAGATTTCTCCGGCAGTGGGTTCAAGAAGGCCGGCCAGCATCTTGATGGTGGTTGTTTTCCCGGCTCCATTGGGTCCCAAATAACCCAGCACCTCTGATGGCTTGACCTTGAAACTGACATTGTTTACCGCCGGAAAGACCTGAAATTTCTTGGTGATCCCCCTTAATTCGAGCATCTTCCCACACTATCTTTATACCTCGCTTAGAATTTTCTGTCAAAAAAGAAAAAGGCCGTTCTTCTCCTCCCTCCTATCACGGAGGAAGAAATGCTTCTATCCCTTTAAAAAGTTCTAGAAAAAAATAAGCAGGAAACCTTTTGGTCTGATGAAACGTCTTTCTAATAGAACAACGTTAGCCTAGCGCGAGGTTTACCCATGTGGATTCATTACGTAAAAATCACCTTAAGAAACATCATCAGACACAAAGGTTATGCCTTTTTGAATATTTTTGGTTTGGCTGCTGGTATGACCTGCTGCATCCTTATCGGCCTCTGGGTTCTGGATGAATTGAGCTATGACCGCTTTCACAAAAATGCATCCTCAATTTGCCGCGTAGAATCCAACCAGAACTTCAGCGGTCGAACCCTCCACATCTACTGGACACCACATCCACTCGGACCTGCCCTCAAAGCTGAAATCCCCGAGATAAAAAACTCAACCCGTGCTGGAAATTTAAGCGCTCAACTCATCCGCTACAAGGACAAAGCTTTCGAGGAGTACGCCATATGGTCTGTCGACCCCTCATTCCTCAAAATGTTTACATTCCCCATGACCAATGGAGATCCCGAAAATGCCCTGTCTGGAACTTCATCCCTTGTGATGACGGAACGGGTGGCCACAAAGTTCTTCGGCGACAAAAACCCGATCGGCAAAGTGATTAACGTGGCCCAATCCGCCGATTTTACAGTCACCGGTGTTTTAAAGGACATCCCTCGGAATTCTTCTCTCCAGTTCGATGTTCTCATTCCTTATAAATATCTTGATTCGATCGGCCGGACAAATGACAACTTCACCGACAACCAGACCTATACTTACATTCAATTGCACTCCGGCGTTTCCCCAGAAGAAGTAAGCGCAAAAATCAGCGGGTTCATCCGTCAGAAAGTCCCTCGCAGCTTGATGGTGCTTGAACTCCTTCCTCTAACCAAGATCCACCTGTTTACCTACTCCGGTTACGAAGAGAATCTAGCTGTCCAATCCGTATACCTCTTCTCTATCATCGCCATTTTTGTTCTGATTATCGGCTGTATTAATTTCATGAATCTATCGACGGCCCGATCAGCAAACCGGGCCAAAGAGGTCGGCTTGAGGAAAGTCGTGGGTGCTTTCCGGTCACAGCTCATCCGGCAATTCTACGGCGAGGCTCTCCTCTTTGTCTTCATTTCATTGGGTCTTGCCGTAGCCGTTGTTTCTGCTGTTTTACCAGCATTCGGTTCTTTGGCCGGGAAGGAGATGTCCTGGAATGCGACAGGAGCAGGGGCATTAATTCTGGGATTAGCCGGAATCGCCTTACTGACAGGCCTGGTCTCAGGAAGTTATCCCGCCCTCTTCCTGGCATCGTTCCAACCCGTCAATACCCTCAAAGGAAAACTGAGATCGGGAACAGGAAATGCTGTCTTTCGCCGAACTCTAGTAGTGGTTCAGTTTTCCCTATCAGCAGCCCTCATCATCGGAACAACAGTGGTCTCCAAACAAATGACATTCATCAAGAACAGAAATCTGGGGTGGAACAAAGAACAAGTTGTTTCCATTCCCATCCGGTCCTACAGCCGGCCATACCTGGAAACACTCAAGAGCGAATTGGCCAACGCACCCGGGATTTTAAATGTCGCCGTTGCTACCCAGAAGCCTTCTTTTACCAGTTGGAGCTCCAGCGGATTCAATTGGGAAGGCAAAGACCCGTCCCTGAAGGTGGATGTGACCTATATGGGAGCGGATGACGGCTATGTGGAAACAATGGGGATGACCTTGGTCCGGGGTCGTAATTTTTCAAAAGAATTACCGACTGATAAAAAAGAGAGTTTCCTCATCAACGAGGAGTTGGCCAGGCTCATGGGGCATGAAAATCCGATCGGGAAGTCCTTCTCGTTTTGGGATCAAAAAGGGAAGATTGTCGGAGTAATTAAGGATTTCCATTTCCAGCCTCTGAGAAGGCAAATCGAACCTCTCGTCATCAAATGGGCCGAGCTGGAGTGGACAAATTTTCTATTCCTCCGGATCGCTCCTGAAGGTATTGCGGAAACCATAGGTTCTGTCCAGGCAACCTGGAAAAAAATCCTGCCAAACATTCCCTTCAGCTACCAGTTTTTGGACGAGGATTTTGCCAGGATGTACAGGTCTGAAGAACGAACAGGGACACTGCTTAAAATATTCACGGCCATGGCCATCCTGGTGGCCTGTTTGGGGCTTTTCGGGCTCGCTTCCTTTGCAGCAGAACAGAAAACCAAAGAGATCGGGATCCGCAAGGTTTTGGGGGCTTCTGTGCCTGGGATTGTGGCACTCATGTGCCGGGAATTCCTGGTGCTTATCGGATTGGCCAACCTCATCGCCTGGCCAGTCGCTTATTTTGCTGTCAACGATTGGTTGAACAACTTTGCCTACCACACAAGTGTTCCCGCTCTTTTGTTCCTCGGTGCCCTCATCATCTCCCTGACCATCGGGCTGATGACTGTGATATATAAGGCCATCCGGGCCGCCTCGGCCAATCCCGTCGTGGCTCTCAAGCACGAATAAAGCGGCGCCTGGACAGGAAATGCCTTTTAGATTCCAATTGAAAAACATGAACAACAATAGATGCTTACTTTTAAGCATAAGTTATCCATAGAAATCCTCTGCATCCTGAAGGATGTAAATGGCAATAGAGGGGATTAATCTTTTCCTTTACTCTTGTAGCCTTGAATCAGATTAATCAGTTGCACACGGTTTTTGACATCTGTCTTCTGATAGATACGATAGATGTGATCTTTAACGGTTTGCAATGAGATATAAAGAGCTTTGCCGATCTCTTTATTGGATTTCCCCTCGCACAGCTGCCCGATGACTTCTTCCTCCCTTTTTGAGATCTTGTGTTCGTCGAAAAACTCTCTCAGTGTTTGAGCCTCTACCTCCTGAAGCGAAGGAGCAACAATGTTTTTCTTTAGATAAAACCTCCAATAGAGAACAGGCGGGATGTTTCGAGAAAAGAATATAAAGAGGAAAGCAGCCGAAAGCATGCGACCTTGATGGGCGTGAAGAAAGAAAAAAAGGCTCAGACAAAAAGCCATCAGGTTGATGTAAGCGAAGGTGTGTACAGCCCTTTTCTTAACCTCATCCTTCATGTATCTGGCATGGATAAAAAGCTGTGAAAGGCCGGTCCCCAGAACCAGGACTTCCAGACCTCCATAGACAAGTTTAACGGCTGAGGCCAAAAGAGCAAACGACTCTTCCTGCAGTTCGGAGACGTTGATCAAAACGATAACACTTCCATACACAAAGAAAATAAGAATCAGAACAAAGAAATAACTCAAATTAAAAGTCCGGGAAAGCTTTTTTCCTATTAATTCCCGGCATAATCTTATGAACATGTACCAGGCAAAAATCAGGAAAGGAACGCCCAGGAAAGTGAAAAAATGCGCGATGCTTTCGATTGTCTGAAATGAAGATTCCTGCTGCGATAACAATTCCTTGGCTATGAGCCGGCCCGCGATGCCATAGACACCAAATACAGTCATGAATATCTGAAAATAAAGGTATGTAGAAAGATAATTTTCTCTGTATTGCTTATGCAGTCTGTAGGTAATCAAGATCGCGTATAATCCAGCACAGATGGAAAGGAGGAGGATGGCCAAGAAGAAAAGATTATACATATACCCGATTCACCATCAGTATCCCAGACTTAAAGTATACAAAAAAAACTCTTTGGCTCAAGAAAAAATAATTTGATCATTTCAAACTGTAAATCCGACTTAAGTCGTGTTTTCGACAATTCCTACTTTTGTTGGATGTAAATTCAAGGAAAAATACGTATTTTAGCTGTGTGAGGTTATGATCTCGAAAAAAAGAAAAATAAAAAAAGGAGGTTCACATGAACAATAAAAATGAAAAAGCTTCGGAAGTTGTCCTCATGCCTACCGCAGGCTCCTGCTACGGATTCGGATGGAGAAGGATGAAGAAGTTCTTCCTGGATCTTTTCCTTATAATTATCATCGTCGGAGTTGTGCTCATGCCGCTCGGAATAATCAATTCTCTGGATGGCCGTGATACGCCTGGTGGTGCTGTTTTGCGCATATTTGCTCTTGCCTACTGGCTGCTTCTATTTGCTCCCATCGACTACGGAGCGGCATTTGTCTTTCTCAAAGCTGTCAGAAACGAGCCTTTTGAAGTAAAGGATATGTTTTTATCCTTTGAGAATTACCTGAACGTGGTATTAGCTAAATTGCTGGTGTCAGTCATAATAGCTCTCGGCCTCTTTCTCCTCATCGTTCCGGGAATCATATTCGCCTGCAAGCTGGCTTTTGTCAAATATCTTGTCCTCGATCGCAATATGGACCCGGTGGAAGCTGTCAAAACAAGCTGGGAAATGACCCGTGGACACGCTGTAGAGATTTTCCTCATAGGACTACTGGCCATACCGTTGGGAATAGCCGGTATAATCTGTTTGTTTGTTGGCGTAATTCCTGCGATCATCTTGATTCACAGCGCTTTTGCCTCGATGTATTATGCTGTAAGCAAAGCGGAGATGGAGGCAGCCCAGGAGACCGCTTGACCCTTATATTGAGCCTGTGATATAAGCACAGAGGCGATACCCAATTGCAAACAGAAGCAAGTAAACTCCATAAAAAAACCAATTGCCAATCCCTGGCATAGAAATATCCCAGAAAGGAGGGTTTTATGAGACCTGTGAGAAAGATCATCGGAGCGTTTATCATTATCCTCCTGGGCCTCCCCACCCTGTTTGCTATCATCTGGGCAGTGGGCCTGACTAAAGCCACCATCTCTCCTGAATTCGTTTCCGACCTGCCGCGGGAGATCATTTCCGAAGTTCCCGACATGGCAGACGAAATCTTCAAAGAAGCTCAGAATAAGAACGTGATCACAGACGAGAACACCAGAGCATGGTTTCGGGCTGCTGCAGAAGCAGGGGTCACTCCCAAGGAATTCCTGGAGAAAATCGGTGTTCTAGGATGGCTGGAGAATGAATTATCCCAATCGCTTAAAGAAGTTGGAGAAATACTCAGAGGAGAAATAAAACCCAGGACAGTGGTGTTCGATCTTCGTCCATTGAAGAAGAGCCTCCTTAGTGAAGATGTCGATCTTTATTTGCTGGAAATACTCAAACATCTGCCGCCATGTGACGAAGACGGAACCCGGCGCTGGCAGCAGGCTTCCCTGAAAACTCTTGGCCATCACAGGCTGCCCGCCTGTCAGCCCGATCTGGATATTGCAAAATCCGTACTGGAATATAAGCGCATTGAAGCTGTCAATGACATGTCTGATGAGGTTGAAATCTTCGAGGACGTCCATTTCCTTCCCTTCGGTGTCTCGAAAAACATAACTCTGCTTTCCTATTTTCTTTTTCTTATTCCGGCAGTCTTCATTTTTGGCGGAGCACTCATCGCTGCCACATCTCCAGCCAGCTTCCTCAGGTGGTCCGGGATTCCTGTATTCATCGGGGGATTGCCTGCACTCAGCATCGCTTTCTTTGCCAAGCATATCTCTCTGCTTGCCATAAAGTTTGCCCCTTATTCCTACTCAGGGTCATGCGCAACTGAACTAAATGATTTGATCCTGGAAAAGACAAGCTGGATTCCGATGATAATTGTCGACCGACTTTTCTCACCGGTGATCGCCATCGCCGGCATTGTCTGTCTGGTGGGTTTTGTGCTTTTCGTACTCTCTTTTACAGTGAGAGGCAGCAGCAGAAGATAAAGGTAATCAGAAAAGCGGTACTCCCTTCCAGGCTAGAGGGAAAAAGCATATCCGATTTTTAAGAAAAAAGTGCGGTTGGATTGGGTCAGGTCGACATTCTGAAAACCGTAATAATTGTCGCTGTATCCTATAAAGAGAACTGTGCGAGGATTGATCTTGTAGGAGAAGAGAAATTGTGAGAACAGCCGGTTGGACTCGGGATCAACGGGATTCGGGTAGACATCCTGGTTGCGTCCGATATCCCGGTATTGAAGGATGGCTCGCAAAAAAGCCCTGCTGTTCAAATGATATATAAGCCTCATCTGGGTCAGGTTTGCGGTAAACAGCCTTTCTCCTTCCACGTTGAGCCGGCTGAAAGAATGACTGACATTCAGGTTGATATGCTTTCCACATTTTAAGGTGATGTCGGGCTCGAAGGCAAATTCTTTTCCTGCTCTCACATTCTCATAGTCGATCTCATCTCCATAGCCTGCCCATATCCCAATGTAAAGAAATCCTGAAGGCCGGACACCGAAGTAGGCAAAGTTGTAAACCTGCGAAAAGGATACACTGCGATAAATTCTTCTTCTTCTGTTCACTTCCCACTCAAAGTAAGACTGGAGAGGACCGTTGAAATCAACTTCTAACTCCCATTCCCGATCCAGAAGGTTGCCGTCATGATCGTCCGTCTGGGAGAAGTTCAAGCCTATATCTATTTGAGAAAAAAATTCCTTTTCTTTACCCCAGTAAGTGTACCATGCTCCTGTATTATAACGCCGATAATCTACCTGAGGCATAAAGCCCAGGTCGGCCCTGAAATCAGGGCTGCAATCGATAAGGCTCGCACTCAAACCATACGATCGTTTTTCTCTCCGGAGGTTCAAGTAAGCCGCATGCCCCCTGAAAGCATCCAGATCCTGACCGAAATCCCGAGCAACTTCCGCAGGATAACCCGTCTGTGAACCCATCAACTGGAAGGTCAATGAGTCGGACTTGGAGAATCTAAACAGGCCATCTACACCTATCACCCGGTTGTGGTAATTGTTGCCTTCCCTGTCTGTAACTAGAACACCAACGGTCGAGGCTGTTCCGACATCTCTTCGGTAACGCAGGACATTGGCATAGGAGACTTGATCCAATGATGTAGAGCGAGACTCCTCTGCGCCCGGAAAAATGAGGTTGGTGATCCTGTCCTGAGAAGAGAATATCCCGATGGCATTCTTTCCTTCCTTTCCCGAAATCTTCGCTCCCCAGTCAGGGTCAGCTACAGAACGCGTGTAGATGGCTTCAAGAGGCGTCTCGAAGAAATCGTTCCCTTCCAGGAAAAAGGGCCTTTTCTCCGGATAATAAAGAGCAAACCGTTTGTTAATCTCCAGTTGTGCAACATCAGCTTCGACATGGGAAAAATCGGGGTTGAGTGCTGCGCTTAGGGTCAGGTTATTGGTGAATCCCCATTGGCCAGAGAAGCCGAAGTCCAGGTTGGAATCCTTTTCTTTCATCTTTCCTTCGGGAAAATCCTGTCTCTCATCGGTTCGGATCCCTGTCATGGTAGGATCAAGCTCTACGTTGTGGCCAGGTGTGACTTTTTTAAAGCCCACCAGCTTGGGGAACTGGCAAAGAAGGCATTGTTCATTCCTGTTATGCTTGAAGTTTGTTATTTGATGCCTTCGGCTTCGGGGATAGTTTCTGACCGGGGCAAATCCCCATACCTGCTCTTCCTCAGAAGGTTGGAACTGGAGGGAGCGGAAAGGGATGGCTATCTCTACAGAATAACCAAAATCTGTGATTCTTCCTGCAGAATCCCAGATAGCATCCCAGGAATCATCCTCATTATTACCGCCAAGGCTCATAATTTCATCTCCCTGGATACCCAGAGGATTGACGAAGAAGGCAAAACCCCTGTTTTCGTCGTTGAATGTATCCAGGACTATGCCTACATAGTCATCTGCGAAGGCATTGTCTCTATCCGCCAAGTAGGACCTGATTTTCTCTGGCTCAGGGTCATAAGCCAGAAATCCGACATAGAGGTTTTTCCCATCATACATCATAAGACATTCGGTTTTAACCGGCGCTTCTATACTCTCGCCGGGCATGATTTCGATGTTTACAGGAAACGAAAGCGCCTTTTTCCATGCTCCTTCATCGAGCACACCGTTTATTTCGATATCGGAGTTTATTTCAGGGATTCTGAATGTTTTTTTCTGAGGGCTTTCCTCTTCTGCCCATAATCCCAGATTGAACAAAAATATGGTGATGAGTCCGATGTGTACCAATCCTCGAAGCTTCATGATGCCTCCTTGACTTTTTCCTGCTAATCAACATGCTCTCCCTAAACCATTATCCATTCTTTCACTTGCTTATACGAAATCGAAAAGGCAAAAGTTCGCGGCAATTAAGGGGAAAGTTGATTTTGATTCTCTAGAATAAGAGACTCACTGCTTTGAACAGAAACAATTTGATAAGTTATCCATGAGGTGCTTTAGCATTTTCCCTTCTTGCCTGAACGGACCTTTCCAGTATTCTCATTCTCCATATCCATATCATCAATATGAGCAAAGACGACACCACGCGCAGCGCAGAGGATGTGGTGAGAAAGTCAAAAATACCGTGTAAGACTGCCGCCAGGGCAAGGCCTTTCAGGGAAGCCTTGACAAGCGATCTGTTCTGTATCCAGGCCAGGCCGCAAAAATAACCCCAGATCGAAGAAAAAATGGAATGGGTTAGAGGCGAGGCAAAAGCTCGGCCCAACAACTCAAGGCCTTCCATATATCTGAGGTAAATAAGATTTTCAAAACTGGCGAATCCCAGTGCGACCATAGAAGCATAGATGATTCCATCGGTTTTTTCATCGAAGGCTTTCCACTTCATGATGATAAAAACAAATGGAAGATACTTGAAAAACTCCTCAAAGATTCCAATAATGACGAGACTATACCCCAAGAATTGAAGCCGGTTGCCCTCCATCAATGCACTGGGATCATTTGGAATTCCTATGATAGGCAAAAGCCTGTAGAATTGATAACAGAGAAATCCGGAAAGGATTCCCAGTATATAAGACACACCTATCGTTTTGAGAGGTTCCGGTTGAAGCCGATCCTTATAATAAAAATAGCCTATCCAGAAGATAGCAGGGGCTACTATCCCGGAAAGTAAGATCCAGACGGTCATTTGAATCCTATAGACGACATAACTGCTTATAAACTAAAATAAATAATGTGGTGACACAATACTTAATTTCAACAATAAGCATCTTTATCTCCATTGCATCTAATGATGAGGGATATAGTCATTAACATCGGCGGTTCCTGTCCATCTGAAGCCCATGGTGGTGGGTGGAAGGGTCTTGGCGAGGATGGATAGGAACCGACGGCTTCCTGTTACCGCAAAAACTCTTATCCTTTCCATCCTATTGATTTTCGTCCATTCAGCCTCCTATGAAGCTGAGCTGCTCCGTCCGCAACTTAAAGAGCGCGGGAAAAATACGTTCAATCAAACGAAATTAAGTGAAACCACGATTCGTAATGCAACAGCAAAAGCCATCGATTATATTCTCACTCCGAACCGCCCTGGCGAAAAGCGCATCAGGAAGACCATCAAGCCGGGTGATATCCATCGCTATCCCGGGGATACTGCCTTAAAACTGGCCTTTTACAGAGACAATATAAAGTTGACATATCGCCTTAATCCGGGAATCTCATGTTATTTTGATTTTGATGAGAAGGGTAAGCTTGATGTTTATACAGATTCCTCTAAAAAAGCCGACATAGAAGACATCGTTCCCTTTGTGGCTACCCCGCTGGATATCGTCAGAAGGATGCTCGAAATGGCTCAGGTGGATGAGGAGGATATTCTCTATGATCTGGGCTGTGGAGACGGCCGAATAGTGATCACCGCTGCCTCCGAGTTTGGCGCGCACGGAGTTGGAATCGATCTCGTCCCTCAGCTTATTGAGCAGTCAAAGGTAAATGCTGAATCCGCCCGGGTGGAGGATATGGTCGAATTTCGACTGGAAGATGCCTTAAGAGCCGATTTCAGTGAGGCAACCGTTGTTACACTGTATCTTCTCATGGATATAAACGGCCAGCTTCGCCCTCACCTGGAAAAGCAGTTGAAAAGCGGTTCATACGTTGTGGCGCACAATTATCCTATCCCCGGATGGGCCAGCAGGCTGGTGGACTATGTCATCATGAAGTCTGAAGATGATGAAGAGCACAGCATCTATCTCTACCTGAAGTAAGCAGAAAATAAAGCTCATTAATAGAAAAACGTTCAGGTCCGTGTGTCCTTCTTCTTCCTCATTTGTAATTAAGCGGATCTTCTCCTCGAATTTTAATAAGCCACAGGCCTATGGGATAGCTTATAGCAAACCACATAACTCCGAAAACAGAATCCAGAGCATGATGAAGCCCCAGATAGATGGCAGCTACAGCTACTCCCAAGGATATGGGCAGCATAACATACCCCATCTTCCTGAAATAACGAATAGCCAGGAAAGCCCACACCATAGCTCCAGAGACATGTGATGAAGGGAATGCTCCCCCGGCTATTCCGCCTGTTGCTTGTATGATCTGGCTGATCTTGGTAAGAAAATAGCCGGTGATCTGATGTGTCTGTAAGCTCTGGAGCATGGGACTGTGTTGGGGGCCGACAACAGGAAGCAGATAAGCAAAGATAAAATTGCTGAAATATGTGAAAGTGGCAACAGAAAAAACGGCGAAGACTTGCTGCCTTTTCTTGGCTAAATAAAGCGCCAGAGGCAGAATCACGAAATAGGTGTAGTAACCCAAATAAAAAAAGCTCATCAATTCGTTTAGCCAAGGCTGGTAGAATTTCTGTATCCAGACGGTGGGATGCACTCCAAAGAACAGTTTGTCCCAATGGATGATGATATCTGTCGCCCAGTAAGAACCATAAATCATGCGCACCAGCACTCCCAGCTCTTCCCATACAAAAAGGAAGAACGAGACAGGATAAAATGTCCTTAATATCCGTAAGAAATTTTTTTGAGAATGTCTCTCAACAAGGCGAACCACCTCTAAAATGCCGATTATCAATACTAAATGAGCGAGAATGAAAAGAGGCCAAAGGTCCACCGCTTTGTGGAAAAAGAGAAGGAGTACGGCTACCAGGCCGAGGTAGGCCATGCAGTTGATATCCACAAGACGGAAGCGGGTCTGGCTGTAGCGCAAGTGCCATAGCCGCTTTAAAAAATTCCACATCGGCATTTATCTCAGAATATCAGAATAAAGGAGGCCTAAGCCTGTTCCAGACGGATGTCCCACTATATCAAAAGTTGTATTTCAAGGAAAAGAGATTTTTTTCTTGTTTATCACATCTGTCCTCTTTTTAGTACAAAAAATCACCCTCACCTGGAACAATTATTTGGCATGGTATTTGCTGTAAGTATTGACAGATGGAATGAAAAGGAGACAAAGATGAAAAAATGCATGAAAATAAGCTTGCTGGGGATGCTCATTCTTCTTCTTGCAGTCCCCGGAGCGTTTGCGCGTGGAAAGAAATTTAGGCCAGCGGAGAATTATCTCAACCTTTCTCTGTTCGTTTTCTACCCATGCAGTATAGGCTACAAACATCTGGCAATCCGTAATATCTATCTCACAGGAAATCTGGATTATGATTCCGATGAATCAGACCTTCTTCTTCAGGCAGGAGCAGCCTATATGATCCCCCGGAAATTCGCCATCTTTCGCTTTTATGGGGGCGGAGGAATGGAATTCTCCCGTAACAACGGTTATCTCTATCCTTATGTCATGGCAGGCACAAATTTTTGGGTCTTTTTCACTGAAATCGTTCATCCCTTACGAAACAACAAATCACCAGGTTACAGATTGGGATTCAGTCTCTCATTCTAAGCTGGATAAATAAAGTCAAAAAAGCCTTGCTTACCTACTGCGGGATAGACTACGGCAATTGTCTAGGATCTATCGGGGAGATTGCCGATGCAGCAAAGAATTTCTTGAAGGATTGCTCTGGCTGTAAGTCAGAATTTATTTCTTTTTCGCCTTTCTCTTTTTCTCTTCTCCTTTTTTCTTTCTCTCTTTTTTCTTTCCTTTCTCTGATATTTTTTCATCCATTTTTCCTTTGATTTGACCGGCTCGCGATTATAAATCTAAAGCAGGTATGCGAGGAGCGGGATAGACTTCGGATGTGTCCGGGAAAGCTGTTAACAGAGATTGAATACAGCCGATAAACGATGATTAGAAGCGCCTTCCCCCGCCAGATCCGCCTCTTCCGAACCCGCCGCCTCTTCCGAATCCACCTCTTCTGTTGCGGTCGTCACGGCGCGGATACGCTTCGTTGACCTTGAGTTTCTGGCCTTTCAGTTCTTTTTCGTTCAGGCCAGAAATGGCAGCCTCGCCTTCGGCTTTTTCAGGCATTTCTACGAAACCGAATCCTCTAGGCTGGCCGGAGTACTTGTCAGTGATGATCTTGACTGAAGAGACCTGTCCAAAGGCTGCAAAAGCCTCTCGCAAATCTTCTTCTGTGGCTTCTCGTGCCAAATTCCCTACATAAATGTTCATTCAAACTTCCTTTTGTTGGATTTCGTATGAGGGAGTATAAATTATACCCGTTGAAATCTTCTTCCCTCCCTCATGATTCCTGTCTTCGCTGAAGCTCGGACAGGCCTCTTTAATTTCAACGAAAAAAATACTATCACAACCAGAAGCAATATGCAACAGACGAACTTCTCTTTTTGTATTCATTTCAATGTGATGCATTTCAATGTGATGCATT
>CAYVAT010000020.1:45776-56832 GCA_964449165.1 uncultured Eubacteriales bacterium | reverse complement strand
TAGCAGCCTGGCTTTTAATAGGATTTGGTTTCGCCTACTTTATTTGGGGAATGCACAGAGCAATAAAGAACAAACCTCATAAGCATCTTCACCTTCATGCCGATGGTCTGACACATGATCATCTTCACACCCATGAAGCAGACCATTCTCATGTCCATGACAGGAGGAAGAAGGCCAACCTCACTCCCTGGATTCTTTTTACCATTTTTGTGTTCGGCCCCTGTGAGCCTCTGATTCCGCTGGTTATGTTTCCTGCAATCAAACACGATACCGGGGGGATTATTCTGGTGACCCTGGCTTTTGGCCTGACAACCATATTGACCATGCTTACCATCATCGCTGTCACTTCGTGGGGAGTGAATTTCCTTCGTCTGGGGCGTTTAGAAAGATACGTCCACGCTTTAGCAGGAGCCATGATTTTTGTTTCGGGATTGAGCGTGCAGTTTCTCGGCTTATAGGGCATTTTTCCATGAAATTCATCGTTGACTGTATGCTGGGCAAATTAGCCAAATGGCTCAAGATTCTCGGCTTTGATACCGTCTATTTCAACAAGATCGAAGACTCAGATTTTGTGCGATTGGCGAAGGAGGAAGAGAGAGTTATTCTCACCAGAGATAACGGTTTGATCGAAAAATCGGGTAAGATGAAAAAGCTCTTCATCGAAAGCGAAAATTGGGAGATTCAGATAAAGCAGGTTTTGGATGCCTTCAGCCTTTGGGAAAAAGTCAATCCAAATTCACGGTGTATTGAATGCAACGTTCTATTAAAGGATCTGCCCAAGAGGAAAGCCAGAAATCTGGTGACTCCTTTCGTTTATGAGCGTGCGGAATCCTTTGCCCTCTGTCCCAATTGCCAGCGAATTTTCTGGCAGGGAACTCATTTTCAGGACATGGAATACAAAATCCAGGAAATATTTAAGAGGAAAGAGAGGGCAGGATTATCCGGCGATGAAAGGAGCTAGCAGAGAATCGATGTCTTCAGTCAAGGTGTGTCGGCAGTGTGGAATCAAATAAATATAAAAAGGAGGCACCATGTTAGTCCTTACTACTCCTCAGATTGAAGGGAAAAGGATCGTAAAGTATCTGGGATTGGTCAGCGGAGAAGCCATACTGGGAGCCAACATTTTCAAAGACTTTTTTGCAGGAATCAGGGATATTGTGGGAGGAAGATCCGCTGCTTATGAAAGAGAACTTAAAAAAGCGAAGGAGATTGCTATCGAGGAAATGAAAGATCAAGCCAAATCATTGGGGGGAAATGCTGTCGTGGGCGTGGATCTGGATTATGAGACTATCCAAGTCGGTCAGACAGGCGGGATGCTGATGGTCAGCGCCAGTGGAACAGCCGTGGTTTATGAAGAGTAAGAGGTTGGACAGATGGAAAAACATATCGATGTGATCGGAGCCCTGTGGATAGTCTGGGGAGCTATCGGAGTCATCTTCGGCCTGTTCATCCTGGGGGTTCTTTTTGGAATCTCTTTCATTCCGGATATGGGATATGAGGCTCCTATTATTCTCCGGACTGTGGGATTGGGCGTAGGCCTGTTTTTTGTGGTTCTCTCAGCTCCGGAAGTCATAGCCGGTATCGGACTTCTCAAGAGGCAGGAGTGGGGAAGAGTCTTGGTTCTGGTTGAGGCGTTTCTTAATCTTATTGTTATTCCTTTCGGGACGATTTTGGGCATCTATTCCATCGTCATCCTGCTCAATGATGAAACTGCTCAGCTTTTTAGGAAAGAATATCAAAAGCCGGAAAAGGTGAAGAAATGAGAGGATTGATTTTTTTCTTGTTAGCGGCGATTATAAGCGGCGGAGCGATTGGATTTTTGGATGGAGAGAACACCTCGATGCAGGCGCCAGATATAAACAGCACAATAAATGTCCTTAAGGAGCACAAGATCGCTTATTACCTTTTCTCTAATGAGCGGGGAAATCAATTCCTTGTGGTTCCTAAATTTGGAGCCAGGATTTTTGCCGTGTCTGTAGACGGGGAAAATCTCTTCTGGACTCATCCTGATATTCTGAAGGGTCAGGGCGGGCAGCGCAGCTGGATTTCTCCTGAGGGAGGAGCAAAAGGTTTTATTTTTCGGCCCGATTGGAAGGGACAAAAAGATTTTTCTCCGATGGATCCAGGAGATTACAAGGTTGTCCACTTTGAAGAGAATGAACATCTGATTCTCCAGAACAGGTTCCAGACAACCTCCAATGATGGAAAGGAGGATTATGATTTGACATTGACCCGGGAGCTCGGGCATCTTGACGATCCTCTGCAAGGAGAGCCTGGATTTAAGGAATTGCCTTACAGTTTTCTCGGGATTGATTTCGTTCATAAGCTCAGAAATAATTCCCATGTTTTCCTGGATCGAATCTTAGCCCTCTGGTGTTTGATCCAAATTCCGCCTAAAGGAACCATGGTTGTTCCCGTTGAGAGAGTGGAAAGCGGGGATTGGAGAGGAAATTATTTCGAGCCTATTCCTGAGAGATTCGTCAAATCCAACGCTGACTCCTTCTCCTTTTTTATTCATGGCAGCCAGCGTTATAAAGTTGCCATTCGCCCTGAATCATGCAAAGGAGTCATCTGTTATCTGGCCAGAGCCAAAGGCAAGGATTTTTTCATGGTCTTCATGACCTTTCCTGTCATGCCCGACGAACATTATGTGGATCGGCCAAAAGAAGAACAGGAGTCCAATGGCGATGCCATCCAGATTTACAGCCATCTTGAAGAAGGCCCCTTTGCCTTTGGAGAGTTGGAGTGTCATTCATGGGGATTAAAACTTCAACCAGATGCAGAAAGAGCGTTTCCGATCAAGATTTTTCTGTATAAGGCCCCCCTCGATGTTTTGAAGAGCATAGGGAAAAGACTTATCTGTCCCAAGTTTGACGAAGCCTATATTTTTGAAGAGTAATCTTCTTAGAAGAGACGGCCAGACTTAAAGAAGCTCTTTTGTCAAACTCGAATTTACCCAGACAAAGTGCGTTCAGTCTCTCCGGTTTCCACACTCTGCCAATCTGAGACAGAGATATCCTCCTTAAAAATGTCTTGGCAACTAAAAGTGCCTTTCTCTCGTATAAGAATAATAAAGTAAACAAATACTGTTTAGCTCACGTATTACTGGATGAAGAATCAAAACGGGCATGGTTTGATATCTTTTATTCCCTCATTCAGATTTCATAAAAACGTAGCTGAGCCTTTGAGAGGAGTGGATAAGTGAAGAAAAAAATAGCTGCTGTGTTGATTACATTACTACCTCTTATTTTATCGGCACGAGAGGCTAAGGTCATAGAACAGAAAACGGTCAGGGCTGTACGGATCAACGGCTCGGTCGTCATTGATGGTGCCTTGAATGAAAATGTCTGGCAGAATGAGGGATACAGCGATTTTACACAGTCAGATCCCCATGATGGAGAGCAGCCTACTGAAAAAACCGTGGTCTGGATTGCCTATGATGAGCGCGCTCTGTATGTGGCTGCCCGGCTTTTTGACACAGAGCCTGAATTGATCACCAGGCGCTTGGGGCGACGGGATGATTTCGTTGATTCAGACTGGTTCATATTTGCCGTCGATCCTTACTATGACCGGAGGACTGGCTTCCAGTTTGCTGTCAACCCGGCCGGTTCGATCGTCGACTGGTCTCTATACAACGATGAATGGAACGACTCCACCTGGGACGGAGTGTGGGAGTGGAAAGCTCGGGTCGATGGGCAAGGATGGACGGTGGAAATCAAGATCCCTTTCAACCAGCTCCGTTTCTCGAAGAAGAAAGAGTATGTCTGGGGAGTCAATTTTCGGCGGATCATCAAACGGAAAAACGAGAAGACGGCCTTTATCTGGGTTCCCAAAGAAGACAGTGGTTATGTCTCCTGCTTTGCCAAACTGGTGGGAATCCAGGATATTCATCCCGGACGGCATGTTGAATTTCTGCCCTATTCTGTTGGGCATGCTCAATTCAGCCCGAAAGAGCCTGGAAATCCCTTCGAGACCGGACAGAAATATTTGGGAAATATAGGATTTGATCTTAAAGTCGGACTCAAGAGCAACCTGACGCTGGATTTAACGGTCAATCCTGATTTTGGCCAGGTTGAGGTTGATCCGGCTGTGATTAACTTGAGCGCTTTCGAGACCTATTATTCGGAAAAAAGACCGTTTTTTATCGAGGGATCCAGTACCTTTAATAACTTTGGGGAAGGAGGCGCCACCAGTCAGGCCAACATAAGTTGGAGCTCACCATCCTTCTTCTACAGCCGGCGCATCGGCAGAATTCCTCAGGGCTATGTCTCACAGAGTGGCTTTGTGAATTTTCCCGATCGAACTTCCATCCTGGGGGCTTTCAAACTCACAGGCAGAATAGGTCATAACTGGAATGTTGGATTCATCAGTAGTCTAACTGCCAGGGAATATGCTGAGATTGACTATAGCGATGAACGCTTCAGGGAAGAGGTAGAGCCATTTTCTTATTATGGAGTGTTGCGGGTCCAGAAGGAATTCAGCGAGGGAAGACAGGGATTGGGCTTAATGGCCACTTCTGTTCTAAGAAACTTGCAGAATGACAATCTGGAAAACATTCTGAACAGGAATGCCTTCAGTCTTGGTCTTGACGGCTGGACATTCCTTGACAAGGAAAAAGTCTGGGTCCTCAATGGCTGGTTTGGAGGAACCCGGGTTGAAGGAAGCCAGTCCGCAATATTCTCCCTACAGCAATCGTCTCTCCATTACTACCAGCGCCCCGATGCCACCCATGTCGAACTCGATAAAGAGGCGACGAGCCTGGGGGGCTGGGGCGGACGTTTTACTCTGAATAAACAGAAGGGCCGGGTTCTTTTTAATGCAGCCTTCGGAGTCCTCTCTCCTGGATTTGATCCCAATGACATGGGATTTCAATACTCGAGCTCAGACAAAATAAACGCCCATTTGCTTACTGGATACAGTTGGCCTCATCCAGGAAAGTTGTTCAGATATTTGTATATCTACGGTGGACCTTTCCGCAATTATGACTTTGGGGGGAATAAGACCTGGGATGGATTTTTAATCTTATTCGAGGGCCAGTTTCTGAACTATTGGGAATTTAACTCCATGCTTGCTTATAATCCTCAGACCATCAGCAACAGCCTGACAAGGGGAGGCCCGTTAGCCCAGATTCCTGATGGGTTCCAGGTTGATTTAAGTCTCTACAGCGACAGCCGGAAGTCGATCGTTATTTCTGGTTATACAAGTCTCTATTCAAGACCTGAAGACGGCTACAGCTGGGACGGCGGCCTTTCTTTTATTTGGAAGCCGAGGACAAATATCAGCCTTTCCATCGGCCCTGAGTATTATGTCCGGCGGTCAAGCATCCAGTGGGTGACCAGAGTTGAGGATCCTTTGATGATGGAAACCTTCGGAGTGCGTTACGTATTCGCCAAATTTTATCAGAGGATGCTTTCCAGCGATATTCGGCTGAACTGGATATTTACCCCTAAGCTGAGTCTTCAGCTTTATTTACAGCCTCTTTTGGCCGTTGGAGAATACCAACAATTCAGAGAGTTGGCCAGACCCAAGAGCTATGAGTTCAATATCTTTGGAGAAGGAATTTCTACCGTAAGTTATGCTGATAGCAGGTATACGATCGACCCGGACGGGTCTGGTCCTGCTGATGAATTTTCCTTTTATAATCCTGATTTTAATGTGAAGTCTCTCCGGGGGACTATGGTCCTGCGCTGGGAATATTTTCCGGGTTCGATTCTTTATCTGGTTTGGACTCAGAACCGCTCAGATTATGCCCATCCTGGTGATTTCAATCTGCGGCGTGACCTGGGTGACTTATTGACCGCGCCGGGAGACAATATTTTCCTGATCAAAGTCTCTTACCGCTGGAATATGTAAATTTCCCAGGCCTTCCATATTTTTTCTCCTAAAAAGCAACCCTTTGCCCGTCTTTTTCATCTCATGTAGATGAGGAGAAGAAAGGTATGTACTATCAGGTTGCTTTAACCTCTGTTCTTGGCCAGGTTAGCTTTAGAATCGGCCGTTATGCTAAAATGCCTTTGACTGGAGAAAATTACGTGGTATCTCAGCGTGAGAAAGAATCTGCTGCCGGAAAAGGAAAAATAGATGCGCTGGTGCTCAAAGACCTGATTGAACGCGGTCAAGGAGGAGACGCACTGGCCATAAGTGCTTTATACGAACAGTATAAACGTCCTTTTTTCAGCCTGATCTACCGTCACACTTACAATTATGAGGCGGCTGAAGACCTGCTGCAGGATATCTTTGTCAAGATATTTACCAACTTGGGGAGCCTCCAGAATTATGAGATGTTCAACGGCTGGGCTTACCGCATTGCCCTCAACACCTGTTACAGCTATCTACGAAGCAAGAGGAGCAAACTCAGAGACGCCCTTCCTTTGGATGAGGCTAAGAGAGTTGTTAACGCAGATAGTCATGGTGTTCAGGAAAAAGAGATGAGGAAGCCCCTGGATGAAGCCATAGAGAGTCTTCCTCGAGGGCTGAAGAGCGTTTTTCTCCTCCATGATGTTCAGGGCTTCAAACATGAGGAGATTGCCCGGACGCTGGGATGCTCTACGGGAACATCCAAGTCCCAGCTTTTTAAAGCCAGGATGAAAATCAGGACTTATCTCAAGGATAAAAATGCACTGTAGGAGAGAAAAATGAGATGCACAAGAGCAAGGAGATGGATCAGTGACTATATCGATGGCCATCTGGATGCCGACAAAAAAGCTGCTCTTCAGAAACATCTTGAAAGTTGTCCGGAATGCCAGCAGGTGCTCGAAGATTTCAAGAATATCACGGAGAAGGCCCATGATTTGGAGGAGGTTTCGCCCTCTGATCAGAGCTGGTTTCGCATAAAGTCTCGAATCGGAGAAGAGACAGAAACGGTTCAGACTCCTGCACTGGAAAAGAGGAAATGGTTTGACTTTCTGAAGGTCCAACCCAAATTGAAATATGCTCTGGGTGCAGTTCTTCTTTTAGTGATCGTATCCGGCGGGGTGATATTAGGGTTGAGGTATGGCAAAGGAATCTTCGGCTCCATGGACCCTCAGCAATACACTCTTTCTAAATTAAGGGAGGCTGAGCGTCACTATCAAGCGGCGATAAGAGCCCTTGATCAAGCTGTATCCACCCAGAAAGGGAGGCTAGATCCAGGAGTAGCCAAGATTTTTCAGGCCAATCTTGAGATTATTGACTTATCTATCAATGCTTGCCGAAAAGCTGTGCTCACCCACCCAGACAATCTCGAAGCAAGAAATTATCTATTATACGCCTACGATGTAAAGCTAAAATTGCTTGATGAGATGGCCGCCGTCAAATCAGCATCTTCCCCTGAGAGGGGAACGGGGAAAACCCTTTAATTTTAAAAAGGAGGTTTACTATGAAATTACAAAAGCTATTAACCGTTGTCGCCATCTTAACCGTCATGTTTTTTATCCTGGGAATGATTCCTGCCGAATCGGCCGACAGAGAAAGGTATGAGGAGAAATTTGAAAAGACTGTTTCTTTGGCCAGAGATGGGAAAGTGAGCTTAAAGAATATCTCGGGAGATATCGAGGTTGAAAGCTGGGATAAGGCCGAAGTCAAGATTGAAGCGAAGAAGATCTCTAGAGCCTCGACTCTAGAAAGAGCACAAGAGAATGCAGCCAGAGTGAAAATTGAGGTTATGGAAGAGGCAAATACTCTTCGTATTGAGACCAAATATCCTGAGCCGAGCATCAAGTCTTTGAATGTCTCCATCGATTACCATCTGCTCGTCCCAGATAAAGTGGCTGTTAAAATAAAATCAGTGAGCGGGGATGTGACACTTCAACAGATTGGAGGCGCGATAGAAGTGGATGTGGTGAGCGGAGGTATCGAAGTGATGAAGGCTGATAAAGGAGCGGATTGCAAGTCTGTTAGCGGGGATTTGGAGCTTCGCAGTATTAATGGAGATGCTTTCTTAAAGGCTGTTTCTGGCGATATCACCGTGGGGAAGATGAACGGTTCCGTCGAGGCCGAATCCGTGAGCGGCGACATAGAGTTGATAGATGTTTCCGGTGCCAGAGTGGTCAAAGGAAACGCGTTGAGTGGCTCCATCACCTATCAGGGAGATATCAATCCCGAAGGTCGGTATGAGCTGAAATCCCACAGCGGCGAAATCGAGATGATCCTGCCCTCTAACGCGGCTTTTGATCTCGAAGCCAGCACATTCAGCGGAGATATCGATAGTGATTTCGAGATCATGGTCAGCGGAAAGTTCAGCAAGAAGAAGATCCAGGGTACAGTCAATGGAGGTGGAGCTGTGGTCATCCTGAATGCTTTCAGCGGTGACATTGATTTGAAAAAGATGTAATTCCTTACTCCCCCTGCCTTAATGAGGAGGACACGCGTCCTCCTCTTTTTTTTATTTAAGGATTAGGTGGGTTAACTTGGGAAGCGTTGGTTCCTGTCCATCCTCGCCAAGACCCTCCCACCCGCCACCATGGGCTTCGGATGCACAGGAACCGCCGCCTCTCTGCCTGACGGAATAAAAAAGATTCACTCGTCATAAAAATGTAAATGTATCGCTTGATAGAAAGCTGTAAAGATTTATTCATTTTTTTCTGGTAGAATAATAAATCGACAACAATTTGGCAGTTGATTTAAAGCGTTATTCGCTTTCTTCTTTTAAATTTAAAACCTGTGTTCAGTTCGGAAAAGACAGCGCTTTGAGTCTCAAGATAGCTCAAATGAGTGAATAAAATGTTTCATCATCCCTGATTAGATAAAGATAAAAAAGGAGGGAGAATTATGAGTAAAGATCTTGATAAGAAACAGAAACAAGAAATAATGAAGGATATTATCCGCCAGCTCCATAAAGGATTATCCGTAAAAGAGGCCAAGGAAAGGTTTGAGAAGGAAATCGGAAACATAAGCTCAACAGAGATTGCAGAGATTGAGCAGTCTCTGATAGACGAAGGGCTTTCACCTGAAGAGATAAAAAAATTCTGTAATGTCCATGCTCTGCTTTTCCAATCTGCGTTGGAACAATCGGTTTCTGAAGAAACCTCCCCTGCCCATCCTGTACATCTTTTCAAGCAGGAAAACAGGGAAATCGAAAAATTAACAGCTTCCCTCAAAGAATTGATGGAAAAAAAAGGAGATCCTGAGCTCGCCAAGTTTAAGGAAAATCTGAAAGACATGCTCCTTCAGCTGAAAAGCGTGGAGACACATTACGAGAGAAAAGAGCAGCTTCTCTTTCCATATCTGGAGAAAAAAGGGTTTTTTGGCCCTTCCAAGGTAATGTGGGGTAAAGATAATGAAATCAGGGATTTGTTGAGGAAGGCCTTCTCAGAAATTGAAAGCGTAGAGAAGAAGGAAGATTTAGAGGCTCTTGATGAGAAAACCGTCAATCCTCTGCTGGAAGAGATAGAGGGAATGATCTTTAAGGAAGAGAACATTCTTTTTCCGACATCGCTCGAGAAGCTGAGTCCGGGCGACTGGGTGGAGATACTCAAAGAGAGCGATGAGGTGGGCTATGCTTTTATCGAAAAGCCAAAAGAGACACAAGATTTAATGGATGAGTTGAAGGATGCCTTTGCAGAAAATCCATCACACCAGGACGATGAGATTACTCTGGCGACAGGAAAATTCACCTTGAAAGAGTTGATGGCGGTCTTGAACACATTGCCTGTGGATATAACTTTTGTGGATAAAGACGACAGGGTGAGATACTTTTCGGAGGGAAAAGAAAGGATTTTTACCAGGACGAAAGCCGTACTGGGAAGAAGAGTCCAGGACTGCCATCCTCCGCAGAGCGTGGATGTTGTGGAGAAAATCGTCAACTCATTCCGAGAGGGGAAGAGGGATTCTGTCGATTTCTGGATCAATCTTAAGGGAAGAGAAATATACATCAGGTATTTTGCGGTCAGAGACAAGCAGTCGAGCTATTTGGGTACTCTTGAAGTCACCCAGGACATCACAGAGATAAAAAAGCTCAAGGGAGAGAAGAGGCTGCTCGATGAGAGAGATTGACCTTCAAAAAAGCGTTCAAGCTAACCGGTAAACAGAGTTTGGAATAAGCCGGATATTGCACAAGAAAATCATTCTGCCTTTCTTTATCAATTATATCGAGAATCTGAATAGAAACTGGATCAAGGCTCTCCTCTATTTATTCCTCCTCTTCTTTTTGCGAGTCTATTTTGAGAACACTTTCTTTCCTCTTGAGATAAACCGTTTTGTTTTTGCTCATGAGATAGCCTTCTTTTTTTGGAGTTTTTTCCTGATTTTTGCGCTTTTTTGTTTGGTTACTAAAGAGAAACTCGACAGACTTTTTTCTGTCTCATCTGTAATTATTTCTTTTGTTATATTGGCCCCGTTCCTGGATAAATTTATTTTTAGCAGAACACAGCCTTACGATTATGCTTTTCCAGAAAATTTCTGGATGAACCTCAAATATTTCTTCTGGAAGTCGAACAATGTGGGTAAAGGACTGATCTTCGAATTGGCTCTTATCATCGTCTTAATCGCTATCTACACTTTTTACAAAACAAGATCTTTTTTTAAAGTGCTGATTGTCTTAGCTCTGACATATTCTGGAATCCAGCTTATCGCTGCCCCAAAGCTTTACCTTCCTGTCCCTGAGTTTGCAGGATTGGCCCCTGTGATTCCCTCTTTTGCGGCTGCAGAGCGGCTCCTTTATTTTCTTTTTTATTTTCTCTTTTCGCTTTTTTTGGTCATTCTTATCTTGTTTTTGAGGAATCGAAGGCTTGTTATCTCTCTTCTGAGGAACACGCGGCCTTTAAGGACTCTGAATTTTATACTGTTGACTGTTGCCGGGCTGGTCGTGGCCCAAAAACTCTCTTTCTCTTATCCAAACTGGATATATGCTCTTCTAGCGCTTCTCAGTGTGTTTTTCCTGTGGCAGTGTTCAGTCGTCATCAATGACGTCTATGATGTCCGAATCGACAGGGCTAATCTTAAAAAAAGGCCGCTGGTCCTTCTGCTCATCCAACCTAAAGATTACCTGCAATTAGGGTTTACACTCGGGTTGGTGGGGGTAGGCCTCTCCATCCTTATAGGCCATGTTGCTCTGCTTTGCAGCCTGTTTTTTTTCCTC
>CAYVAT010000020.1:30237-45676 GCA_964449165.1 uncultured Eubacteriales bacterium | reverse complement strand
CCTCTCCATCCTTATAGGCCATGTTGCTCTGCTTTGCAGCCTGTTTTTTTTCCTCTTGGCCATCCTCTATTCTGTTCCTCCCTTCCGCCTGAGGAGAGGATTATTAGCCTATCCCATCATCGGATTAGGCTCGGCTCTCTCTTTCATGATCGGATATTCCTCAGGAACATTCCTTCTCAGGGTTGATAATTTGTTCTCGGCTCTGAAATTCTTTCTTTATGTTTTTGTTTTACTTACTGTTGGATCTGTGACCAAAGATGCCCAGGATTATGAAGGAGATCGACAGATGGGCATTAGGAACTTCTTCACAATCTTGGAAAAAGAGAGGGCAAGGAGGGTAATTTCCCTTCTGCTTTTCTTGGGCTTTTTATCACCTCTTTTGTTTATTTTTGATTATATCGATATCCTGTTTTTCTTAGTCACGGGCACAGCAGTAGCAATCCTTTTCTACATGAGAATGAGTTATCCTTTGACAATGCTCTTCTATTTGATGGCTGCTACCTATTTTCTTCTGAGATTATAACGAGAAGATGTCTAGAACAAGAATGCGGCAGATTATGGTTTGGACCTGCGTGTTTGTGTTTCTGTGGGGATGCTCAGTGCAAATTTCTGTGGAAGATCACGGTTTATTCGACCCTCAAGAAAAAGCGTCTCTAATCGATTTTGTGAAAAGGGTACAGAGGCATTATGCTTCGGAAGGATTCGACTTCCAGTTTAAAGAGATTTCCTTGGAAGTTTGGAGGTCTTCGTCGTTTATTTTTCATAATTTTACCTATGCAGAAGACGGGAAGCTTAAAGTCGTCATGGATAAATCTGAAATTGAAGGGCCTTTCGGCAAAACAATCATCGCCCATGAGATATTTCATGGATTCCAGAGAAGCTATTTCCATCTTCCCAACAGAAAGGAATACGCCTGGTTTACAGAGGGAACAGCTATCGCTATGGCTGTTGAGTTTACAGGAGAGGATAAAGTTCTGGAGGAATTTCCTTGGGATAAAGAAAAATCTATCCTGGAAAACGCTAATGCCAGTTGCTGGTTCTGGCATCATTGTTTAAGAAAAAAGAAAGATTTTGTTTTGGGATTCTATAATCAGATAAAAGAAGAGAATGTAATGGATGTTGAGAAGATTTATTCCCACTTAGAAAGATTTTACAGGGAAAATTTTTCCGAGGAATTAGATTCCTGGTTAGAAGAGAAGCCAGACAGATAATTATCCGCGCTCTAGGGTCTTAAAAAGATGGCGCAATAAACGAGATAGATGAGACTTATCCCTGTGATGATAAGTAATTCAAGTACGAAAAAGGCCAGATTGATTTTGTGATACCTGAATTCTTTTCCAAGCGTCTCCGAAAAGGATTTCTTTGTCCTGGTCAATTCGTCAATCTAATCTTCTCTATAAATTGATTCTTTAATCCACTGAGATGGGAGGACTGGCCACAGAGATATTTTCCACTAGCCATTTCTTGTCCACCCGTTTCAGGTGAAAAATTTGATCCTGCTTCATCTTACGGGCAAAGCCTCTTCCTTTGGGTTCCACTTTGCTCACGAATTCCACCCGAACGCTTTTCTTGTCCTCACCGATATCCTTGACTTCTTTCACTTTCCAGGCGGAGATGGAAATCTTCATATTCTTGGACTGTTCCGCACTTCTAACAGCTTGTGCTGTGAAGCTTCCTGTGGTCATTTTCTGCATGGCGTCGACATTCCCTTTGGCCATGGCAGCATAGTAGGCCTTGGGAATATTTTCAGGCGATCCCCCTCCACCTCCGCAGGCCGTAAACAGCAATGCAACGAAGATGAAGACTGTTAACCCCATTAAGATTTTCTTTCGCATCAATACCTCCTTTAATTCTTGCTTAATTTTTTGTATAAAATGCTGTCTCTCCGCATCTTTCATCGAGTCAGTCTTCGAGCAAACAGGAGAGCGAGAGCCAAGCAGAGTCCTAGGCCGATGAAAAGACCTAAACCTCCCCAGAGCCAGGAAAAAAGATAGATAATGCCGAACATCACCCCAGCAAGAGCTAGAGTAAGAAGGAGTTTTGCCAGTGTGACCTCGCCTTGTGCCCGAAGCTCTTGCTTTCTTTCATCCACATCGCCTGTTGCAGCTACAGCCCATCCCGCAAGAATAGGGTAGGAGAAAACCATCAGGAAGTGAAAAATAGCTGCCGGGATGGGAGAGAGAAGAAGAAATCCTCTTCCTATGGCAGGAAGAGGTCTTGACCTTCCCATAGCAAGAGCATAACGGAGAGATCCGATTCCGTCGTTGGTTGCAATCAGATGTGGGTATCCATGGAAGACCACAATTCCCGTGAGAAAGAAAGCCGGAATCCATAGAAGTTGTAAGAGGAGGCTCCAATACATCCCTTGCTCCCCTGCCAGTATCCAGGGAAGCAGAGGTGAGAAGAAGAGGAGAGCTATGGGAAAGAGCCCCATGAGCCCGAAGACATAGCTTTGGATAAAATATACTCTTATCCCTCTGAAGACCAGAAAGGTCGTTCTCGTTATGTTTTCCATATCGATGAAGTATCTTTCACGGCGGCTGTATCTGACAGCATAGTAATATCCGGCAATAACCGGAAAACTGAGCAGGAAAAAACTGATGACACAAATCACTACGGCCATAATAAACGCCACAACGAGCGACAGAGATCTGGTGATGAATATCTGCAATCCTTTGTTCAAGTTAGGCTGTACCGACTGTTCTTTTTGGAGATTCATTCTATTCTCGATGACACCCTCTGCTTTATATGTGTTGTGCTTTTGTATGGAATTTAAGCACTATTTTTTTCACGTTTGGCCTTTCAGGAGGCTTTTTTTATAACAATTTTATATGAGTCTTATTGTTAAATTAGCTTCTTCTGTCCCGGGAGTGAAGCTAATTTTGAGGTATGCTTATTGAAGAAGTGATTCATCCCGCTCTTTCTTCTCTGGTTTTACAGAGAGCGTTAAGGGATATATCATGAAAGAAAATTTCTTGTCAAGGAGAATATGGCCTCAGCTTGTAGAGATTGACCTTTGACCGCATTTTTTGGCTGTGAGATAATTCCTTGAGCATAAGATGGCGATGAAAGGCTGGTGAGAAGGACTATGCTGGCCAAAAACAGGAATTCCCGTCAGATACGCTACGGCTTGGTGAAATCCGCCCTGGATGCTCACACCCTAGGGATGAGCAGTGTTGCTCAACTCCTTGAAGAGTGCGGGTTTGCGGTCTTCATTGCTGATGCTTCAATCGCAGAAGCCGTCGATCATATACAGAGTGTTCCCTTCTTCGATCGTATGAAGAGATGGATCATCAAAAGCAAGATCAACCATATCGGCTTCAGCTACAGGTTGGATCCCAAGCAGGCCGTAGAATCCTTCGCACGGCTGGTCCGCCAGATTGAAAGCGATAGCAAGCTCTCTTTCAGGAAAAATGGCTGCATCAGAGCCATTTACTTTGCTGGTCTTCCCGAAGCCTGCGAGCTTGTGGAGAAAGAATTCAAGGGTAAATTCCAGACATTTCGGGGAGATGAGACTCCGGTGGAGACCCTGGAAAAACTGGGAGTTCCGTCCCACCTCATCCCCAGGTCCATTAGAGAAAGCTCTGTTTATGATGAATTGCGCCTCTCTTTCGGGGAAAAGCTGATCAGGGAAGAAAGACATCTTTCCATTCTCCCTTCAAAAGACTATGGCTACCAGGACTATGGAACTGCCAGAGATCATGTGGTGAAACGATTAGCCGCTGCCCGGAAGCTGGGTCAGCTTCCGCTGACAAGAGCCCATGTGGGCCCTTATCTCAAAGAGAGGGAAAAGGCGCTGGCTCTTTTTTCGGATTGGCTGAGGAAACTGTCCAAGAGCCATTTCTTGGATATTGTCTCGGTAGGATCTTCTCAGCTCAGTCAATCCAAGTTCGGAGAAGACTGGGGGGATCTGCCTAACGGAGGAGGTGTTCCTTTCAACAGCGCCTTCGAGCTCAGGGCCATTCGTGAGGATGCTTGCCCCCTGCTGGTAAGAGCCTATTCGGCGACCAATAATGTCCCCCATGTGGCCAGGATTCTAGAGGAAAACCTCAACATGGCCTGGCATGCCCTTTCCCTCTGGTGGTTTAATCGGATAGATGGAAGAGGCCCGCTCGGTGTGCAGGAGAGTTTGACCCAGCATCTTGAAGCCATAAAATACATTGCCAGCAAAGGCAAACCCTATGAGCCCAACCTTCCTCACCACTTTGCTTTCAGGGGAGCCGATGATGTGAGCTATGTGGTCTCAGCCTATCTTGCCGCAAAAGCAGCAAAACTTCTGGGCATTCAGTATCTGGTCTTGCAGAACATGCTCAACAATCCCCGGTCCACCTGGGGAGTAAGGGATCTAGCAAAAGCGCGAGCACTGTTAAGACTGGTAAGAAGTCTGGAGGATCGTACATTCCGTGTTATTTATCAGCCCAGGGCAGGCTTGGATTATTTCTCCCCTGATCTTGAGAAGGCCAAGGCGCAGTTGGCTGCGGTTAGCGCATTGATGGATGATGTGGAAGTGATGAAAGAAGAGAGTCCAGAGATCATCCATGTTGTCAGCTTCTCTGAGGCTCAATTCTTGGCCGACCCAGAAGTTGTCAACCAGAGTGTCCAGATCACAAAGGCGGCTTTGAAGCACTATCCTGAATTTCGAAACAAAAATTTCATTCCCGATATCATCCAGAGCAAGGAGCTTTCCGAGGCGGTCGATGAACTGTGGGAAGACGCCATGAGCCTGGTTGAGGATATGGAGAAGAGCATAGAGGACCTCTACACCAGCAAAGGCCTGTATAAAGTTTTCAAGATGGGCTATTTTCCCGTGCCCTATCTGTGGGAGGGAAGGGATGAGTTTTCAAGGGCTGTGGATTGGAAGACAAAGATCATCGACGGCAGTGTTTATGTGGTTGATGAGCGGGGAAAAAAGATGGGAATCCGTGACCGGATAGAGAGAATCAAGAGATTGAATACATAAGAACAGAGTTACGACTATTGCTTTTCTTTTCTCCATACAATGTTCTTCTGGTTCTTTAAGAGAATCATTCCATCATCCAATGTGTGATAATAGAAAGGGAACTCGACCTTTTGCATTTCGTTGTTTCGATAATGGATCGTATAGAGAATCCATTCATCCTTTGCGATTTTTTGCCTTTTTATTTTAGTTATAGGATGAACATTGATGTCTCCGGTCTTAGTCTTAAAGATAATCCGGTTTTTTTTCAACTCGAAATAGGTATCTGCGTATTGGAATGAGGATGTCTTCCATATCCCGACCATATCATTAGGTAGAATGTTATCCCTGCTGCATGAGTATGCCAACAGTAGGGCAAAAAAGAATATTGCTGTCAAGGAAGTCTTTCTTTTCATCTTCATCTCTCCTGACATCTTGGAGAAGCTGGCTTACCAGCTGATTTCGTTTTATGCTGAATCCTCCAGTACACCTGATCTCCTAGTTTTTCTTTGCCCTATTCACAATCTTGAGGAATGCATTAATTACCTTGGGATCAAACTTAGTACCAGAATCTCTCTTGATAAGCTTAACAGCTTCATCGTGATCTAGAGCTCCACGATAAGGTCGTTCTGAGGTCAGAGCATCATAGCAATCTGTCACGATGAAGATTCGGCCGTACAAGCTTATGTTTTCACCAGCAAGGCCTTTTGGATATCCCGTACCATCATAATTCTCATGATGCTCCAACACGACAAGCATAATTTCCTTGAAAGCGGCTAAAGGTTCAAGGATTCGCGCTCCCAAGGCTGGATGTTTTTCTATGATCTTCCTTTCTTCAGGAGTGAGTTTTCCCTTCTTATCGAGAATCTCATTTGGAATTCCAAGCTTACCAATATCATGGAGAAGTCCTCCACGGTGCAGTATATCCATTTCCTTCTCAGAAAGGTTCATCATCCGGCCGATGTCTAAAGCAAGCTTTGTGGCTCGTTCGGAGTGACCGGCTGTCCAAGGTGACTTGGCGTCAATAGCACGGGCCAAAGTGACAAGGGTTCCCCAGCTAAACCCTTTTACTTCCTCGACTAGATGAGCATTCGATAAGGCAACACCCACCTGATCTGATAATTGGCGGATTTGATTCAGATCTTCTTTTGAGAGGATTTCACGTTCATCACTGCCGATAGTTATGATTCCAGCTAAATTCTGGTTGAGGAAGATGGGAAAAACATGGAATGATCGAAGCCTTTGGCCCACAAGTGGCCTCAAATAATCCGGAGGATTATCATCTTTTTTAACGATAAAGTTATCTGGATTATCTTTTATCTTCTGTATCTCGTCAGGTGTAATTTGAATCTCCTCGACTATCCTTCTCTGGGAGGGATTACCCACCCCAATGTAGGTTTGTCCCGAATCGAAGCTGTTCGAGTGTATCAGAGTAAAGCCAATGCCTCTGCTGGGGAATACTGCTGAAATTCGGTTGAGCACTGTGTTGATGATCTTGTCCGTATCCATGGTAGAGAGGATGGCTCGATGTATTTCAGCGATCGTTGTCAGGGTTTTGAACTGTCTTCCCAGTTGTTGGGCCATTGTGTTGAACGTCCGGGCAAGCTCCTCAAACTCATCATGGCTATCTACTTGAACCTTAGTCTCAAAGTCTTTTTGAGCGATGCACTGAGCTCCTTTCTTAAGCTTCTCAAGAGGGACAAGGTTTCTTCGGATTTGGCTGACACTCAGGATGAGGACTACCCACAGGGATAAGAGGACAACAAACGGGAATGTCTTTTTAAAATAGACTATAGGGGCATGGACGTAGGATTTTGCTTCGCTCAGAACAATCTTCCAATTTGGTGAAAAGAACTGGGATTCCATGAAGACATTTCTGAGGTTTGCAAGATATTTCTGATTGTTGTGTTCCCATTCAAATTGGCTGGAGGAAGAATGATCCATCTTCCTCATTGCCGGTTTAAAGAAGGAAACAGGAAGCTCAACAGAGGAGAAGAGAATATTATTAGAGTGATCCAGAACACAGAATTCGGTCATCGGCGGCAAGGGTTTTTCATATCCCATATACCACAGAAATAGAGGTTCAATTTCGGCGAGTAATATGTGTTGGTCAGAGAGTTCAGGCCTGAGTGCTCTGCTTATGAAAATGTGAGCTGGACCTTCGGGATTCAATCGAGTGGAGATAACCGTTTTCCCCGAGTGAAGATACTGTTTATCTTCAGGACTCAGTGCTGGCAGATCTTGAATATTACCGAATATTGCCAAAGGTTTACCTTTCGGAGTCAGAAGGAAGAGCCCCTTGAACCTTTCCTTCAGGTAGGCTGTGAAGTCAGAAGAAAGATTAAAAAGAAAGATCTCTGATATCTCGTTTATATTGGATGAGACTCTCTCCATCTCAGATTCAAGGACCAGAAGTCGCTCAAAAATGGCCATGGCCATGGCTTTGTTGGTCTGGTGAAGTCGTATTTGGCTTTGCTGGTTGAGGTGCCTGGTGACTTGAGTGAAAGAGAGGACGGCCAGGATCACTATAGGGAGGAGGGCACACAGGACGAAAAGGAGGGTAATGCGCCGGGCTACCTTGCTGCGCAGAAACGTTCTGTCCCACCTCATGACATTCGACCTGGGCTAATATTTAGAGCCTAACCCGATAAATTCTCCGTTATTGGCCCGGACGATATCATCCCAGCTATCCTTGGCGGTAAGCGGTGGGGTGCTCTTCTCATCTTTGCCTGAGCTGTAGAGGTCAAAATCTGAGTTCAGAGGCACAAGGAATCGATCTTTCCGCCACTTCCCATCAACTTCGTTTTTTTTCTTGCCGAAGATGACAAGATACTGGTAAGGATTTCTCCAGGGATCTTGAAGATCGACTATTCCTATGTCGGTGAGAGTTTCAGGGTAATTACCATTGTCAAGGAAATAATCTTCGATCTTTCGACTGATAGAGGCGATGTCTGAGGCGGCCTTGGTGTTTTTCCCCTTAAGAATGAGGCTGTTGATATTAGGGACCAGAAGAGTGAGAAGCGTACCTAATATAGCGACTATGATAAGAGCTTCGATCAAGGTAAAGGCCTTTGGATGCTTAATTTTCTTCTGACTTAAGAACGCAAGAGTGAAGAGGTGCCCTGAAATCCTGCTGACTTGAAGGGCAGAATCTTTTTCAGTTTGTCTTTTTTTCATCTTAATCATTTGCTACAGAAACGAGCAGGATTTCTTTTCTCGTTTTTCTTGAATATTTTTATTCGCTTTCCGTTTCAACGTAACGGATTGATCCTCCGGCAAAAACACTAATTTCCCTTAAGTCAGGCTGACCGTACCTTTTCAGTTTTTCACTCTGGAGGGAGATACTATTCTGCTGGCTGTCAAAGTTTGTGATAAAGCCCAGGGGAGAAAAGACGACCATCTGATCCGGGAATGAAACATCGACAACGAATTTCGAGGAAATATTATTCCTCATGAATCCCGGCGGAACACTCCATTGCCCTGGATTGACCTCTCTTTCTACATAGAAAAGCCATTCTTCGTGTTCGTATGCAAATTCTACTCTATGGTTGAGTTTGGTTTTCACAGCTTGAAATTTAGCTCTCTGCATGGTTGTTAAGATCTCTCTTGCCTCATTCTCGATTTCTCTCACCTCGATTGTCCTTTGAATATCGGGATAGGATATGATGATCATCATCCCTAAGATACTGACCACTATCAAAATCTCGATAAAGGTAAAGCCTCTGGCTTTTGATGTTCTATGTTTTTTATTCGATTCTTTGGCCACTTAGCCCTTCCTCAAAAAAATGTCATAAAGGGAACACATGCTTCCTTTCAGCTATGCCTCTTCTCCTTGTAATTGTATACATAAGATAATCTTTTCACTAAATGGGGTCAATCGCCGTTTTGGATGAATTCCTGAGCTATTTTTTCCCTTTGAATTATGGTCGCATTGATGAGTTCATCTCACCTCAAGAGGTGATTTTTTCTAGAAGTAATCTTCCTCTCTCTACAGGGGTATCCGTATGATGGAAGAAAACTTAATGAATAAAGAGGGCTCAAAAATTTTCACTCTATCAGGTTCCGGGATGAATGTAACATACCCAAGACGACATGACTAGTCAGATAGAGTGGCTATAAGGGGAGCATGGTCTGAAGGGGTGGGTTTTCTGCGCTTTCTGGGCCAGAGGTCGACTTCTATGTTTTGTGTTCTCTTCATCAGAGATTCTGTACACAGCACATAGTCGATTCTCATGCCTTGATCTTTCCAGATGGCTCCCCCGATGTAATCCCACCAGGTAAATTGCTTTTTTTCTGGATAAAGTGAGCGGAACGAATCGATAAAGCCCCACGCCAGAAGCTCCTGGAAGGACTCCCTTTCTTCGGGCATAGTGCCAATGGAATCCTTCAGGATTTCGGGTGACCAGACATCTTGATCATCACGGGCCACGTTGAAATCACCAACCATGATCAGCGCCTTGTCAGCTGAGAAATGATTATCGAGGAATGAGATAAGCTTCTGGTACCAGTTTCTCTTGTAGTCAAATTTCTCTGTGCCCCGCACATCACCGTGAGGCGCATAGATATTGATCAGATTGACAGTCTTTATTTTGGCTGCGATGATTCTTTTTTGTGGATCCCAATACTGGTCGATTTCCTTCTCAAGGATTCTCTTCATGGGGAGCTTGGAACAGATTGCCACTCCGTTGTAGGCTTTTTGGCCGTTGACGATGGAGGAATATCCCAGGCGTTCAAGGTCTTGATAAGGGAAGTGTTCTTGCTCCGATTTTAATTCTTGAAAGCAGAACACGTCTATATCCTTATTCCTCTGCTTAACCCACTGGATGATAAGGTCCTTTCGGGCATTTATGGAATTGACGTTGAAGGTACAGATTTTCATTATCCATCTCCTCCCGGGTTTTGAGATGATATTATACACAGAAAAATTTTCTTTGTCCCCTTCGGCCAGTTGGAGGAACCTTTTCAGGTTTAATTGCGTATATTTTTAATGGAACGACGAGTCTATAAAAAGGAGGTTACATTGAAATTCAAAGCTATTTTCCTGATACTGTTCTTCCTAAGCACTTCTCTTGTCTTGGCTTATGAGGAAGTCAAGAACTTGAGTCTGTCAGCGCAGGGAATCGAGATGCTGGAGATTGATTGCGGGGCGGGATTTCTGAAAGTCTATGGCAGGGAAGATCTCGGGAATATAGAAGTGGAGGCAGAGATAATCCTGGAAGGGTTGAGTGAGGAGAAGGCACAAAGATTCATCCGAGAGAAAATCAATCTTTCTCTTGAGAGGAGTGGGAGCCGGGCTAGGCTAGTCAGTGAGATGAAACGCTATGCTTCCTTTTTTTCCTTCAGAAATAAGGTGATCAACCTCACCGTGAATTTGCCCAAAAACATGAATTTAGATATTGATGACGGCTCTGGCGAAATGATAGTGGAAGATATCGTTGGGAATGTTTACATAGAAGATGGTTCAGGTACCATGGATGTCAAGAACATCACTGGAGATTTGACCATAGACGATGGATCGGGAAACATTAAAGTTTTGGATGTTAGAGGCGATGTGGATATAGATGATGGCTCAGGGAACGTCAATGTCGAAGATGTTTCAGGGAGTCTTTCCGTAGATGACGGGTCAGGGACAATTTATGTCCGGAATGTCGGGGAGAATGTTATTCTCGATGACAGTTCAGGCTCGATAAACGTCGACGGAGTAGAAGGGAATGTTGTTATAGAGGATGACGGAAGCGGGAGTGTCAAAATAAAAAATGTAAAAGGGACAGTCAGAAAATAAAGGGGAGATAAGAGTTAGGTCTAATCCAAGCCCATTTTTTCCAAAAGGATCGTAAACCTCGGATCAGAACGCAGGCTATCCAGACGTGGATCTGTATTGATGGTCACCACTGAGCTCGATCGTTCCTCAACTGCCTTTTCCAGAGATGCGAATGCTCTATTCTTTTCCCCGAGAGCAGCATAAATCATACCTAATTCATAACGAGGGACATACTTTTCTTCAGAAAGCCTCAGCAATTCTTCGAGTATTTCTCGCGATTTATTTTCATCACCTGCAGAAGCATGGGCAAATGCAAGGTCCGCTAAGTACTGGATACTTCTTCTTGAGAAGTTGACCGCTTTTTGAATTTCTGTGATAGCTTCTTCAAACAATGACTTCTGGATGTAAATCAATCCGAGAACTTCATGGGCCCAGGGGAACTCAGCATCTATTTCTAGGACTTTCCGGCAATGTTCCATGGCTTGGTCATACTGGCGTGCCTGGTAGAAGAGGTAGCCAATGCTTGTCATAATGGGGAGAGAAAAAGGATCTAAGTCTAATGCTTGATTCATTTCAGTCAGGGCTTCATCGAAACGACTCATGTCTCTTAACAGAGCGCCATACCATTGATGAGCGGTGGCATAGCCAGGGTTGAGTCCGATAGCCCAGTTGAAGTCTGCCTCAGCTTCAAACCAGTCGAGATCAAGATGGTACTTTACCCATGCCAATGAGGTGTAAGCTTCGGCAAGTTGTTCGTCTTTTTCCAGGGCCTTCAGGGCGGCTGCCTTCGCCTTCTGATAGGCTTCCCGGGGAAGAAGTAAATCATAGCTTCCGAGCATATTGTAGGCGTCGGCCAGGCCAACATAAGCCTTTGCATAGTCAGGCTCCAGTTCTATGACCTTCTGGAAATATTCCAGTGCCTTGTACAGTCCTTCTTCTGTCCTTGTGTTCCAAGATTGTCGGCCTTTAAGATAGAGCTTGTAGGCTTCCAGGTTTGAAGCAAGGGAACGGTCCATGAGTGCTTTTTCTTCTGGAGTTAAAGCCACTTTAATCTCCTTGGCGATGGATCGCGACACATCGCTTTGCAGAGCCAGGATATTGCTGAGATCCAGTTGATAACTTTTTGACCAGAGATTTCGGTCTGTACGAGCTTCTATCAACTGCACCGTGATCCGCACCCTCTCTCCGGATATCATGATCGAGCCATCCACCACGGCATCCACGTCGAGCTCCCGGGCAATCTCCGGTAGCGTCTTCTGCGCATCTTTATACTGCATCACTGACCGACTGGAGATAACCCGCTCTAAGGCCCGAATTTGAGTAAGGTTGGAGATCAGAGCTTCGGTCATCCCGTCTGCGATATATTCTTGTTCAGGGAGACCGGAAAGATTTTTTAAGGGAAGAACAGCGATCGAGTCTATAGCCACTACTTGCCGGCCCGTAAAAATGTAGATCAATCCTGCGACGAGTAAAACGATAATAAGGATGACACTACCAAAAAGGATGAACTTGTTACGGGCGATTCTTCCCCACTTTCTTGTCTTGAGCTTCCATTCTGGAACGAACTGATCAGTAGTGGGGATGCCCTTTTCTAGTTTGCTCAACACCGAAAAAAGCTCATCTGCACTCTGATACCTTTTCTCTCTATTCTTTTCCAGACATTTCAGGATCACCCGGCTGAGTTCCTCGGGAATCTGGTCGTTGATTTGTTGTGGATCCAGAGGCCTTTCACTCTTGTGTTTCAGGGCAATGCTGAAAGGTGTGTCTCCTTCGAAGGGTAGTCTCCCGGTGACCATCTCATAGAGGATAACTCCCAGTGAGTAGATATCTGAACGAGGATCGACTTCCTTACCCTCTACTTGCTCTGGTGACATGTATTCGGGCGTTCCCACGATCAACTCTTTTTCCGTTATTCCCTTTGCTTTAATCCCGCGAGCAATCCCAAAGTCCATGATGCGTGCATTTCCCTCATTATCGATCATGATGTTCTGTGACTTAAGATCACGGTGTATCACTCCCAGGCGATGCGCCTCTGCCAGCCCTTCGCAGACCTGTTTGGCTACGATGATGGTTTTTCCCGTTGTAAAGCGGCCTATTCTTTTGATCAGGCTTCTCAGGTTTTCCCCTGGGATATATTCCATGACTATGAATTGGGTTCCCTCCTCTTCATTGAGATCATACATCCGGCAGACATTCCTGTGGGTGATTTTGCGGGCTAATTTCAGCTCATTTCGAAAGCGCTCGATCATCTTCTCATCGGCTGCCACTTCAGGATTGAGTATTTTAAGAGCCACTTCTTCCTCTACATTCTTGTCGATGGTTCTGTAGACCTTGCCCATTCCTCCTCTTCCCACCTCTTCGATGACATCATACCTTCGGGCAAAAGTGGTTCCTCTGGATAGCTCTTTAAGGGGTGTTTGGAGGGTTTTAGTGGAGGCCGCGGAAAGATCTTCGCCAGGGTGGAGAGGTGTTCCACATTCAGCACAGAAGCGATATGTTTCGGGATTTTCGGAATGACATTCAGGACATTTCATCAGCTCTTAGCCCATTCACTCCTTAAAAATAGAATAATATTTGTAGACAGATTAGTCAATGTGGAAGAGGGCACTTTGCATCTCGATTGCTTTGGAGGAGGTTTTCAGCCATTTCCAACCGCTCGCCTACCGGAGGGTGGGAGTAGTAGAATATTTTGATCCACCGCTGGGGATAAGCATTGGAGAGATTCCTATCTGCTAATCCAGACATTGCGGTCATGAAATCCTTTGGATTGGCAATCGTGCTGAGGGCATAGAGATCGGCTTTTCGTTCAAAATGGCGGGAGATGGCCTGATTGATTGGGGTGAAGAGAAATCCGGAAATGCCTCCCATCAGGAGGAGAAAGACGGGAAGAAGAGCCAGGTTCTCTCGCGACGAGGATAAAAAAGCCTGAAAGCCCGTCTTCATGATGACGCTTAACAAAAAAAATACGATCAGTTGCTGGGCTGTTCCCACGGCCACATTCTTCCAGATATGCCGGTGCCTGTAATGCCCTACTTCATGGGCGATGATGGATTGGATTTCAGGGGTGTGCATGTTCTTCAGCAGGTTATCCCCCAGCACCACCCGCCGGGTTTTCCCCAGGCCGGCCAGAAAGGCATTTTCTTTTTTAGTCTGGCGGCTCATGTCCTCCTTGAAAAAACCACTACTTTTCAGTCCCTCTCTGGAGAGGATTTCTTTCAGAGAATCTGTGAGCTCTTTGTTTTCGATGGGTATGTATTTGTTGAAGATGGGAAGAATGACAACAGGGAAGATGGTCGCCAGCAAGACACTCACAATGGCCATACCTAATCCGGCTATCAGCCACCAATACTGGGGGGAGAAATCCATGATCCAGAGGAGAAGGCCCAGGAGGAGTGAGAAGAGGACAAATCCGACCCAGAAGGCCTTCACCTGTTCCCACAGCCAGCTCTTCACGGTGTGGTTAGAAAAATTCCATTTGTGCTCATGAATGTAGCTTCTGTAGAAATTGAGTGGGAAGGAGAGGAGAGCAATGGTAGCTTGCAGTGCGAAGACATAGAGGAGAAAGGAAAAGATGAATGTCCGTCCGATCTCCAGATGGGCGAGTTTGAAGCTGAAGCCGCTCACATAGAAAGCCAGGAGAATAACCAGATAGAGAGCCATGCCGGCCAATCCGAGCCATCTTTTTTCTTTCTCATAGCGGCGGGCCAAGCGCTGCTTTTCCCTATCCAGGAGAGGATGTATGGCAGTCATATCCATTTTCCCTATAGAGTATTTAAAACTATTCCTTCTATGTTGTAAATAGTAACTGGGGTCAGGCTTTGTCATCCGGTAGAGTTTCTTTGCTGCCCTTCGTCAGAGGAGAAATTCCTGGTTAATGTTCCTGATACTCTGGAATCATTAAATGGTTGCCTTTTTTCCCGAGGCGCAATATGATTTTGTCTGCTTCTCATGCAGATTGAGGACAGGGCGAAATGAATATCCTTCATTTTATTCTTCTTTTTCTTATTGGATCCATCGCGGGGTTTATCAACGTCAACGCCGGCGGGGGATCCAGCTTGACACTTCCAGCACTCATCTTCATGGGGCTTGAAGGATCTCTGGCCAACGGGACAAACCGGGTGGCTATTATTATCCAGAATATTTTTGCTGTGGCCTCTTTTCGCAAACTCAAGGTCCATCAGTTCAGGAAAAGCTCCCGCCTCTCTCTCCTCACTCTTCCCGGAGCAGTGGTTGGAGCTCTGGTGGCCACCCAGATAAGTGACCTCCTTTTCCAGCGAATTCTGGGTGCGGTGCTCATTTTCATCGTCATCTCCATGTTCTTCTCTCGCTCTTTCGGCGGAAGGAGTGGGCGCTTGGAACAGTCGGCTAGCTGGCTTATCTATCCAGCTCTGGTGGCCATCGGTTTTTACGGGGGATTTCTTCAAATCGGAGTGGGATTTTTGTTCATGGCTGCCCTCTATCATCTGCTAAGGGTCGATTTGGTGACTGTCAACATGCATAAAGTATTCATCATCCTTATCTACACTTTTCCTGCTCTTGTGGTTTTCATGTGGACGGGTAATGTCAACTGGAAATATGGGCTTATTCTTGCTGCTGGCAATGCTTTTGGAGGATGGTGGGGCGCACATGCAGCGGTTAAGGGTGGAGAAAGGGTGATCCGCATCATTCTCGCTGTGGCGATTACCATCATGTCCCTGAAATTGTTCGGACTCTTCTGATTCTTACCGCCATCCGCAAAACTT
>CAYVAT010000020.1:0-30137 GCA_964449165.1 uncultured Eubacteriales bacterium | reverse complement strand
GTAAATGTTTTTTGGTTGGTAGATCTTTTTTTGCAAAAATTAGAAACTAAAGAAGGCCTTAAAATAGGTTGAGGCCGGCAATCTTTTCCGTGCGGGTGTATTTACTCCTTGGGTTTAACAAGAAATATCTCTCCTCTTTAAAATGGCAAATAGATGAAAAGGTTATTTTTCTGGAAACAAGGGGAGGAAGCTAAGGTTTAATATGCCCCGAGTAAATCTTATTGATACACCAGCGCAATGCCCATCACGGGCTTTGAACGGATGAGAATCGCTGCTTCACTACCTGAGTAGATAAAATGTTTTAACTCATCGCAGAAATTAACATACTTCCTTTCCAAGTGAGAGGTATCATCTTATGGGGTGAGTCAGGCAGATTGAATATCACCGCCATTTTCACCTGGAGAGGCGATTGACCCTTATTCGGTCTGGGATTACATCATAAAATAGATGGAGATAGTATGAAAAGATTGTGGCTGGTACTCTGCTTTTTTTCGCTGCTCCTAGTTCCCTCTGCTTTATCTAGAGGTGGAGAACTGGTGGTCATCGTCGATTCCGCCCATATCTACGCTGAGCCAGACAGCAACAGCTATATGATAGAGACCGTCTCCAAGGGAGCAGTCTTAACTCTGTTCCAGAAGAGTAAGATCCGGAATGCCTGGTATTATGTTGCTTTTGATTCTAAATCGAGAAAGGGCAAGGTGAGCGGCTTCATCCATGATTCTTTGGTAGGAGAAAGCGCCCAAGCTCAAGAGAGTATCGCAGTCGGACAGATTTCAGGAAAAGAAGAGGGGAATATCTCCATCCCATCTCCACCGGAGCCAGAAAAAATGGCGTTGTCCGCCAGGAAGAGGGAGGTTCCGGAGATAAGAACGGAAGAGCTTTCTGTTACACCGCCTTCTAAACCACTAGCCATTCAGGTTATAACTCCATCGATAAAGGAGGTCGTAGCATTCCAGAAAATATCCAAGCCACCGGTCGTGATAAAACCAAAAGAGATAAAATTTGACACTGCTTCTCCAGTCCGAGAAGAAAGAGCTTTTAAGCAAGTTAGCAAGCCATTGGTGGAGATAAAACCCGGAAAAGCGCCCTCTGCTCTTCCTTCTCCTGCCCTGGAGACTGTGGCTTTCAAGGTTCAAAGAGAAGCCCGCCAGGCAAAGGTTATTAAAGAGAGTTCGATAACTCCGCTTCCCAGAGAGTCAAGAGAGGGAACAAGAATTGGGGATCACCCGGACCTTGCTGCTTCTTCAAGAAAAGAGGTGAAGGCCTTCCAGGAAATAGTAAAACAGCCGGTCGATATTGAATCAAGGAAGATTTCCATCAGAAGCTTTTCATCAACTCTAGAAGAGAGAGCGTTCCAGAGCATTGTCGAGCCTCAGGTTTGGATAAAGGCGAGGTATATGCCATCGGTTGATGCTTCTCCTAGCGGTGAGACTTCAGCTTACCAGGCAAGAAAAGTATCAAAACAAGTTAAAGTGGAAGAGTTGCCCATGACTCCATTCTCCAGAGAAGGGGCAGGGATAAGAGCAGAACAGAGCGGAGGGGGCAACGGGAGCATGATCCCCTTGGCATCTCCTACAAAGGATACTGGAGCCTTCCAAGAAATAACCACTCCCCTGGTTGAGATAAAAAAACCTGATTTACCTGCTGTTAACCCGCTTTCTGAGATGGAGAGTACTGTCTTTGAGAAGAGCCGAGGGACTCCGCAGCTCGGTGAAGCCAAAGGCACATCGTTTATGGGAGTGAGTCCATCCAAGGGGAAAGTGACCTTGGAGAGAATTATGAGCGATGAGACCATGAAGAGAAAATCCCCGCAAGAGCATAGCACAAGCCCATTTTCCATAAACGCCAGAAAAAACAGCGGGAAATTCAAATGGATAACACTGGGTCTGGGCTACGGGCAATCCCTTGGCGGCGCTGGGGGATTCATCCAGCTCAACACCAAATCTGGAATATCTTTTCATGGTGGAGTGGGCTATTATCCCACAAGCTACGTTTATTCTGATTGTGATTGGGTGAGGGATGTTGCCCTGTTTACAGGGGGAATAAAATATTATCTCCCTTTGGGAGCTGATCCTTTGCGCTTCTACCTTGACCTTCAGTTTGGAGGGATTGGCGTAGAAGCGGCACAGATTATCGAAGGGATCTGGCAGTATAATTTTGTTTTTGATTACAGGCAGAAAACCCTGTGGGGGCCTTCTTTCCTGGGCGGGTTGGAGCTCAGATTGGGAAGAATGGGTTTAAACGGAGCCGTGGGGCTTTCTTACAACACGACCAAGCTGGATTGGGATATTCAGGATTATTTCCTGACCTTTGACCTGGGCTTTCTGCTCTATTTTTAACCTGAGTGCAATCCCCTTTTTCTTTTCCCATAAACTTCCTGTGGAGGCAGCGTCCAGTTGCAAGTATTCCATAAGAAGTCTATTCGATCTTTTATTTGCCTTCACTTATTAAAATAAGAAAAATCACCCCTTAATTCATCCTAAAGGGTAATTGTACATTCTTATAGGCTATGAAAAAATTGTTGATCAAGAGAAAGCGAAGCTTAATATATGGGGCCACGAAAAGTCTAAAAAAAATTTATTTAAAACAAAATGAGAAATATAATCTCGCTTTTTCTATATTGTATTTGTCAATTCAGGATTTATATAAGTCAATCTTCTGAAAGATATAGCAGAGTTTTACTCTTCAAAGCCCTTTTTATATCCCTGGTGATCATCCTGAACTCGTCGCTCATCCTGCGGGCTCAAAATCAAGATATAAGATTTCATCACATCTCTTTGAATGAAGGGCTTTCACACAGCAACGTTCGGTGTATTTTAAAGGACAATAAGGGATTTATGTGGTTCGGCACCGAAGACGGTTTGAACAAATATGACGGCTACACATTTCAAATTTATAGATATAACCATCATGATCCTCATTCCATCAGCAGTAGCTATATCAGCACTTTTCTTGAAGACAGGAGAGGAAATCTATGGATAGGAACAGTGGGAGGGGGATTGAATTTATACGACCGGGATCAGGACAGATTCATCCGTTATCCTCTCGATGATCCTGATGGCACGAACCTCGGCTTCAATTATATCCATGCTTTGATTGAAGACCATAGCGGCCGTCTGTGGATAGGCTATGATACTGGAGGATTGGCCTGTTTTGACCCGAAAAGTGGAACTCTTATAGAACATTATAAGACAGACGATAATCTGTATCCAAATAGCCTTGGATATGACGATATATGGGCGATTTGTGAGGACCATCAACATAATTTATGGATCGGAACTTTGGGCTCAGGTTTAGATTTTTTCGATCGGCAGCAGCAAACCTTTACTCATTTTAGGCATGATCCTGACAATCCCGCCAGTCTCAGCAGCGATGAAGTCTGGTGTGTTTTTGAAGACAGTCAGCACAATGTATGGATCGGTGCCTCTGGTGGAGGTCTGAATCTGTATGACAGAAAGAACAAAAGGTTTATTCATTATCAACATAATCCGGATGACAAGGCAAGCCTGAATAGTAATGTCATTTTTTCGATTTTAGAAGACCATAACGGCAATCTCTGGGTAGGTACAGAAACTGGAGGGCTAAACCTGTTTGATAGGGAAAAAGGAGTCTTTGTTCATTTTGAAAATGATACTCAAAACACAAGAAGTCTGAGTCATAATTCTGTTGAGTGCATCTATGAGGAAGATAGCGGTACTATCTGGGTAGGTACCTACAACGGCGGCGTTAATTTTTTTAACAGAGATAACGAGAAATTTGCTTATTATAGACTGACTCTTGACCAAAGCTCTCAGAAAAATAATGTCATCCTGTCATTCTGTGAAGACAGAAGCGGTGGTGTCTGGATTGGAACGGATGGCGGAGGGCTGGTCTTCTTTGACAGGAATGATGACTCTTTTGTTTCTTACCAGCACGACGCAAAAGACAAAAATAGCTTGAGTGATAATGTTATCCTGTCCCTTGCAGGAGACAAAAAAGGAAATCTGTGGATTGGTACTTATGCCGGAGGGCTCAACCGCTTCAATCGGAAAAATAACACTTTTATTCATTATAAACATGATGTGAATAACCTTGGGAGCTTGAGTGATAATGATGTCAGGGCCATTTATGAAGACAGAAAGGGAAATTTATGGATTGGAACCAATAAGGGGGGATTAAACTTGCTCGACAGAACAAAGGGCACATTCATTCATTACAGGCATGATGAGGATGATCCCGACAGCCTTTCCAGTGATTCGGTCTATTCGATATTCGAGGATAGCAAAGGAGACCTGTGGATTGGCACTTATGATGGAGGCTTAAATTGTTACCATAGGGAGAGCAAGACTTTTGTTCATTATAGACATGATGTGAATGACCCTAAAAGTCTCAGCGGCGATCGGATTTTTTCGATTATTGAAGACAGTCAAAGCAGGTTATGGATTGGAACAGCAAGTGGCTTAAATGAGTTTATCAAAGAGAATAAGACATTTACATGTTATCGCATCGAGGATGGGCTTCCCAACGATGTCATCAATGGTATGTTAGAAGATAATCAGGGCAATCTCTGGCTTAGCACAGACAAGGGATTGTCTAGATTCAATCCCTTGACAGAAAATTTTAGAAATTATGACCTCAATGAAGGACTTCAGGGTAATCTTTTTAAGAATGGTGCTGCACTGAAAACCCGTAAAGGCGAAATGTTTTTTGGCGGCACCAACGGCTTTAATACGTTTTATCCGGACAGAATAAAGGATAATCCATATATTCCTCCTGTTGTGATTACAGATTTTCAGGTATTTAATAAATCTGTTCCAGTAGGAAAGGGGACAGATGGACGTTCTATTCTGAAAAAATCCATCACAGAAGCTGAAGGCGTAGAACTATCTTATAAAGATGATGTTTTTTCCTTTGAGTTTGCGTCCTTGAATTATGATACGCCCGAAAAAAACAGATATGCTTATATGATGAGCGGGATTGATAAAGATTGGAATTATGTGGGGAACAGGCGCTTTGCTACTTACATCAATCTCCCTCCCGGAGAGTATGTTTTTAAGGTCAAGGGCTCAAACAACGACGGAGTATGGAACGAAGAAGGTGTATCGTTGAGAATAAAAGTTATACCCCCCTTCTGGCAGACCTGGTGGTTTAGAGGTTCTATGCTAATAACTGTCTTATTGATGATCAGTATGGCTTATAAAGTGAGAACTCATGCTATCAGAGAAAGAAATATTCAACTTGAAGTACGGGTAGAGAAGCGTACTTCTGAACTGGAACAGGAAATCATAGAGCGAAAGAAACTTGAACAGGAGGCAGAGCACCGGGCGGCTCAAGCCTCATTGATATATGAAGTAGGCAAGCGTGTGAGTGGAGAGCTTGAACTGAATGAACTCTTATCTGTCATTGTGAATACAGTGTGTCATACTTTTAGTTACTATGGTGTGATGTTGATGCTCTTTGATAAGGAAAACAAGCATCTGACCTTGAAGGCGATTGCAGGAGGTCACGCTGAGATCATGCCCAAGGATCTTTCTGTCGCCTTGGGGGAGGGGATGATTGGCCATGCAGCAGCAAGCGGGAAAACTCATTGGAGTGGTAACGTAAATGACAATCCTAACTACATCCGTAAAGGAGAAGAGATAACAAGGTCGGAGCTTTCGGTTCCGATCAAGAGCGGAGATAAGGTCATCGGTGTGCTTGATATACAGAGTAACCATTTGAATGCATTCAATGAAAGTGATGTGGCTGCCATGGAGACGCTCAGTACCCAAATTGCCACGGCCATTGAGAACGCTCGACTTTACCAGGAAGCCCAGAGAGAAATAACCGTACGCAAGCGGGTAGAAGAGAGGCTTAATCTGTCGCTCAAAGAAAAAGAGGTGCTCTTGAAAGAGATCCATCACCGCGTCAAGAACAACATGCAGATTATTTCCAGTCTACTCAGACTTCAGTCATGGCAAGTGAAGAATAAGAAAATGCAACAGCTGTATAAAGCGAGTCAGGACCGCATTAGATCAATGGCGCTCATTCACGAAAAACTGTATCAATCTGAAGACTTGGCAAGAATTGACTTCTCTGATTATGTCAGGAGCCTGACGGGGAATTTATTTTCTGTGTATAGAGTAGGTATGGAAGATATAGATATTAAGCTGGATTTGAATAAACTGTACCTTGATGTCAACACAGCGATTCCGCTGGGATTAATCATCAATGAACTCGTTTCAAATTCTCTCAAGCATGCCTTCCCTGAGGAGAGAGTTAGCAGAAAAGGGGGTAAGATTTGCCTCTCTCTATCTTCAAACGGTAAGGGAGAGGTCAAACTGATTATCAGTGATAATGGAGTGGGTTTACCCAAGGATTTTGATTTCCGCAAGGCTAAATCACTGGGTCTCCAGCTGGTCAATGATTTGGTAGAGCAGCTTGATGGTTCTCTCCAAATTCAAAGAAAGCGCGGCACAGCATTTAAGATTACTTTTCATGTTTGATTTTACCTGTTTCAACTGAGCACTCTTTTCTTCTTCCCCATCCCTTCGAAGATCGAGTACACAACTGGTATGATGACCAGTGTGATGAGGGTTGAACTGAGCAGCCCTCCGATGACAGCCCTGGCCAAAGGGGCCTGGGCCTCTCCTCCCTCATGGATTCCAAGGGCCAAGGGAATCAAGGCCATGATTGTGGTGGTAGCTGTCATCAATATCGGGCGCAGCCTGCGTCGGCCTGCCTCTTCAATCGCTTCACGAAGAGGCATTTTATCACGGCGACGAAGAAGGTTCGTGTAATCCACAAGCAGTATGGCATTATTGACAACGATTCCACCCAGCATTATGCAGCCAATATAGGACTGGACGTTGAGTGTGGTATTGGTGAAAAACAGCATCAAGATAACTCCGATTGCAGCCAGTGGTATGGAAAACATGACCACAAAAGGGTCACGGAGCGATTCATAAAGGGAGGCCATAACCATGTAAACAAGCATCAGAGCCAGAATGAGGCCGAATAACAATTCCCGAAAGGCCTTCTGTTGTTCTTCGTAATCGCCGGAAAAGACAATGGTGAACTCCCTGGGCACTGGAAGAGTATGCATTCTATCGCGGATATCGGCCATAATCGAACCCATATCCCGTCCGCTTATGTTTGCAGAAACGGTGATGATGCGTTCCTGGTCCTTACGCTCAATCCGGACCGGACCTTTTCTTGGTCTCACATTTACTACATTCTTCAACATCACAGGAAGTCCGTCGCTATTGGTGAGAGTCAGATCCAGGAGGTCATCCAGGCTCATTTTTTCAGCATCTTTGACCTTTACCCGAATCCAGAATTCGTCCCCAGCCTCTCGAAAGTTGCTCGCCCGGGTTCCGGTGAGGAATGTTTCAAGGGTATTAGCAATCTGAGAGACCGTGAGCTTCATATCAGCAGCCTTTTGCCGGTCGGTGACAATAATCTCCTCTGGAGTACCTGTCTCGCGACTCACCTGAGCGTCAGTGATACCTTTAACATTCTCTATCAATGACTTTACCTGTTGGGCAAGGATGTCTGCTATTTCCAAATCATAGCCTCTTATTTCGATTTGGACCTGGTCACCGCCGCTGGTACCCATCCTAAGGAGAAAAAATCCCTGTCCTGCTCTGGTCCGTGTAATTACTCCTGGAATGCCTGTGAGCTTCCCTCGGAGGTCGGCTGCAATTTCTTCGCTGGATCGTGACCGTTTAGATTGAGGAACAAGGGAAATCCTCATCTCTCCTACGTGTGAGCCGGTTCCGCGGAAGCTTGACCCCCCTATGCTCTCTACCATACTTTCTATTTCAGGAACATTCTTCTCCACGATTGCTGCAATAGTCCTGAATTTATCGTCAATGATTCCAAGGCGGGTTCCTACCTCCATCTCTCCGGTGACGCGCACCTCCCCTTCATCTGCTGATGGCATAAACTCGCTGCCCACAAGCCGGACGAGCGAAAGACTTCCGATGAAGAGTAAAAAGGCTATTCCAAGCACAAGAAGGCGATGATTCAGGGCATAATGGAGCAGCTCCTTGTATCTTTTTTCCAGGTTAATAAAAAATTGTCCGCTTATCTGGAATAGCTTCAGCCTCAATGATTTTTTAGTTGAATTTGCTAGATTTGTGACACGGAGAACCTTGCTCGAAAGCATGGGCACGAGAGTGAGGGCAACGATTAAGGAGCAGAAAAGCGCAAAAGCAATGACATAGGAAAGCTGTCTGAACATGATTCCTGACATGCCTCTGAGGAAAATTAATGGCAGAAAAACAGCAAGAGTGGTTAACGTGCTGGCGATAATCGCAGAGGTGACTTCCCCTGTGCCGTTGATGGCTGCCTTGATGGGTTTTTCGCCTGATTCCTGAAGCCTGTAGATGTTTTCCAGGACAACGATGGCGTTGTCTACCAGCATGCCGATTCCCAAGGCAAGCCCTCCGAGTGTCATGATATTTAAAGTAAATCCGCCGAAGTAGATCAGGGCGAACGTTGCAATGATTGAAATCGGGATAGCAGTGGCAATAACGGTCGTGCTTCGAAAACTCCGCAAGAAAAAGAGCAGGACCAGAACAGCCAGGAGTCCTCCGTAAACTGCAGCTCTGCCGACATTGGAAATCGAATTCTGTATATACTTGGATGAGTCTATGATCGGTGTTAGGGTAATCTGAGGAATGTCCCGGTGAATGCTCTCTATTTCTTTTAGGACAGCTTGAGCAACCTGCACCGTGTTTTTGCCTGATTGCTTACTGATAGAGAGTCGAATTCCTGGTTTCCCGTTGACCAGAACGATCCGCCTGATTTTTTGCCAGGAATCCTCCACACTGGCGATCTCTTTGAGTTGAATGGGAACACCATCCCTGATGGCAATCACAGTATTCCCTATTTCTTCAAGATTAGTGTACACACCCGGAGTACGGATGAGTACCTCAAAGTTACCTCGCTCGATTGTGCCGGCCGGAACATCCACATTCTCAGATCTTATTTTATTGAGGATCAGGTCTAAAGGAAGTCCGAGAGCTTTTATCTTATCTGGTTGAAGATTGACATGTATCTCTCGTTCGAGTCCTCCCCAGATATCCAGGGAAGCCACTCCTGGCACACGCTCGATACGATACTTGATCTGGTCATCGATGATGCGCCTTGTTTGAATTGGGTCCAGGTCAGAAGCTGCTCCCATGATGAGAATCGGGAAGCTTGCAGGGTCAAATTTGCGCAGCCTGGGCCGCTCGACGTCTTCCGGAAGAGAGGAGATTATTCGATCCAACCGGTCTCGAATATCGTTTGAAGCGGCATCCAGATCGATTCCCCAGCCAAAGGAAATGCGCACTCTGCTGCTGCCCTCAGAAGAAATTGATGAAATCTCTTCCACACCAGGAACTGCAGCCATGGCTTCCTCGATAGGCCGGGTTATTAACTCTTCCATCTCTTCAGGACTTGCATTTCCATAGGATGAAAAGAGGCTGAGAGTGGGATAGGTGATATCTGGCATGAGGTCAATCGGAAGACGACTGAAAGATACTCCGCCCAGTATAATCACGATCAGAAAAATCATAGTTGTGAATATCGGGTGATAGACCGAAAATTTCGATAGCTTCATCTTTGTTCTCCTGGTTGCACTTAGCTGCTTCCTTTTGCATCCTGTGGAGCAGGATGTTCAGGAGGGGATGATCCTTCTCCTTCCTGGGGGAGGATGATGGGACTTCCATGCACAAGAAGGTGCTGCCCCAGAGTCACAACGGATCCTGAGAGGGAAGGAGGGTCAATAATTTCTGCCAACTCGCCACTGGTGATCCCAACCTTAACAGGAATAAACTGAGCCGTTTTATGCTCAACATCTGCCAGAAATACTCCCTGTTGGTTGTCCCGTTTAACGACAGAACTCACCGGGACTATGGTTGCATCGCTGTGAGTGGCAAACTCTATCTGGACGTTGACGAACATCCCGGGTTTGAAAAGTTCCTTCGAGTTGGGAATTTCGATCTCGACCCTTGCTTCTCTTGAGGTTTCTTTCAACAGCGGAGCCATGCGGACGATCTCTCCAGAGACAGAACTGCCCGGGCTGGCATCTGAGTTAACAATCGCGTTTTGGCCTTTCTTGACCCTGAAATAGTCTTTATCTGTGATGTGAATGACGGCTAACAATGGGTTGATCTCAAGGATGGAGAGGATGGCAGAATTGGCCGTGAGCATGGCTCCCTCATCAACAAACCGCTCTCCAACGACTCTGGAATTGCTGCCATCTTCCCAGGTTGCTCTTATTTTTGTATAGGACAGACGGACTTTTGCTGCTTCCAAGGCGGCTTCTTTGTGGTCTACCTGGGCCTGGGCTACTTTGTATTTTGCGTCCTGCGCAGCGAATTGGCCTTTTGCCGAATCGAGTTCTGAATCGGCTGAAATCCCTCTTTTATGAAGTTCCTCAATTCTCTCCAATTCGCGCTTGGCAACATTCAGAGAACTCAGTGATTCCTCGAGATTGGCTTGAGCCACTTTTAAATCTGCCTCGGCTTGGATAACCTGTTGGCTGTATTCTTCATCATCGAGTTCCGCGATCAACTGGTCGCGTGTGATCCTGTCCCCGATGTTGACCATAAGTCTTTCTAATCTTCCAGAGATTTTAGGGGCAATTATGAATTGAGATTTGGGAACCAGAGTTCCTGTGAAGTTCCCGTAATCACGAATGGTGGCTTTTTGTACAGCCGTTATCTCGACAGCAACAGGCATTGCCCCGTTCTGATTGCCTAATCCTTTGCCTGATTTAAAAACCTTTCGATAAACCTGCCACCCGGTCAGAGCAACGATGATGATGATGACTATCAGTATGACTTTTCTTTTTTTCACCTTTTCCCTCCCTGATCATTTCTGTGCTGAGGACGACTCTTGCATTCTATCTTCTTACTTTCTTCAAACATTCTTCTTACTTTCTTCAGACATTGCTATGGATAATATATCATGAAAAGAAGTTCTTATCTTAATGCAATATCAGAGAATTTTATATTCTTAGTCTCGAATGTTGTACCCAGGACCCTATCCAAGTGGGCCAATGAAAGAGTGTAATCAACCATTGCCTTGAGTTCAGCAATTTGGGCATCCGCTGCGTCTCTTTGATAAAGCAGGAGGAAATAATTTGTGGATTTTCCAACTTTAAATTTCTCTTTCTCTGCTTCCAGCTTTTTTTGAGCTAGTTCACCTGCCGCTTTGTAGGCTTGAACTCTTTGATAGTTGGTATCGACGGCTCTTACGGCTGTTTTAATTTCCAGGAATATTTGTTGTTCCTGATCTTTCAAACTCAGCACAGCTTGTTGCAGACTGATTTTTGCCTGGGCATATTCTGCTCGCGACAGTATGGTATTCAGAGGAATATTCAGAGTCAAGCTGATTGACCAATTGTTATACTTAAACTTAAAGGCATCTTTGAGCGCGGTAGTGGATGTTCCATGAATTTTTCCTACGATAACCCGGGTTAGAGGATCGTTGTCAAGATATAAAATCTGGTCTCCCGAAATTGCAGGGCTCCAGTAGGAAGCCTGGAAGTTAAGCTCGGGAAGGAGCTGATTTTTTGCATAGCCTGCATTCAACTCCCTGGTTTTCAAGGTGATCCTCGCAGATTTGAGATCTGGCCGGTTTTCCAGAGCTGTGGCCAGGGCCTCCTCCAGTTTTATTTCTCTTTTCTCGAAAGCTGGTTTATCAGAAGGAAAAATTTCTGTCTGTTCTCCATATTCGGATACAGAAAGGTTGATGATTGTTTTCAGGCGGTCTTCATTGTTCTTGACCAATGCCTCGGCAGCCAGGATGTCAGCCTGCCGATTGGCCACCTCGGACTGGGCCGTATAGATTTCTATGGGAGCCAGCGTCCCCACATCGATTTTCCTTTGGTCTTCTTCCTGCAGATCCCGAGCTAGCTGCAAGGACTGCCTTCTTACCTTCAGGTTCTCGATGCTGTAGACTAAATTCCAGTAGGCTTCCTCAACGTTGTATATGGTATCCAGGAGAGCTTGCTGGAACTGATTCTCGGAAATATCTCTATTGTTTTTTGCAATGATAATTTCTCTTCGGTTTATCCTGAATCCGAAATTCTTCAAAAGAGGTTGGCTGAAACTAAAATCTAAAGTGCTTCCATATCTGGGATTGATAGTCTGAAAGCTCCTGTTGGTGTCATTTTTATATGAATCGAGTGAAATGCTGAGATTCCCTCCAGTTGGAATGGTCTGATTCAAAGCTACTGTGTAGTCTCTGTAGGCTGACCTAACTTGATCTGCCGCATCAATCCAGGAGTAAGCAGCAGTGTTTGTCTCTTGGTCGCTATAGCTGAAGGATAAAGATGGCATGAATTTTTCATTTGCCCGAGATACGGATAGATCTGCAATCTCCGGGCTAAGAACTTCGACAGCAATATGAAGATTGTTTTTCATGGTGCCGACGATGCAATCTTCCAGGGAAAGAGATTTCTTGTTTTGCTGGGCAAACAACCCTGTAGCCAAAATGAAAATCAGGACGACTGAAGCTCCAAAGACTCTCTTCCTCATTCTGTACCTCCTCTCTACTATTTTTCTTCGTTTTTATTGTCTTCTCTCATATAATATTACAAAATTTTGACGAAGAAATATGCAATTTCTTCCATTTATTTCGATAATTTCCCCATAGCTTGTTTGGAAGAAATTAGAAATATCTCCGCTCATCACGGGGACGTAGATGATTCCATGGCTCTGTGAACTTGACAAATTCTCCTCAGTCATTATGCTATCCTCTGGCACAAAAGAGTATTCAATAAGGGATAAGAAAAATTAAAAATTCGCTCAGGCATCACTCTATTATCCTGCTTATCTTTTTGCTGAGTTTATGTAACAGCGGATGTACAGAAAGCTCTATCATCAAGCAAGAACCTGATATTCCGCTAAGCCTTGGCAACGTCATTTACGCTGGCGTCAGGTCCTCCAGTTACGGCATAAACCCATTCCCTGAACCTCGGGGATGGAAGAACGCTATGCAGGCTATGAGTAGATATTTTAAAGGGTCAGTCCCTTGTGCAATATGGATTGTGGGTAAATTCTGCTGGAATAAAGCGTGCCATCTTTATTTTCCTTCTGATGGGAATGAATACACAAACATAGAATTCGACGCTCTTGACCAGTATGAGAGGTACTTGAGCTATTTTGATGAACAGGGGATAAAGGTGTTTCTTCAAGTCGAACCGGCAAACGCCGATGTGCTGACTCTCATCGACCTTGTGCTCGGCAGGTACAAACATCACCAATGTGTGGTCGGGTTTGGTGTTGACGTGGAATGGCACAGGGAATCGGATAATCCCAAATGGGGTATCCCGGTTGATGACGGTATGGCCAGAGTATGGGAAGAAAGAGTGAAGTCACACAATGCCCATTACAGGCTGTTTTTGAAGCATTGGGACAGGAATTGGATGCCTCAAGGCTACAGAGGAGATATCATATTCGTCGATGACAGCCAGATTCTCGATGATTTTGATGCTATGCTCGAAGAGTTCGTGGAATACTGGGCCTCATACTTCTATCCCAATACGGTGTTTTTCCAGATCGGTTATAAATCGGATAAATCGTGGTGGAGTAAATTGAAAAATCCTCCTCTGGATATCGGGATGGCTATTGCCCAACGGATCAAACAGAAGTGCGGTATTTTTTGGGTTGATTTCACTCTGAGAGATGTCCTGCCTTCATTGTGAGAAAAATGATGATTGATCAGGTGTTCATCTTCTCTGCATTCCTTATTTTTTTATTTCTTATGCTGTGCTTCTGCAAGTGTTGTTATAGATGAGTTCTCTGAGAGGAGGGCATAAAGAATGATTTCCAGTATCTGCAAACAAATTGCCGGGATTCTATTTTTAATGGTCCTGGTCATCATTTATTCTTCAGCCTGCCGGGAATCTAATGAGGTTCCTCGGTTTCAAATCCTGCTCGATGAAGGCTGGCATATCCATTCAGCTGCGGAATTGTCCGCGACCGGGGCTCAAATATCAACCCCTGGCGTCGACATCCAGGGCTGGTATCCCAGCTATGTCCCTACTACTGTCTTAGCATCTCTTGTCCGGAACGGCGTGTACAGAGATCCGTTTTTCGGTAAGAATCTTGAGAGTATCCCCACCCAGCGATTCAAGCAGGCATGGTGGTACCGTAAGGAGTTTTCGCTTCAAGATCATAAGGCCTTAGCAAATGCCCGTCTTGTGTTCGAAGGAATCAACTACAACGCCGACGTCTGGCTGAACGGGAAAAAAATTGCATCCTCAGACCGGATGAGGGGGGCTTTCCGCATTTTCGAAATCGATGTTACGGATGTGCTTATCAGAGGAACCAATACACTGGCTGTTAAGGTGCAGCCGCCAAAACCCGGGGATTTTACCATCGGATTCGTGGATTGGAATCCGCGGCCGCCAGATGAAAACATGGGACTCTGGAGGGAAGTGAAGCTCCGTTTGAGCGGACCTGTATCCATCGAGAATCCCTTTGTACAGAGCAAGGTTAACCTCCAAACTCTGGATGAAGCCCGATTAACGGTTCAAGCCGACTTGGTCAATCACAGCAGCCAAGAAGTCTCGGGAGTACTCAGAGGCGAGATCGGCACTATCACATTCAGCCAGGGGTTTACTCTGGGACCGGATGAAATAAAACAGATCACTTTTAAACCGGATGAGCATGAGGTCCTGGACCTGAAGAATCCTCGGTTGTGGTGGCCGAACAATTTGGGAGATCCCAACCTTTACATTTTGAAATTAACGGCAGCAATCGACGGAGATGTCTCCGACAGCAGATCGATAAGGTTCGGGATTAGAGAGGTCTCAGACTACAAAAATGAAGAAGGCTACCGGGGCTACACGGTGAACGGGAAGAAAGTGCTTATCCGGGGAGGCGGATGGGTGGATGACCTGTTTCTGGTCGAGGATCCGAAAAAAGTCGAAGTCCAGATCAGATATGCAAAACACATGAATCTCAATGCCATCCGTCTGGAGGGTTTCTGGGGAAGCAGCCAGACCCTCTATGATTTTGCCGACGAGTACGGCATCCTGATCATGGCAGGATGGAGCTGCCATTGGGAATGGGAAGGATATCTGGGGAAGTCCACGGACAAATTCGGCGGTATCCAAACACAGGAAGAGATGGACCTGGTTTCTCGATCGTTGAGAGACCAGGTTGTTTGGCTGCGCAACCATCCCAGCATTCTTGTCTGGGTCTTGGGAAGCGACATGCTTCCCCGGCCCGAGCTGGAGAAGAAATACTATGAATATTTGGCTGAGATGGATCCGACACGGCCGACTCTGGCATCATGCAAATTAGCAGAAAGCGAGATCAGCGGCTCCACCGCTGTCAAAATGAACGGGCCTTACGATTACGTGACACCCAACTACTGGTATGTGGACAAGAAGAGGGGAGGTGCTTTTGGGTTCAACACTGAAACAGGACCCGGACCGCAGCCACCGCCTCTGGAGAGCATCAAGAAGATGATTCCAGAAGGCCATCTTTGGCCCATAGACGATTACTGGGATTTTCACTGTGCGAGAAACGAATTCAACACACTCGACCGCTACACTCTCGCCCTCAACAGCCGGTACGGAGCACCTGGGAGCGTGGAGGAGTATACCCGCGTGTCCCAGGCAGCCAATTATGAGGCCATGCGGGCCATGTTTGAGGCGTTCGGAGTGAACAAGCCTAGCACCACGGGAATCATCCAGTGGATGTACAACTCAGCATGGCCAGCAATGTTCTGGCAGCTCTTCGACTACTACTTAATGCCCAACGGTGCATTCTACGGTACCAAGACCGGCTCTGAACCTCTCAACATCGTCTATAACTACGGAGACGAAGATATCTACGTTGTCAACGACACTCTTTTCTCATTTGACGGCTTGAAAGCGGAAGTCCGCATCCTGGACAGCGGCTCGAAGTTGATCTTCAGCAAGGACATCCCGGTCAGTCTCGGCAGGAACAGGGCTCAGAAGATTCTTGAAATGCCGCTCATCGAGAACCTGAGCACAGTCTATTTTCTCGATCTCAAACTCAAAGATGTCCAAGACAAAATCAAGGGCAGAAATTTTTACTGGCTTTCGACTAAAGAAGATATTCTTGATGAAAAAAGCTCAACCTGGTTCTACACGCCAAACAAAGCTTTTGCAGATTTGACGGGGCTTCAAACATTACCAGAAGCCCAGATCAAGGCCACCCACCAATTTAAAGATGTAAGCAGCGGCCAGGAAGTACAGGTCACGCTGGAAAACACCTCCGATAAGATCGCTTTCTTTATTGAGCTAAATGTCTGCGGCGAAGAGAGCGGAAATTCAGTCCTCCCCATATTCTGGGAGGACAATTACGTTTCAATCCTTCCTGGCGAGACGAGGGTCATCCGTGCCCGTTTTTCGAAGGAAGATCTGAAAGGTGAAGCTCCGGCTTTCCGCTGGAGCGGATGGAATGTGAAGAGTATGGAATAAAGTCAACACCACCGGTAAAAATGTGTGGGGCTTGACTGCGGATTCATTAAAAGGAGATCGCGAACCTTGAAAAGAAATTATTTCATCGTCGGCTTAATCCTTCTGATATTCTTTGTCATTTCATTCCTGACCAATATCCTGGGGCCTTTGATCCCGGACATCATAGACAGCTTCAACCTTAGCCTGACATTGGCTGGTTTTCTTCCCTTTTCCTTTTTTATCGCCTACGGGGTGATGTCTATTCCTGCTGGAATTCTAGTCGAAAAATACAAGGAAAAGCGGATCATACTCGCGGCTTTTGTCATCGCCTTTCTGGGTGCTCTTTTGTTTGCCACACTGTCAAGTTTTCCTGCGGCGATGATTTCTCTTTTCTTGATCGGCCTTGGGATGGCTATGCTCCAGGTGGCCATCAATCCGCTTTTGAGGGTGGCAGGCGGTGAGGAACATTTTGCCTTCAACTCGGTTTTGGGTCAGCTCATATTCGGCCTGGCATCATTCCTGAGTCCTCAGGTGTACACTTATCTTGTTCAAAATCTCCAGAGTTACACGGGGGGAGGAAATCTCCTTGTCAAGTTGCTGGCAAGAGTGGTTCCTTCAAACCTGCCCTGGATTTCGCTATATTGGGTTTTTACTGTAATCACCTTGATCATGATTCTGATCATTACATCGGTGAGAATTCCGAGGGTGGAACTTAAGGAGGACGAACGAGCAGGCACCAGAGAAACGTATGCCGGGCTTTTTAAAAGCAAGATCGTGATCCTTTACTTTTTCGGTATCTTTGTCTACGTCGGTTCCGAGCAGGGGGTTGCCAACTGGATTTCAAAATTTTTGTCTGCATATCACGGGTACAATCCCCAGACAGTGGGTGCAGATACGGTTTCCTACTTCTGGGGGCTGCTGACCGCCGGCTGTCTGCTCGGTCTTCTTCTGCTTAAGATTTTTGACAGCCGCAGGGTGTTGATCTGGTTCACCAGCGCAGCACTCATCTGTCTGACCATTGCTCTGTTTGGACCGGGAAAAGCCGCTTTGTATGCCTTTCCCCTGGTCGGATTTTTTGCTTCTGTGATGTGGTCAGTCATCTTTTCGCTAGCCCTCAACTCAATCGAAAAGCATCACGGCTCCTTTTCAGGCATCCTGTGCACGGGGATCATCGGCGGAGCCATTGTCCCTTTGATTATCGGATGGCTGGGGGATTTATTCGGCCTGCGCTTTGGAATGATGTTCCTCTATCTGACACTCGGTTACATCTTGAGCATCGGTTTCTGGGCAAAGCCTCTGATCACCAATGTAACTTTGCGCGATAGAAAAAAGAGCCGCTCAGCATAGTCCTTCCAGATGAGATTGGTTGAAATCGAATGACATATAATTGATCACAGAATTTCGATACATATCCCTGATTTTCTCGACAAATCGCACGTGTTCATGAATAATACAGGTTAGAGAACAAGCGGCTGAATAAAATCGCTTGGATATATCTTGCTAAAATTTTAACAGAGTCCAATTTAGATGGAGAGCAACATGACAGGTGAAAGCATAATAGGCGTTGACCTGGGAGGGACAAAGGTCAGCATCGGTAGAGTGGAGAGAGATCGCATTGTAACACACTTCTCTTCCCCTATCACCACACAGGGCGAAGAAAAGCAGATTGTGAAGGAAATCGTGGAAGCCATCGAAAGAGTGTTTGATCAGGCAGTTGCTGGGATAGGGATAGGAGTACCGAGTGTGGTGGATGTTCAAAAAGGAATCGTCTACAATGTGCAGAACATTCTCTCGTGGAAGGAAGTCGCCTTAAAGGAGATCCTTGAAAGTCATTTCGGAAAGCCGACTTACGTGAACAACGATGCCAATTGTTTTGCGGTGGGGGAAAAACACTTCGGAAAGGGCAAGAAATACAGGAATTTAGTGGGAGTAACCCTCGGCACAGGTCTGGGTGCAGGGATCATCATCGACAACCGACTTTATTCGGGCCTCAATTGCGGTGCCGGGGAATTTGGCTCCATATCGTACAAGGATCACATCATCGAACACTACTGCAGCGGACAGTTCTTTATCAATGAACATGGCATAAAAGGTCAAATTGTTCATAAGCAAGCCGAGAAAGGTGATGGAAAATCATTGGAAATCTTCCAAGAATTCGGCATGCATTTGGGAGAGGCTATTAAAACTATTCTATTTGCCCTTGATACAGAAGCCATCATCCTGGGCGGTTCTGTCTGTCGGTCCTATTCCTTCTTCCAGAGTGCGATGTGGAAAAGCATCAGGACATTCCCCTACAGAAAGACGATTGATCGTCTTGTCCTTGAACGATCTGAGCAGAAGCACATTTCAATCCTTGGCGCTGCGGCGCTCTACTTTGATGCACAGATGAGTGCAAAGCCTTGATGCAAGATGCGGCGCATTCTCGATACAGACCCAGGACAAATTGTCGAGTGCCGAAATATAAATACACATTTTGAAGGAGTGAAAATCATGAGATTTGTACGCATAGTGTCCGTGGTTTGCATCATAGGAATTCTATGTGTTGGTCTATCCATCAGGGCTCAGCAGGCTCCAGGAGAGGAATTGCGTTCCGGGAAGAGTTTTATGCCAACAAAAGTCTATAGCGAGGAAGAAGATCTGGCGCTTTTAAAGCTCTACGAAGGCCTGCGTGTGGCTGATGTTTCAGATGGTATGGACAAATCCGGACTCCATGGGATTGGCTTGGTCGACCCTGAGATTCGACCTCTGTGGAAAGACACAAAACATTTCTCCCACAGGATTGTCGGTATCGCCGTAACCGCGCGCTACGTCCCGACGCAGCAGCCGCCCGCAGGGAAATTGGAACCGGAAGCGTTTGATGAATGGGAGGGTTACTTTTACTCCCACTATTCCTCTGAACCGTTTATGGAGATCATCCGCAAGGGAACAATCCTGGTCATAGACGATGCGCAAGATGCTGATGTGGGCAGCATCGGTTCATACAACATCATGGAATGGGCATCCCGGGGCTGTGTAGGAGTGGTTACGGACGCCTCAGCCCGGGACACCGATGAGATCATCGCTGAAGGAGTGCCTCTGTATTTACGGAAGCTTGGACGCGGAATCCGTCCTGGACGAAACGAGATTGAATCCGTTAACCGGCCTGTGGAGATCGGGGGTGTTCTGGTCATGCCTGGGGATATCGTTGTCGCCGATGGAGATGGGGTCATCGTCGTGCCGCGGGAACACGCCAAGAAGGTAGCACAATACGCCCGAGAGATCATGGATAAGGATAAGGCCGGACGCAGGGAGCTCTACAAAAAACTCGGGCTTCCGCTGGATGATTCCGTTAAGCACGACAAAAAACGCTAGTCTTCTTGATTTCAAAAATCTCCCTAGAAGATCGAAAAACTCGATGATACGAAGTGAGAAAAAGGTTTCTGGGTTCAGTATGATAATTGTTCTGCAGCTCGGGTCGATTTGTGTAGCTTGTCTGCCGCTGAAAATATCATTCTGGGTGTGATACACTTATTGCAGGTTGTTAGGAATCAAAAATAGCGGAAAATGGCTAGGAATTTTTGCTAGCCTTCAAAGGTTAATCCGACTTCTGAAATATGTTACTGCTAATCAGCATTGGAAACTTCGACCGGTTTACTCCGCAATGCTGATTTTTGCCAGAATGGTGGAACAATTCGATTCTTTGAGATTGCCTTATAGACGAAGTACAAACCCAGACTTGAACATAATATTAAGGTAATAATAGACCCTTCGGGTCCAACGGCGCCCCCTGTAAGCAGATGAGGCCCAGACAATTCAGAATTAATAAGAGGAGTAGGCTGCATAGCCATCTTGTGGATGCCCATAATGCCAAATTGTATGAAATTCCAAATGAAATGAAATCCAATAATCATCCATAGCCGGCGAGTTAAAATATAGAACCCAGAGAATAGAATGCCCGCTTCAATGGATTGGAAAATTACCTGCCAAAGAGCAAAGTCAGGATATGATAGGTGTATAAAACCAAAAAGCAGGGAGGCAAAGAAAATGGCTATCCATGATCCCAATCGTTCTTCAGTAATTCGGAAAATAATACCAAAAAATACAATATCCTGATTCACGACACTAAAAAGGTCAAATGTGAATGCTGGAATAATAGCCGTTATTTTATTCATGCTAATGATACTATAAAAACCTAAAAGCCACATTGAACCCATTACAATGACAATACAGACAAGACCTATAAAACCGCCCATGAAAATTTCTTTAGGCATTTTTCTGTCGAATTGCAGCTCTGTTGCTTTTCTTTTCTCAAAAAATCGAACGAAAAGAATATAGGCAAAGTAAACAGCTGACACCCTTACCATAAAAACAATTAATGTTTTTAAAATTCCGTCTTGTACAGAAAGAGTATAGAGAAAATATTCAGCTAGACTTCTCAGCACCCATGTTGAGACTTCGACACAAATCAGAGCAATTATAATGCGGATTATTGGGAATGTGATGATGCGCCACCAAATATTTGGGCCCTCCGTTTTCTTCTGCACGATTTCCTTCTTAGTTTTGTTTATTTTTATCAGCAGCTAACCATTAATAAACAGCATATTTTGAGATAGTTATTATTCTTAGAATACTATTCTTATGATGCCGCCTGAAAACATAATTGATTTGCAGCATCATCTTAAAATTATCCATATTGCATTGCAAGAAACGTACTTAACACCCTCTTCTGATGTTTGTTTGCAGCAGATCACTGAAGGTCACATTCTATTACCGCCGCCAACATATAAAACCTGGCCTGTTATCCAGTCCGCCTGTTGTGAAGCAAAAAAAATAACTGCTTTCGCTATATCTTCGGGTTTGCCTATTCTTCTTAATGGATAACTTTCTGCTAGTTTTTTTTCCAGCTCTTTTGGCATCCAGCCTGTCTGGACCGCACCAGGAGAGATGACATTAACTGTGATTCCGTAAGGCCCTAATTCTGTAGCAGCTGATCGAGTATAGCTTTCAATTGAGTATTTACTCGCTCCATAGGATATATTAGAAGCATGGCAGCGTGCACCATCTGTAGTTATATTAATAATTCGACCCCAGGTAGAGTCCCGTTCTATGTGTCTTTTGGCATATTCTGCAATCATTAAAGCTACAGCACGACTGTTCACTGCGAAATGTAAGTCATGGGATTTTGATGTGATAGAATGGAGAATATATTCTTCTGCAAAAAATGGATCTTTTTCTAATTCCTTCTCTGGAATAAATGTATCAGGATTATCAAAAGCAGCATTGTTGACTATTATACTTACTGGGCCAAGATTTCCTTCTGCCAGGTCAAACATCTTAGGTATATTATTTGGTTCTGATAAATCTGCTTCCAATGCATAGCATTCTCCGCCTAAATCGTTTATTTTACTTATAACTCTCTCCGCTGATCGAGAAATCATCTTACAATAATAGGCACGACCTGGAGTAGTCGCTCTCTCTGCTCTTTCTTTTGTTTCTCCGTACAGTTCAGGCGATTGACACAGATAGTTGATAAACACCTTTGCTCCTTCTCCGGCGAAAGCTACCGCAGTTGCCGCACCAATTCCGTGGTTGGCACCTGTAACAATAACCACTTTATTCTTGAGACCTGTATTAATCATGATCAGATGCTCTCCCTTTAATACTTAAATTCTTTTTACCGCCTGACTTTTAAATGCACTTTACAATCGTTTTCATTTCTTGACCCCATTGGTATACGTTAAGCAAGCGCAAAATTATATTAATATCATGGATATTATATTGCAACACAACACAGATATTATTAAGATATCGATGCATTTGAGGGAATCTCAAAATGGGCCTTCCATATTTGGATATTATAATCAGCAATTTTGCGTGAAAAAAAGCGTGCATTATGGTAATAATCAGGCAAGAAATACTAAATTGAGGATTTGAAGGGAGGATTTTAGCAATGATTATCAAGAGTCGATTTCTTAAAAAATGTCTGTTCTTTATTAGTGTTTTAAGCATCTGCACAACATTCAATCAGTCTTCATTATTCCCCCAGATATCAGGAAATAAAGCCGTATCCACTTTCTCAATCGTTGCCCGGGATCCTGCAACTGAGGAATTAGGTGTTGCAGTTGCCTCCAGGTTTTTTGCTGTCGGGTCAGTTGTACCATGGGCAAAAGCAGGGGTGGGTGCTGTAGCAACCCAATCATTTGCTAATACCACTTTTGGTTGGCGCGGATTAGAACTATTAGAACAGGGTGCTACCCCGGAGGAAGTCGTAGAAATCTTGATCAGGAATGATGATGATCCTGAACGAAGGCAAATGGGCATAGTTTCTTCAGATGGGAAATCAGCTACTTATTCAGGAGTCAGATGCCTGCCCTGGGCGGGCGGCCGAAGCGGTTTGAATTATGCCATTCAGGGAAATATCCTGGCTGGCGAGACTGTTGTTACCTCGATGGAGGAGACCTTTTTAAAAACCGAAGGCACCTTAGCGGAGCGGATGTACGAGGCATTATTGGCAGGTGACAGGCAGGGTGGTGACGCCAGAGGGAAGCAGTCAGCAGCATTATTGGTGGTCAAGGAGAATGCCGGTTATGGGGGTTATACGGACAGGGCCATAGACATTCGGGTTGATGATCATCCACAGCCCTTCAAGGAATTAGGACGATTATTAGACTATGCACAAATGAATTATTCCTGGAATCAAGGCTGGACCCTTTTTACCCAAGGAGAGTATGAAGAAGCTCTTCCTCACATGGAGCGTACAGCAAAATTAGCGCCGGAGAATCCGGAGGTGTTATATGATCTTGCTGTTATTCGAATTGCTGCGGGGCAAAAGGAAATGGCTCTTAAAGCACTGGAGAAGGCCGTCATGTTAAATCCAGGATTGAAAAAGCAAGCTATCGGTGATAATGATTTGAAAGCTCTACATGATGATCCGAAATTTAAGGAGATCGTTAAGTAGGGATCGCCCAAGTCAGTTAAGCGTTAAAAGAATAAGTTTTTAAAGGAGAAAAAGATGCTCTCTTTTAATCTCGAAGAATTTTTGATTGTTTTGGAGCACTATAATCTATCCATTTGGCCACTGCAAATATTTGCTTACATTTTTGGCATCCTTGCCATATTCTTTTCTATCAAGAGAGCTAAATATTCTAATAAAATCATTTTGGCAATCTTATCATTTTATTGGTTTTGGAATGGAATTGTCTTCTGCCCCATATACTGGGCCCCAACTTACAAATATGCATATATTTTTGGAGCCCTTTGTATTATCCAGGGTCTTTTGTTCCTTAGCAGTGTTATTAAATCGAATATTTCAATTCATTTCCAAGTCAATCTGTATTCGGTGATAGGTATGCTTTTTATAATCTACGCTATAGTTGGATATTCATTATTTGGCTATTTATTGGGCCGAGTTTACCCACAATTTTTTCCGTTTGGATTGGTTCCCTGCCCCACGGCAATCTTTACATTTGGGGTATTATTACTAACCAATAAAAGGTTTTCTAAATACTTCCTCGCAATTCCTTTAATCGTTTCAATCGGAGGATTTTTAGCCGTATACAAAGGAATTTTGGAAGATATAGGTCTAATCATTGCAGGCTTATTAGGTGTTGTCCTGATTTTACAAAGAGATAGAAATTTTAAAAATGAAAAATAAGGAAGCAAAAAGTCTCATTGGGTGTTGCGGGCTGTATTGTGGATTATGCACCAAGTACCAGTCAAAGGCAGCAAGCAGATGTATTGGTTGTAAATCGGGGGAACAGCATTCATGGTGCAGTATTTGGAATTGCTGTGTAAAAAAGCACGGACTTGAGACTTGCGCCGAATGCAGTGATATATTTAATTGTGAGATCTTTTTAAGAAGAAAAGTTGCTGAGTGGATTCCAGCTGCCGATAATTTACGCCAGATTAGAGAATTTGGTTTGGAAAATTGGTTAGCAGAGCAGAAAGAAAGACAATCATTGGTAGAAGAATTACTGAAAAATTATAATGAAGGACGATCAATGATTTTTTACTGCAAAGCCTGTACAAGGATGCCAATCGACCTGATCAATGAGGCAATGAAAGAATCGAAGAGTAAAATTGCCAAGGAAAAGATCAATCACTCCGACTTAAAAGCCAGGGCAAAGATCATGAAATCAGCCATTAAAAATATAGCTGCAAGACATAATATCAAATAAGGATCTATTGTAATGAACGATGAGTACTACCGTGACTTCGGTCCTTTTGGTGACCGCATCTGGATCAATTGTGCACACCAAGGCCCCCTGCCACGCGTGGCTGTTGAAGAAGCCTACCAGGCAATCAACTGGAAGATTACGCCTTACGAGCTTGTATCAGAACGATTCAGCAGCGTTCCGGCGCGGTTGAAGCGGTCGCTGGCACGACTTGTCGGAGCCTCTCCTTCCGAGATTGTATTGGGCAACAGTGCTTCCTATGGGCTCCATCTGCTTGCCAATGGAATACCTTGGCATAAAGGTGACGAAGTTCTTCTTGTCTATGGTGACTTCCCATCAGACATCTTGCCGTGGCTTGCGCTTGAAAAACAAGATGTAATTATCCGATACATTAAGCCAAAAGATTATTTACCTGAGCCGGAAGAACTGGAAACGAACATAACGCCCTCCACAAGACTATTTTGCACAACATGGGTACACTCGTTCTCCGGGAAAACCGCAGACATAGAGGCGCTGGGCAAAATATGTAAAGCACATAATATAATATTTGCCGTGAATGCATCGCAGGCAATCGGCGCACGCCCGCTCGATGTATCTGGTCTTCCTGTTGATGCTGTAATAAGCGTAGGTTTCAAATGGCTCTGTGGCCCGTACGGCACAGGTTTCTGCTGGATAGAACCAAAGCTGGTGAAATCTCTTGTGTACAACCAGGCTTACTGGCTCACAATGCAAACCGCTGACGATCTTGGACGGAAGGAAAGCGAAGTGCGCCTTCCAGAAGGATTGCCTAATGCAGGCACCTATGACGTCTTTGGCACAGCAAACTTCTTCAACTTTAAGCCTTGGACAGCCAGTATCGAATACTTGCTCCAGCATGGCATAGAGCGAATCGCTGAGTATGATCAGCAGCTTGTCTCACAGCTTATAGACGGTCTTGATAGCAGGAAGTACAGGTTGATGAGTCCAAGGGAGGAGACTGTACGATCTACACTCGTGTTCATCTCTCACAAAGACTCGCAGCGCAACACCGAGATTTATCAGACGTTAAAAGAGAAGGGAGTTGAGGTGGCTTTTCGCAGAGGGAAGTTGCGTCTGTCTCCCCACTTATACAATACGAAGGAAGACATAGAGAGAGCATTGGCTGTGCTTAATGCTGTTAAGTAAAATGCGACTCCTAAGGACTAAGGAAGTCAGCTGTTGGAAATTTATTACTTTTCACACTTGATTTCTTCCAAATTTTCATCGCTTTTTCACTCGTACCTTAGACAATCTACCGGATCAGTAAGCGCGGCCTTGACAGACTGGTAGCTGATTGTAACCAGGGCAATAAGAAAGGCTAGAACTGCCGAAAGGATAAAGGGCCATAGCCCTATGCCTGCTTTATAGGCAAAGTTTTGCATCCATCTGTTCATCATAAAGTAAGCGATAGGCCAAGCGATGATGTTTGCCACAAGAACCCATTTGGTAAATTCCTTTGATAATAACAACAGGATATTGGCCGTGGATGCGCCCAAAACCTTCCTTACACCGATTTCTTTTGTTCTCTCTTCGGCAGTAAAGGCAGACAGGCCAAAGAGTCCCAGGCAAGCAACAAATATGGAGAGAACAGAGAATATCAAGAATATGCTCTGCACTTTGCCTTCGCTTTTGTACAGGAGGTTGATTCTGTTATCCAGGAACCTGTATTCAAACTGTTCTTCCGGGAATATCTCCGTCCACTTCTGTCGGATAAAATCGATAGTCCCTCGGACATCGCCCGGCTTAATCCTTACAGAGACGATTCTAAACTCATCCGGAGCGAGGATTAAAAGGCAGGGCTCGATTATCCGATGCAGAGATTTAAAATGAAAATCTTCCAAAACACCTATGATTGTATATTCCCTGAATTCATTCACGTTAACAAACCTGAGTAATTTCTTTCCTACTGCTTCCTCGGGAGTATATCCGACTTCACTGGCTGCTGCCTGATTGATCAAAACCGCACTCTGGATATCTGTACTGAATTCTCTGGAAAACTTCCGGCCATTAATTAGTTGAAATCCATAGGTATCCACGAATTCATAATCTGCATACATGAAAATTAAAGAAAAAACCTCATCAGAGTCATCCCTTTTGAAAACCGTATCATAGAACATATCGCTGCTCGGGATGTTTGAGGAAACGGCAACAGACTTAATCCGCACATCCTCTCTCAGGGTGTTCCGGAAAGCATCGATATTCTGGCGGACCCTGTTGCTCTCTGCGGGAATGAGAACCACATTCTCTTTATCAAAACCAAGGGACTTGTTCTGTATATATTCCATTTGTCTGTAAATTACTAAAGTCCCGATAATAAGGGTAATGGATATCACAAATTGAATAACGGCCATGCTTCTTCGGAAATTCGATTTTCCGGCTCCAGAATGAACCCCTGCTTTCAACACTTTGGCTGGATCAAACTCAGTCAGGTAAAAGGCCGGGTAGAGGCCCGCCAACAATCCCGCAATCAAGGCAATTCCCAAGACAATAGACCAGTTTCCGATATGGAAAAGCATACTCACTGATAAAAATTTGCCCGAGATGGAGTTGAAGATGGGGATGAATAACCTTATCAGCAAGAGGGCCAAAATCAATGCTATAAAGGCAAGAAACACAGATTCACCTAAAAATTGTCCCTGCAATTGGTGTTTATAGGCTCCGATGGTTTTGCGTATTCCCACTTCCCTGGCTCTTTTATTGGCGCGGGCGGTGGAGAGATTCATGAAATTGATGCAGGCTATGATCAAAATCAAAACAGCAATTGCTGAAAAAATATATACTGACGTCAAACTGCCCTGTGGTTCTATTTCAAACTGTTGAGCTGGGTGAAGATGGATGTCCAAGAGAGGATACAATTTTAACTGAAACACATCGTTGATATCCGTATCCGGTCCAACGACCTTGGCGAAATCCGCAGCCATATACTTGGTTAGAAAACTGGAGAATTTCTTCTCCAGATCTCCGATGCTAGCTCTTTCCTTTAGGAGGACGTAAGTATATAGAAAATTGTTAAACCAAATGTTCATTTGTTCTTTTGGATAGGAGGAGAGTGAAGCCAACACTTCAAAATGGACATGAGAGTTATGAGGAACTTCCTCCAAGATTCCGGTAACCTGGAAGTCAGTCAATGTCCCATCCCAATCAACGGTGAGAGACTTGCCGACAGCATCTTCGGTTCCGAGGTATTTCAAAGCATTCTCGCGGGTTAATACCACGGACATTGGTTGAGTGAGGGCAGTTTGGGGATCTCCTTTTTCAAGATGAAAATCAAACACTTCAAAAATGGAATTGTCTGCAAAAACAAGCTGCTGTTGGCCGAAAATACTCCGGTGGTCTTTGATGGATAATTCATTCCTGTGAAGACGGACAAATTTCTCAACTTCCGGATAATCACCGATTAGAGCCGGACCATAAGGTCCGGAAGTGATCGGAGCTTGACCATGCATATCTCTGAAATCAAATTTTCGTTCGATCCGGTAAATCCGCCCTGCATTTTGATGGAACCTGTCATAACTCAATTCATCCCGAACCCAAAGATAAATCATCAGGCAAGCAGCAATACCGATAGCCAATCCGGATAGGTTTATCAAAGAATACAACCTGTTTCGAAACAGGTTGCGCAACGCAATCTTGACATAATTTTTTAACACTTTAGCCTCCCGGGCTGTCTCTGGATTCACTTTATTTTACGAGAATAATACAGAAAAAGTTTTTCATTGAATGAATGTTTCCCATAAGCCTGGAAATAACATTCAATTAAGCTTTATAAAGCTTATAATCAATGTCGCTGATTCTGAGTTGCTGTTTACGAGTATTCTTGCAAGGCATTTCCAGCAGCAAGTTGTACCCCCGAAAAGGTGCATATGCCTTGAAAACGTACTTCTAGGGATAAGAATATGCTTTGGTGTGAAAAGGATCCTACCGCTATTCTTTCACCTTAATGCTATTAAAGGTGGCGGTACCTAAGGACTTAGGAAGTCAACTGTTGGAAATTTAGTACTCTTCACACTTGATTTCAAAGTGTTTTGTGGGATGATCACACGAAGGGCATTTCTCGGGCGGTTCCTCACCCTCGTGAATATACCCACATTTTCGGCATACCCAGTAGACTTTCTTCTCCTTTTTAAATACTGTGTTGTTCTCTACTTCATTCAGCAGCTTCCTGTATCTTTGCTCGTGATGAACTTCGGCCATGGCAATTGCTCTTAGTCGTTTGGCAATTTCTAGAAACCCTTCTTTTTCGGCAGCATCAGCGAATTCCGGGTACATTTGCGAGTTTTCGTAATGTTCTCCTGCTATGGCGGCTTTCAGGTTTTCGGCCGTATTTCCCAGCACTGTTGGAGCGGCAGCTTCAACATTGATTTCATCCAAATTTTCATCACTTTTCTGCTTCAGTTCATTGATCAATCTAAAAAGCCACTTTGCATGTTCTCTCTCATTATCCGCGGTAATCAAAAAGATCTCAGCGATCTGTTCAAACCCTTCTTCTTGGGCAATCTTCGAATAAAATGTGTAACGGTTCCTTGCCTGACTCTCGCCGATAAATGCTTTGGTCAAATTTTGGATTGTGTTTTTCATCGGTAAACCTCCATATGTTTCAGTTTGTTTTATATGTTTGTCTATGTGTTCTTGTCAAACACCTCAAGATGACATTTTTATTTAGCCTGCATTGTTGATGGAAATCAGGGGACACATCATTTTTCTCAAAAGACAGGTGCATGTCCCTGATTTCCTTCACCAGCTGGACTCCTCCCCAATAGCCAGTGGCACTCATGCTTGACTGAAAATGTTTATTTCTTCTCTGTGTATGTTCCTTCAGAGGTGGCCTTGGCACGGTCTTCATGTGACATCTTGGCCAGATGCTCAATCTCGCTCACATCCAATCCTAATCCTTCGGCAACCCGGCGTCCGTAGTCAGAGTCAGCCTTGTAGAATAAGGCTGTCTGGCGCATCTGAATTCGTTTCTGTGCGCCTCCCAAATGATCCACAATATTGCCGATCAGGTGATCTCTATCCTCATCGCTCATCACCTTGCGATACAGATCTCCGGCCTGTTCGAAATCATCGTTGGGATGAGAGAATGGATGACGAGCTGCAAGGCCTGAGACCTCAAAGGGAGGCTCGCCTGTTGACGGATCTGCCTCCGGACCGCCGAAGCTGTTGGGCCAGTAATTGGGTCCTCCGCCACCGTTTGCGTCAGTACGCATGAATGCATCACGCTGGTAACTGCTCTCAGGAGCATTTTTGGGCGCGTTCACTGGCAACAGGTGATAATTCGGCCCCAGACGGTGGATGTGAGTATCGTGGTAGGAGAAAAGCCGGGCCTGAAGCATCTTGTCAGGCGAAGCAGCGATGCCTGGCACCAGGTTTCCGGGACAGAAAGCGGCCTGTTCCACTTCAGCGAAATAATTTTCAGGATTTCGGTTCAAGACTAACTTGCCTATCTCGACAACCGGAAAATCACCATGAGGCCAGACCTTGGTGATGTCAAAGATGTCCCAGCGGTAATCTTTTGCCTGTTCCGGCGTCATGATCTGCATCTTCAGCGTCCAGGAGGGATAATTTCCTCG
>CAYVAT010000019.1:0-59835 GCA_964449165.1 uncultured Eubacteriales bacterium | reverse complement strand
GAGCTAACCGGATAAGTATTTGAAGGAGTAGATTGGCTCCCTTCTCTAAATCCTCCCAGTTGATCTTCTCATCAGGGGAATGGCTGATTCCATCTTCACAGGGGATGAATATCATCCCCACATCAGTGACACTGGCTAAAATCTGAGCATCATGTCCTGCTCCGCTGGGGAGGGAGATAAAAGGATATCCCAGCTTATTGGCTTCTTCTTTCATCAGATCAATGATCTTAGCAGATGGAACAACAGGCTCGGTCTTGTCCATAAGAAGAGAACTGAAACCGAGACCACGCGTGGAAGCGATATCCTCACCTAGCTTCAGCACATACTTTTTGATCTCCTCGAGTGTCTCCGTGGAGGTACTCCGGAAGTCAAGGGAGAAATCGGCTCTGGCTGGGATGACGGTAAAGGTACCCGGGCTTACGGCCACTTTCCCGATGGTCAGCCGGCTCCCATAATGTTGGGTGGCCACATACTGGGTGCTTTTCAAGGCAAAGTCGGCCAGGCCAAGAAAGGCATCGCGACGGAGTTCGAAAGGAGTTGTGCCGGAATGACTGGCCTCGCCTAAGAATGAGCACCATCTGTATTGTTTCCCGGCGATACAATCCACGATACCTATAGGCTTTCCTTCTGTTTCCAGCACCTCACCCTGTTCGATATGGAGTTCGAGGAAAGCTTCTATTTCAGGGCGCTGTTTGTCTGCTTCCAGGATGGAGTCTATGGTGAACTCAGTTCCTTTGAGGATCTCTGTGAGAGGTGAGCCGAATTGGGTCAGCCCCTGCTCCAGCTTTTGCCTTTCCAGAAGACCTACAAAGGCCCGGCTTCCCAGAAAGTCTCCGACCAGATTCCCTTCCTCATCTGTAAAAGAGGCAACTTCCAAAGATCGCAACAGAGAAAGATTCTCTTCCTTTATTCTTCTCAGGCATTCAAGGGCCGAGAGTACACCAATAGAGCCGTCGAACATCCCCCCATTGATGACTGAATCGATGTGAGAACCGGCCATCACTGTCTTTCCCTCCCTTTCCAGGCGACCGAAGATGTTTCCAGCTCCATCCTGGCGAAGAGAAAGGTCTGCCTCTCTGATTTTTCCCTTGAGCCACTCTCGAGCCTCCAAATCCGGTTTGCTGAAGGAAGGCCTGCTGACCCCGCCCTGAGGATTCTTGCCGATTTCAGAAAGAGCCTGAATGTCTATTTTCAGCCTATCGAAATTGATTTGGATATCCATGGCTCGCTCACTTTCTTTAATTGGCTTTTGTTAAAAAAATATGTTCCATCAATAGGTCCGATGAGGGCATCGGTCCCTCCCTAAAAAAATGGCTATCCCCTTTGCTTCTACTTGATGAGCGCGATCATATCCTCGACCGCCTTCTCGATACCCGCCATGGCGGCTCGGGCCACGATCGCAAACCCGATGCTGAATTCGGTAATTTCAGGAATTTCAGCCACAGGTTCCACATTTTTGTAATCCAGGCCATGGCCAGCATGAATTTCCAGACCCAATTTGTTCCCGAATTGGGCGGTCTTCTTGATTTCCTTAAGCGCTTCGTCGCGCTCCTTTCCTGGTGTAAGCTCAGCATATTTTCCGGTGTTTATCTCGATGAGATCCACACCCGCTCTGTGGCAAGCTTCGATCTGTTTTATATCCGGATCGACAAAGATACTGACTCTTATCCTGGCCTTTTGGAGGTCCTTGATGAACGGCGCCAGGTGCTTTTCATTGGAAAGAACATCCAAGCCTCCTTCTGTGGTCACTTCCTCCTCCCGCTCTGGCACCAAGGAGACTACATCAAGCTTGACCTCAAGGGCGATTCTCTTCATTTCGTCTGTGGCAGCCATCTCCAGGTTGAGCTTGGTCTTTATTGTCTGCCTGAGAAGCTTCAAATCCCTTTTCTTTATATGCCGCCTATCACCGCGAAGATGACAGACTATGCCTTCTGCTCCTGCCTGCTCTGCCAGGAGAGCGGCAAGCACTGGTTCAGGTTCCGAACCTTGACGAGCCTCTCTCAAGGTGGCGAAATGATCGATGTTGACGGCAAGCCTCATTTTTTTCCTCCTTTCCCCTTTTACTTTCCCAACTGTTGCTCGATGAGGCGGGCGAGTTTATGGGCCGAACTTTTGATCTGGCCTTTATCCTCGCCTTCGATCATAATCCGGGCGACCGGCTCAGTACCTGAATAGCGAAGGTTTATGCGTCCAGAGCTGCCCAGTTCTCTCTTTATTCCCTCGACAGTTTCGGTGATTTCAGGATAGAGGTTGAAGTCATCCTTTCTGTCCACCTTGACATTCAACAAAATCTGGGGAAATTCTTGGTAATCATTGACAAGCTCTGAAAGAGAAACGGCGTGGGTGACCATCACTTCGAGCAGTTTTATGCTGGTCAGGATTCCGTCTCCTGTGGGGCAATCATCCAGGAAGATGGTGTGCCCGGACTGTTCGCCGCCCAGGTTAGCTTTCAGTTTCATCATCTGTTCAAGAACATATTTATCCCCAACTTGAGTCCGGAAGAGCTTAATCCCGAAACCTTCCAGAGCTTTCTCGAGCCCCATATTGCTCATGGTGGTCGCCACCACATAATCTGATTTAAGCTTTCCCCTATCCTTCATGAACCGGGAGAGGACAAAAAGAGTATGGTCGCCGTTAAGAATCCTTCCTCCTTCATCCACCCAGATTGACCTGTCGGCATCTCCATCGTAGGCAATGCCGATGTGAGCCTTATTTTTGACCACTTCCTCGGCCAAACGTTCAGGATGAAGGGAACCGCACTGATCATTTATGTTTTTTCCATCAGGAGAATCGGCGATGGCAACAACCTCGAAGCCTAAATCTTGAAATATTATGGGAGCATAGAAACAGCTGGCTCCGTTGGAGCAGTCAAGGACCAGCTTGATGCTGCGGGGAAGCTCAACAGGGGGAAATCGGCTCCTGAGAAAACCCATATAATCCTGTCCGAATGAGGGAGAGGGAATGACTTCGATTTTTTCCTGTTCGATGCTCGCAACCCCCTTATGAATGGCCTCCTCCAGCCTGTCTTCCCATGTCTCGGATATTTTTATGCCTTTTGAGGAGAATATCTTGATTCCGTTATCCTGGTAAGGATTATGAGAGGCAGAAACAACTATCCCCGCAGAGAAACCATGTTTTTTAGTCAGAAAAGAGACCGCAGAGGTGGGGATAATTCCTGCACTGACAGCATATCCATGTCCTTTTCTTATTCCTTGTGACAGGGCTTGTTCGATCCAGGCTCCAGACTCCCGGGTATCCCTGCCTATGATTATTCTGGGGGCAAGGCCCTCCTCTTGGAGAAGCTCCACCAGTTCTTTTCCCAGTGTCCAGAGGGAAGAGTAGTCAAGAGGGAATTGACCGGCGATGGCTCTTATTCCGTCTGTGCCGAAGAGTTTTTCCATTTTAAGATAAAAGGATTTGGATTAAAGGTAAATTATAGCCAAAAATAACTCTGTTTCAAGGAAGAAAATTATTTCTTTTTCTTGTTGTTTTTTTGTTCTTCTGTTTTTTCTTCTTTTTCTTCGGAGAGAATAACCCGAACCTTAACCTTTGTCTGGGAGGCCAACCTCAAATCAGGGCTGGGTAGAATGAGGTCTGCCTCGAGCTCTTTTGATTGGGTTAGGGAAGAGAGATCGATGGGACTTGTTCTGACTTTATATGTTTCCTTTACCTTGCTTTCCGGACCTTTAATGAGAACCTCATCTGGGATAACTTCTATTTTTTCCAGTTTAAGGCCTTGTTGGAGCTCCCCGGTTATGCTTGGTTCCACCTGCAGCATGACTTCTTTTGTCCTCTCCAGCCTCAGATTCACCTGGCTTGGGTAGATATCGATGACTTCTCCTCCTGAGGGCAGACTGATCATGCCCTTGTTGAGAGGGTATTCGGTCTGTTCTACACTGGCCCTCTCCAGGTTTAAGGCTGCATGGACTGCAACAGAAGTGAACTGGTTAAGAATTCTTTGGGGTGCCCTTATTTTAACATCCACGGTGGAAGGAGGTCTTTCCACCAGTTCCATCTGTGCCGGTATGTTATGGAGTTCCAAGGGAACAGTTAGAGTTTTTTCAGAAAAGATTTTTTCTTCCGGGATGAGGGTGAGCCAGAGGACTAAGGCGAGAAGAAGAGAGAAAAGTTTCAATCCCCAATTTCTCAGAAAAATATTCCTGATAATTCTATTCATTTTTATTTCATATATTTAATCAATCGTTCTCTGAGCTGATCTTTATCGAGATCCCTTTGCAGATTGCCCTTGATGGCCAGGGAAACTGTTCCTGTCTCCTCCGAAATGACGATCACGGCCGCATCTGTTTCTTGGGAGAGGCCGATGGCAGCCAGGTGGCGAGTTCTGGTCAAAAACTCCTCACCCAGCCGATGGGAAGCGGGAAGAGGGAGGAGGCTTCCAGCCGCTAGGATTTTGTTTCCTTGAATGATGACTGCTCCGTCGTGAAGGGGAGAGTGGGGAAAAAAGATGGAAGCAAGAATATCCTTTGAAATCACAGCGTCGAGTTTTGTGCCCCGGTCTGCATAGCTTTTAAGGGAGATCTCTTTCTCGATGGCAATCAGGGCACCGATCTTTTTGGATGCTAGATAATCCACGGCTAGATAAATATCCTCCAGTTTTTCTTTGAACGACCTGAGGGTGAGAGGTCTTTTGAAGCCGCGGGCCCCGATAGAAGTCAAGAATCTTCTTATTTCCACCTGGAAGAGGACGATGATGGCGATAATCAGATAGGTGATGAAATTTTTAATAATCCAGTGAGAGACCATGAAGTTTCCCCACTGGGTGATCAGGAAAAAAAGCCCCACAATCGCCAGGCCAATGGCCATCTGGTAAGCCTTGGTGTCCTTAATCAGCCTAAAGAATGAGTAGAGAATCACGGTCACCAGCATGATATCTATGAAGTCTGATATCGTGAAGCGGGATAGAGCATTTATGATGTTAGCAAACATAGTTTATCTTTTCCTCTGTGCTTTCTCCCGAAGCAGATATGGAGCCATCATCTGCGATGGCTTCTGCCACCAGAACGGCTCTTTTAACTGCCTTGACGTCATGGACCCTTAGAATGTGTGCTCCATGAAGGATGCTTAATATGGAAGAGGCTATGGTTCCCTCCATCCTTTCTTGAGGAGGAAGGTTCAGGATTCTTCCGATAAAAGACTTACGGGAAGGTCCTATGAGCAAGGGCTGATCCAGATCTGCCAGCTCTTCCAATCTGTTAATAAGAGCGAGGTTATCCTCGAATCTCTTCCCAAAGCCGATTCCGGGATCGACGATAATCTTTTCTTTTTTGATGCCGCATGATTGGGCCGTCAGGATCCTTTCCCTTAGAAATTCTTTCACTTCGCCGACCACATCATCATAGTGAGGATTGTTTTGCATATCCTTGGGAGAGCCTTTCATATGCATCAGGACGGCAGGAATATCTTTCTGAGCGATGAAAGAGGCCATGGCAGAGTCAAACCGTAAAGCGCTTATGTCGTTAACCATATCCGCCCCTGCATCAACGGCTGCTTCAGCCACTGCTGCTTTTGTGGTGTCTATGGAGATGAGGGCCCTGGTTTTCTTCTTTAACTCCGAGATAACAGGAATAATCCGTCTGAGTTCCTCGCTTTCAGGGATGGGATCTGAACCAGGCCGGCTGCTTTCTCCGCCCACGTCGATGATGTCAGCGCCCTCTTCTGCCAGCTCCAGAGCGCGGGCTATGGCTTTCTCTTGATCAAGATAGAGGCCGCCATCTGAGAAGGAATCAGGGGTGATGTTGAGAACTCCCATCAACCAGGTTCTCTGGCCGAGAAGATAATCTTTACTGTTTATCCGAAGTGTAACCCGTTTTCTCACCTTTATACTTTGACTAATTTCGGTTCTTTTAAGGGCTGGGGGCCCTTGGACTCTTTTTTCTTCTCCGGTTTGGCGCTGGATGCCTTGCGGGCCTTTTTTTCTTTAGCCTCTTTTTTACCCTCGAGGATTTTATCTATTTCATCTGATGTCAACACCTCTTTATCGAGTAGAGCCTCTGCAATCTTGATGAGTTTATCCTTGTTTTTTTCCAGGATGTCTTTGGCTCTGTCGAAGTTATGGGTGATTATCTTTTTAACCTCTGCGTCTATCATCTCCGATGTTTTTTCACTGAAATTCTTATGCATGGCCAGGTCTCTGCCCAGGAAGATCAGGTCGTCCCTCTCGCCAAAAGTCAAGGGGCCTAAATCTGACATGCCCCACTGGCAGACCATCTTGCGCGCAATTTCAGTGGCTTTCTCAAAGTCATTGGCTGCACCTGTGGTTGTTTTGTCGAGCAAGAGATTCTCTGCCACCCGTCCTGCCAGGAGGACAGAAAGCTGAGCTTCAAGATACTCTTTGGAATAGGTGTAACGGTCGTCAAGGGGAAGTTGCTGGGTTAGACCCAGGGCCAGTCCTCTGGGGATGATGGTTACTTTATGAATAGGATCAGCCTGAGGAATGAGAGATGCTACCATGGCGTGGCCGGCTTCATGATAGGCTGTACTCCTTTTTTCCTCCTCGCTGATGATCATGCTTTTTCTTTCCACCCCCATAAGGACTTTGTCTTTGGCGTTTTCAAAATCATCCATGGTCACGCTATCCTGGCTTTTACGGGCAGCAAGAAGGGCTGCCTCATTAACCAGGTTAGCCAGATCGGCGCCAGAAAAACCGGGCGTGGAACGGGCTGTGACACCTAAATCCACATCCTTGGCAAGCGGGATTTTTCTGATATGGACCTTGAGGATGTCCTCGCGTCCTTTAACATCGGGCATGTTGACCACAATTCTGCGGTCGAACCTCCCGGGCCGAAGCAGGGCGCTGTCCAGGATATCGGGCCTGTTTGTGGCAGCGATGAGGATGATGCCTTCGTTGGAGTCGAAGCCATCCATCTCCACCAGGAGCTGGTTGAGAGTCTGCTCGCGCTCGTCGTGTCCTCCTCCCAGGCCTGCGCCTCTCTGCCTTCCTACCGCATCGATCTCATCGATGAAAATCAGGCAGGGCGCATGCTTTTTTCCCTGGTCGAAGAGATCTCTCACCCGGGAAGCGCCGACTCCGACAAACATCTCCACAAAGTCAGAACCGCTGATAGAGAAGAAAGGCACATCAGCTTCTCCTGCCACAGCTCGGGCAAGAAGAGTTTTTCCAGTTCCAGGTGCTCCCACCAGGATGACTCCCTTGGGGATACGGCCACCCAGTTTCTGGAATTTTTGGGGATCCTTGAGAAATCCGATGATCTCCTGGAGCTCTTCCTTGGCCTCTTCTACTCCGGCTACATCTTTGAAGGTAATTTTTTTTTGGATGGCTGAGAAGAGCTTGGCCCGGCTTTTGCCGAAAGAGAGAGCCTTGTTGCCGCCAGCCTGCATCTGCCGCATGAAGAAGACCCAGAAGAGGATGAGGAGGATGATGGGGAACCAGGTGAAAAGGTAAGAAAACCAGGGGCTTCGGGAGGTATCTTTGACCGTGATGTTGACTTTGTGTTCCCGAAGGATTTTTACCAAATCGTCGAACTGGGAAGGAGAAACCGTTTTAAAATCAGTGCCGTCGGTGTATTTTCCCTTGATCTGGTTTCCAGAGATGGTGACGTCCGCAACATTATTGCTCTCAACTTCTGTCATGAACTGGCTGAAATTGACCTCTTTTTTGGCTGCTCCCGGTGACTGCAGAAGACTCCAGAGAATGATGATAACGATGCCCGCAGCTATCCAGAAGAGGATGTTTCTATATGATCTTTGCGGCTTTTTCGGTCTAGGCATATTTTTTCCTTTGCTTTTGTATTGTAACATATTTTCTTTCGATTTTTAACAAAACTATTAATTTTATAAGAAATATGTATCGTCCTTAATTTATTGGACTTAGATCGGGCTTAAACCAGAAGTTGCTATCAAGAAAGAACTGCAGATATCTTGACTGGAAGAAAGCCTTCTTGTAATATGGAGAACACCCGGTGGGGCTGTAGCTCAGTTGGGAGAGTGCTTGACTGGCAGTCAAGAGGTCGGGGGTTCAAATCCCCTCAGCTCCACCATCTTTTCCCCTGAAAAAGCCTAATTTTGCAGTGTCAGATTTTCTGTGTTATAGATGACGCAGAGTATAGAGGCTGTCCTTGATCAAGTAGCGAAGAGGTTTTTCTGAATTGGCACGGATTGAAGTGAAGCAGTGATTACAGGTAGAATTTTTTGAGAAATTTTCAGAAAGCTCACCTTGAGAACGATAATCTTTTATGATCAGGCCGCAGGGAGAGAAGGTGCCGTCAGGATTTACGTTGAAAAACCGTTCACCAGTGCGGCAATCGGGGATAGAGCCTTTCTCGAAAAATTCTGACGTTTTCTCAAACACGTACCTTGATGTGTAGATAATTTTGTATTTTTTTTTGAAATCGAGCAGCTTTTTAATTATCTCTTTAAATTCTTCTATTTCATTTTTTGAAAGCATGTAACTTTCATCATTAGTTCTCAACGTGTTATAAGCGCTAAAATTTATCTTGACATTCCATTCCTTAGCCAAATAAGCCATTCGAATAAGGTCCCTGAAATTATCGCTCTGGATTACGCAACAGAGAGTTATTGCTTTCTTATCTTCTGAAGATAGGTCTTTGACCAATTCTTTTATACGTCTAAAAAGGCCCGGGACACGACGGAATTCGTCATGGCGCTCATCAGGATAATCTAGAGAGATGGAAAGTTCATCCACGCCGGCTTCCCTTAGCCTGAAATATTTCTCTTTTGTCAGGAGAATGCCGTTGGTGATCACAATTATATAAGGAGTCCCTCTGGGATTTCTTATCGCTTCTATGATTTTTTCTAAATCCTTTCTGAGTAGTGGTTCTCCCCCCGATAATTGGATTATCAAGGGTTTTATCTCTCTAACAATCTGGCCGAATCTTTGAGCTGAAGCCCATTCTTCTTCTACTGGTCCTCCTCGGTTGCAGTGTTTGCAACGGGCATTACATCGATGGGTGATTTCGAAAGAAACACAAAATGGCCTTTTAGTGATGTAATTAATTAAGCCCCGTCCGGCTAAAGATAGTGACTGGATTAATGAACTCATAGATTATTTTTCACCTGCTGACGTCCTGAACTAAATATCACAGATAAAAGGTAGGGTCAATTGCAGGTCTCATTTTGCACATTTTCTGTGAAAAAGCTTGTTGAAAAAGGCTAGAATTCTTATTTAACAAATTCATTTATTTATTCTTGTGGGAGATTGCACAATTTATGTGCACATTTGGAAGGCAGTTTTTTGGATCGCGAGGACTATTATTAAGGATTAGAAAGTGGTTAGGAGTGGAAAGATTCCTGAGTATTTTAATCGGCTGGAAATTTTTCCATCAAATAATCGACTGCTTGCTTTAATGTCGTGTGTTTTTGATTGATATCCCTGTCATAGTTGATGACAAAGCTTATAGCATCTCCCTTTAGTCCCTCACAGAAACAGAAATATTCTTTTCTTTTAGCATCAACCAGGAAGGAGGATTCTTGATCGTGAAAAGGGCATTTCGCCAGATATTCGTTTTTCACGCCGAATTTCTCTAAAGAGATTCCGTAGTCCGCCATCAACTTGACCATGTCCACGGATTTGAGCAGGGATTGTATTTTCTGGTTGAGTTCAGTGTCGGCATCATGGATGAGTTTCAGGTTCCAGAGCACAGTGGGCATTCCCTCGCCGCCGCATTCTGCACAGATTAAGGCTCCTTGCTCGGATTGGAGGGTTTTTTTCTGGCCGTTTTCTTCGGCTTCTTTGTTGAAATAGATGATATAATGTGGTGCCTTGGTGTCGATGTCTTTACCGCATATTTTGCACTGATTCATTTTTCCTCCTTCTGTATCAATAGGCTTCGGGAAGTATTAGTTTATTCCTTTTTGTCAAAAAATCAACATGAAAAGACCTGTACTGACCCGTTCGGAAATCTGTCCCTACATAATCCTATTTCAAGAGCAGGCTCAGATGTATCTACCGATAAATTATTTCAAATATGCCAGGCTTTTGGGTTCTCTCTCCAGATGAAAGACGATGATATCTTCCAGTGTTTTTCTTATCCCTTTGATATCTTCCTGGGAAATCGGTGGTTTTTTTTCCTTGGTTGGGGGATTTTTCTTGACCCATCGCAGAAAATTCGCAATCGCAGGTAGACTCTTTTCTTTTTTGTATGAAGCACATTGGTCACAGTAGATTCCATCCTTTTTTGGAGAGATCCATCCAGAACCCGTTATGTCTTTGCGGCATTTCATGCAGCTTTTAAAATCCGGAAGAAATCCGTTGATTTTAAGGATCCAGGCTTCAAAATAAGCGGTAAGAAAATTAATGTCTCCTCTGCTTTTTACAGCCTGAAGTATAGAGGCAAGCAGACGAAAAAGGATATCTTCCTTTGCCCGAATGGGAGAGAATTCTTCGATGAGCTCGGCAAAATAACAGAGAGTGAAATTTACCTTGAGGTCTTTTTGCAGTTCGAAGAAGCTCTCGATGATGTCGCAGTTGCTCACAGTGACCAGATCTTTCTTTTCCTTCTCATAATAAAAAACTCTAACCCATGACAGGGGCTCTAGGCTGCTTCCGAAGCGGTTGCCAAATTTCCGGGCGCCCTTGGCAGTGCCCTTCATGATCCCTTTTTCTTTCGAGAAGAAGACCACAATCTTGTCCTGCTCTCCGATATTAAAGGTTCTGAGGATAAAGGCTTCGGATTGTTCGAGGGGCATTTGAGGGTTATGTAAGGTATTTGAGGAAGAGTGTTCCCAGGCCGAGGAAGGCCAGAATGCCGACCGTATCTGTGCACATTGTGAGGAGGTTAACAGAGCCTAGGGCTGGATCGAGGCGGATGAGTTTCAGCGAGAGAGGAATAAGGGTGCCGAGCAGGGCTGCGATGAAGAGGTTGATGATGATGGACAGGCCCAGGATCAAGCCCATCGCAGGATTCCCGATGATTAAGTATGAGACCCCAGCAAGAAACAAACCCAGGATGATCCCGTTTCCGATCCCCACCAGAAGTTCTTTGAGCAGCGTCTTTCGAACAGTCATCCAGCCTGCCTGTCCTATGGCGATTTCTCTGACCATGATGGCGATGGTCTGGTTGCCTGCGATCCCTCCTAAGGCCATAACCAGAGGCATGAAGACAGCGAGGGTGACAAATTGCTGGATGGATCCTTTGAAATGATTGACCACGAAAGGAGCAAGCGATGCGGTGAGAACACCGAGCATAAGGAAAGGAATTCTTTTTTTTATGGAAGCGAAGGGACTGTCTTGGATCCTGGCGCTGGTATCCAGAGAGACCATCTTGTATATATCCTCGGTGGCCTCCTGGTCTATGACGTCGATGACATCGTCGACGGTGACCACTCCCAGCAGTTTGTTTTCTTGGTCCACAACCGGGATGGCCACAAGGTTATAATCGGCCACATTCCTGGCCACATCCTCTTGGTCGGTATCGGTACGAACACTGATCACTTCCTTGGTCATGATGTCTTTGAGAGGAGTGTCAGGACGGGTGAAGAGAAGCTTTCTTATAGAGACAACTCCTGCCAGCCGGCCCTCATCATCGACAGCGTAAAGGTAAAATGCTGATTCCACGTCCCCTTCAAGCTGCATGGCGGTGATTGCATCTGAGACGTTTGTGTTCTGATTCAGGGCATAAAAGTCAGGAGACATGATCCTTCCGGCTGTTTCTTCTTCATAGTGAAGAAGACCTTTGACTTCTTCGGAAGGCTCCTTCTCCATAGAGGCGAGTACCGATTCTTTCAGCTCCTCAGGCAAGAGATCCAGGATGGGAGCTACATCATCTGGTGGAACCATATGAAAAAGGTTAGAAATCTGGTCTAAGGGAAGTTCCTTTAAGATATCAGCCGCATCCTCAGCATCCAGCTCACTCAAGACCTCTGCTGCTTTTTCCTTTTCATTTTCATTCAGGGTGTTGAAGAGAATCAGGCGTTCTCTGAATACGAGATGCTCTATGAGGGAGGCGATGTCCACAGCATGGAATTTCTTGATCAGATTCCACAGCCGGGTCAGTGCACCCATGTTGATAAACTTGCGGGCTGATCTGGTGGCAATTCTCAGCGATCCCAACTTCATTTTGATCCTCTGAGTTTTCGCCCTTCAACATAGCACAAAAGGGGATAACTGTAAATTCAGAAAAGGGAACAGTATTGCTATCTTAACGTTTCTTATAGAAGTATCTATTTGTTTCCGCTACGATGACAGTGCTCAGGCCTAGGAGTCCTATCAGGTTAGGAAAAGCCATTAACCCGTTCATAAGGTCGGCCAGGGTCCATACCGTCTCCAGTTTGAGAAAAGTACCTATGGCCACAAAAATCACAAAGACAATCCGGTAGGCCTTGACTGCACGCTCCTTAAACAGGTACTCGATTGACTTTTCTCCGTAATAACACCAACCGAGGATGGTGGAATAAGCAAAGAAAATAAGACCGAGGGTAACGATAAATTCACCCCAGCCTCCAGGCAGCGAGCGGTCGAAAGCCAAGGCAGTGAGCTCTGCTCCTGTTCGGCCAGAATCCCAGAGGCCGCTGAGGATGAGGACCAGCCCGGTCATGGTGCAGACCACAAGAGTGTCGATAAAGGTTTGAGTCATAGAGACAAGGGCTTGTTTGACAGGATTGGGCGTTTTGGCTGCGGCAGCCGCTATGGGTGCCGAGCCCAAGCCGGATTCGTTGGAGAAAACGCCTCTGGCAACACCTGTCCTCATGGTCAGCATCACCGTGGCTCCCAGAAATCCGCCGACGGCTGCAGTGGGTGTGAAGGCTGATTTGATGATCAGAACGAAAACCTGAGGAACAGCCGAAGCCTTGAGGAGAAGAATGACCAGGGATCCAGTGAAGTAGACGATGATCATTAAGGGCACTAGATACTGGGTCACCTTGGCAATGCTTTTTATACCGCCGAGGGTGACCATGGCTGTCAGGATGGCCAGGATGATGCCCGTTGTCCAGTTGGGAATCCCGAAGGAGGCGTTGACAGCATCAGCTACGGAGTTGGATTGAACCATATTCCCTATACCGAAGGCAGCAATAGAGGCAAAGATGGCAAAGAGAACGCCCAGCCATTTCCATCCCAGTCCTTTGGATATATAGTACATTGGGCCGCCGCTCATGGTTCCAAACTCGTCGACTTCTCTGTATTTGATGGCTAGGACCGCTTCAGAGTACTTGGTGGCCATGCCGAAGATTCCTGTGACCCACATCCAGAAGAGTGCGCCTGGCCCGCCGGTGGCGATGGCTGTGGCCACACCAGCGATGTTTCCAGTGCCCACTGTAGCCGCCAACGCGGTCATCAATGCCTGGAAATGGGAAATATCGCCCGCTTCTTGGTCATCCTCTTTTCTTTTTATCAAAGCAAGATAGAGGGAATAAATAAGACCTCTGACTTGAAGGCCCCTCAGCAGAATGGTCAGGAGTATCCCTGTTCCGACCAAAAGAATGATCAAAGGAAGGCCCCAGATAAAATCCCTAACAGCCGTGATCACTTCTATGATTTGAGTTTCCACAGTCGAACTTTATCCCAGGAAGGTAATGCCGAACCTTTTTATTTTCTCGTTGAGTTGTTCCTCATCGATCTCAAGGTCTGAAGCAGCTTGGGAAAGATCCCAGCGATGTTTGATCAACACTCTATGGATGTATTCCTTCTCGAAATGTTCCCCGGCCTGCTCAAGAGATAGATTTTGATTGTTTCCAGCAGCATACTGAAATTCTCTTGGTTCGACCAGAAGAGAGAGATGAGAAGCCTTGATTTCTTCCTCCTGGACCATGATCACAAATCTTTCGATGACATTGATGAGTTCACTCACATTTCCGGGCCAGGAGTAGTTGAGGAAAGCGTCCATGGCTTCCTTGGACATTGTTTTTTGTTTTTTCCCGTATTCTGTAGAGAAATAGCTGAGAAAATACTTGATGAGCAGCGGAATATCCTCTTTTCTTTCTCTAATGGGGGGGACCACCATCGGAATAATGTTGAGTTTATAGAACAAGTCCACCTTGAATTTTCCCTGGGAGATAAGCTCTCTCAGGTTTCTATGGGTGGCTGCGATGATTCGGATATCGATGAAGACCGAGTCTCCTGATCCAAAGGGCTCGTATTTTTGTTCTTCAATCACCCTGACCAGCTTGGCTTGGGTGCCGAGGCTCATATCGCCGATTTCGTACAGGAAGAGGGTTCCTCCGTTTGCCAAGAGAAGCTTTCCTTTCTTGTCTTTGTTGGTGAGAGCGGAACTTCCTTTGGTATAACCGAAGAGTTCGTATTCGACCAGGTCCTCGGGAATGGCTCCTAGATTGATCTGAATAAATCTTCTGTTCTTCCGGGGACTCTGTTCATGAATCAACCGAGCGATGTGCTCCTTTCCTGTCCCGTTTTCTCCGTAGATAAGGACACGGCCATTGGTTGGGGCAGCCATGCTTATCTTGTTTTTCAACTCTTGGATGGCGGCACTCTTTCCGTGAAGAAGATACTTTGTTTTGATCCTTTCCCTGAGCTGGATGTTTTCCTCTTCTAGCCGTTTCTGGCTCAAGGCATTCTTGACGGTTAAAACAACCTTCTCCAGGGAGAGAGGTTTTTCTAAAAAATCGTAGGCTCCCAGTTTGGTGGCTTCGACAGCCATCTCTACAGAACCATGACCGGTGATCATCACCACTTGCGTATTTTCTTCGCTGTGTTTGATTTTTTTCAGCACCTCAATTCCGCTCATATGGGGGAGCCAGATGTCGAGTAGGATAAGGTCAAAATTCTCTCCTCTGAGGAGGTGAAGAGCTTCCTCTCCGGTGTCAGTTGTTTTGACCATGAAGCCTTCATCCTCGAGAATGCCCCTCAAGGAAGAGCGGATGCCGGCCTCATCGTCGATGATTAAAATCTTCTCGTTCATGCTGGAATTTGAATGACGAATCTAGCTCCGTGAGGTCGCAAGTTCTCAGCCTCGATGGTGCCGCTGTGTTCGCTGATGACTTGATTGACGATCGCCAGACCCAGGCCAGTTCCTTTCTTTTTGGTGGAGAAGTGAGGGAGAAAGAGTTTATCCTTTTCTTTGATCGGAATCCCCGGGCCCGAATCAGAAACTTCTATCCTCACTCTCTGATTAGCCTTGTCAAAGGAAGTCTTTATTTTTATTTTCCCTTTTTTGTCCATAGCCTCAACCGCGTTGTCCAGCAGGTTGATGAAAGCCCTCTTCATCTGTTCCGGATCAATCTGAACAGAGGAGGGAACATCTGGAGAAAGAGAGAGATCGAAAACGACCTTGGTGAAGATTCCTTTGAAGAGTGTCACTGTCTGTTCCAGGATTTCATGAAGATCCGATGATTGAAGCTGGATGTTTGGCATGCGAGCGAAGTTGGAGAATTCATCCACCAGGCTTTTTATGGTGTTGGCTTCTTCAACAATGGTCTTGGCTCCTTCATTGATGGTCTGGTATTTCTTCTCTTTTTTTCTCAGATTTTTGATGATCCTTTCTGCCGAAAGCTGAATGGGAGTGAGAGGATTTTTTATCTCGTGAGCCACTCGCTGGGCGACCTCTTTCCAGGCCGCAATCTTCTGAGCTTTAATCAACTGGGTCAGATTGTCGAGAACGAGGATCATTCCTGAGAATTTTTTGTTGGGTTGTATCAAAGGAGAAAGGGTGAAAGCCAGGGTTTGGCTTTGTCCGTCTATGCTAATGTTTATTTCTCTTTCGGATAATTTGTATTTCTTTGTCAGGCCTCGGGATATATGATCCACTATCTCCCTGTATTTGCTCTGTTCAAGAACATCCTTGTAGCTTTTTCCTATGATGTTTTTCTCTTTCAAGCCCAGCATTTCCCTTGCAGAAGGGTTGATGGTGGAGATAATTCCTTCTGCATCCAATGTGATCACTCCTGTGGAGATGTTGTTCAGAATGTCTTCTATATACTTTTTTCGAGCTTCCAACTCTGTGGTTTTTTGGGCAATGTTTTGCTGGTGTTCTTTGATGTCGGAGATCATTTGGTTAAAGGAATCAATGAGAATTCCCAACTCATCCGAGGCGGGATCTTCCACTCTCACTTCGAGATTGCCTTTAGAGACTTCTTTGGTTGCCTGGGCAAGTTTTTCGATGGGAACGGTTATGCTCTTAGCAAGGTGGAAACCGATCCAGCTTGCGGCAAAGATGATGAGCAGGGTGATAAAAATAAGAGTAATCAGGTAAAAGGTTTTTAAGGGATTCTTTTGGATTTTTAGCTGGTGATATCTCTCGACATAGGCGCTGATGTTGTTAATTCTTTGGGTGTAGTTTTGAGGAAGAAATTTGCCCGCTACCACCAGCACGTTACCCATGTTGGGAATATTAAATGAAAGCCCGCGGCGGATCATCTCTCCGTTTCCCATGGGCTCAATGCTGCGGAAAGCTTCTCCTAAGTGAGCTCTCTTGACAACGTTTATTTCAAGGTCGCGATAGTATCGGAGTGGGAGGTCGGCGTTTAAGTAGGCAAACAATTCTTCGTCTTCCAGATAAATCCCTATCTCATCCAGTTTGTATTCAGTCAGTTTTTCTTTTATGAATTCCATCAAGGGGAGCCTGCGGCTGGGATCGATGAGATTTTGACTCTTGATGGCTCTGCTCAGTTGTTGTGCATAATGAAAAGTGATCTCCTCGCTGTTCAGGTAAAAACCGTCAGCCAGAGTCTTGGTGTCGTTCAATATTTTGTCTATGGGCGTCTTTAACCAATTTTCAATATTACGGCTGATCAGATCACTGGCAAAAAGGAAAAGAAGGAGGGTGGGAATTAGAGAAAGGGCGGTGAAAAAAAGGAGAAGCTTTGTCTTGAAACGGGCTCCGATGACCTTTCTCTTTCTCTCTAAATAAAGTTTAATCAGATTTCTGCTCAAAACAAAAAGGAGGATAAGAAAGAGGAGCAGAACGATAATTTGCAGGGTGGAGAGAAGAATGTTAGTGAAAGCTGTTGGTGAAAACTCCTGGGATTCACGGATAAAGAATTCTACGGCAAAAAAGAGGATGATGAGAAGAATGATAATCGCCCCGATAACACGAGGGCCCTTTTTCTTTGCCTTTTCCATTTTCTATGGAATTGAGTTTTCCCCCGGATTTTTATCTCTTTGTTCTTGGGCAAGATATTCCTGGAGATTTTCTGGGGTAATTCTTATGTTTTTCACCACAGCTCCAGAAGAACCAAAGGGCTTTCCCAGCTCATTGTTCAAGCTGTAGGTCACGCCTCCTGCGTTCCCTAAATGGAGGACAATTTCACGGAGAGCCTTAACTTTTTCTTTATCTCCTGGGTATTTCAGTCCATCTATGGTTAAGCGGCCGTCTACATAGAGTTGAAGCCAGGTCTCTTCCACGAAGTTTATAGTAAAAAATATTTTTTCCTCTGGGAAAGATTGCGCAGAAAAGGCATCAAGAGGAGGGGGAATCTGGTCTTTTGTTAATACAGTTTCCGGCATATCCGTGAAATCGAGCAAACTTGATCTTTCCTTGGTGGGATAAAGATAGAGAATTGAGAGAATGACTATTGACAGAAGAATCAAAGTGAGCGCGTAAGGGAATATTCTCTTTAAATGCGGTGTAAAAGCTTTGCCTGTTTTTCTTTTTTTCTTTTCTTCCTCAAGGATATGTTCTTTTTGCTGAGTTTCTTCGCGGTATTTGTTGAGTACGGCTTCTTCTTCTAAACCGCAGTATTGGGCATAGGCCCGGATGATACTCTTGGTGAAAAAACGGCCTGGCAAAATATCCAGATGGTCCTCTTCCAAGGCCCTAAGATATCTGAGGCTAATTTTTGTCGAATTAGAGATCTCTTGCAGAGAGATTCCTCTGAGTTCTCTCTCTCTTCTGAGTTCTTCTCCGAGGGATGCCATTTTTATGAAATTTTAAGACACCAGGGTTTTTATGTCAATCTCTCCCGGGTGTATCTCTGTTTCCGTGATGAGAGAAGAGAGCATTGGGGGATGTATTCGCTCCCTTCAGATTTTTCACGCCATTCCCTCAACACTCTTCTCGGCGGCTGTGGAACTCCGCATGTCTATCCGTTCTCTCGTCCTAGTGTATTAACCATTCTCCGCGTCGTTCAATGAATTATTCCGTGCTCAAACAGTCCTCGCCGCCTGACTGCGTCAGATACCCTCGAAGAACGATGAGGGAAGGCTAAATCTTCCAATGTCGCTCAATCCATCCTCCAATGCTCTTTATTCATCAGGAACCGGCACTTCAATGAGGCTGTCGCGGGGGGAGAATACGCATTTTTTCCCATTGACCTTGACTGGCAAACCCAATACACTTTTTTCTGGGTGAAAGAAACAGGATGAATCTGGAGAAACCCGCAGAGATCCAACGGAAGCTTTCTCGTCGATTAAGATTAAAATGGGAAGAGACGGTACTGGAGAAAGTGGCTGGCGCGGATTTCAGCTACGATAAAGGGAATAAGCTGATCGGCGCGTCTGTTGTGGTTTTGAGCTTTCCTGATTTTAGGATGCTGGAGACAGTCCAGGTCATACGGAATGTGACATTCCCCTATATCTCCGGTTATCTGGCCTTTCGAGAAGCGCCAGCTTTTTTTGAGGCTTTCCGCAAGCTAAAAACAAAGCCTGATGTAACTCTGGTGGATGGAAATGGAATCGCCCATCCCAGAAAAATGGGATTAGCCTCCTTTGTGGGAGTGGTCAGGGATATCTGTACCATCGGGTGTGCTAAAAGCCCTGTATATCCCTTTGTTCTGCCGGGGAAAGAGAGAGGGCAGTTTACTTCTATTAGGAATGAAAAAAAAGAAAGAGTGGGCCTTTGTCTAAGGACGAGGGATGGGATAAAGCCGGTTTTTGTCTCTCCAGGTCACAGGATCGACCTTATGGAGTCGATGAGAATTGTTCTGATATGTTCAAGATACAGAATACCCGAGCCCTTAAGAAAGGCTCATATCACAGCAAGCCATATTTTTGACCAGACTGAATAATTGTCTTTTTCCCTGAAAAACTAGAATGAGATCTTAGACTTTAAGGAAGCGAGCAAGGGAGCTGAGGCTTCCTAAGCAGCCGATGCCAGCTCCTCCGATGATCAGAAACAAGCTTTGCGTCAGAGTCAGATAGCGAAAGGCCACAATTTCCTGCAGCACGCCTATGGAACCTCCAAGATAAAGAGGGAAGGATTTGATCAGTACGAAAAGAAGCAGAAGGGAGACCAGGCCACCGAGTATACCCAGAGTGATCCCCTCCAGGAGAAAGGGGATCCGGATGAAATTGTTGGTGGCTCCCACCAGCCGCATGATTCCTATCTCCTCCTTTCGGGCAAAGACATTCAGCTTGATCACGTTGGAAATGATAAAGAAGGAGGCCAGAATAAGTATCCCGCCTAAAAAGGTTCCCACGGCTTTTACCAGCCGGCTGACAGATTGTATTTTTTCTACCCATTCTCGGTTGAACTGAACATCTTCTACCCCCTTAAGGTTCCTTATTTCCCGAAGGAAAGTCTGAATCTCCTGATCGGAGAGATCCTTTTTGACCGAGACTTCAAAGGAAGCGGGAAAAGGATTCATTCTTAAATTTTCGATGATGCCTCGAAGGTCTGGAAAATTTTCCTGAAACCTGACCAAAGCCTGTTCAGAATTAACGAGTCGGACTTTTGTTACCTGCGGAGAATTTTTCAATTTCTGTTCGACCTGCTCAGCAACTTCTGTGGAGAAGGGCTTTTCGAGATAGAGGACAACTGCCATGTCCTTGGAGAGCCTCTGAGCGCTATATTGCAGATTGTTGGAGAGGGAGAGGAAAATGCCCAGGATAAGGAAGGACAGACAGATGATGGTAACAGAAAAAATGTTCCTCCCCCTGAACTGCCAGAGGTTGTTGGCGGTTTCTTTGAGAAAAAACTTTATTTTCTGAGCTTTCAGAGTGCTTCCTTTCGAATCAGTTTTCCTTTATACAGAAACAAGATTTTATTGCCAAAATGACGGATGAGCTCTCGGTCGTGGGTTCCGATGATCACCGTGGCTCCTCTCTTGTTGATCTGACTGAACAGGTCCATGATTTCGAAGGCCAGCTCTGGATCGAGGTTGCCAGTTGGCTCGTCGGCCAAAATGATTTTCGGGTTGTTGACGATAGCCCTGGCAATGGCCAGTCTTTGCTGTTCCCCGTAGGATAGATAAGAAGGAAAATCCCACATTTTATGGTGGAGGCTAACCATTCGCAGGGCATCGAACACTCTCCGTCGAATTTCCTTTCTCGCCAGGCCCAGAACCTGGAGAACGAGGGAAACGTTCTCGAAGACCCTCTTGTGGAAAAGAAGACGGAAATCTTGAAAGACGATCCCCATGGTTCTTCTGAGTTCGTAAATCTTGTGGTCGGGGATGCGGAGGATATTCCTTCCCTGGATGAGGATATGGCCATGGGTAGGGAAAAGTTCCCTGTAGATGACCTTGAGAAGAGTAGTTTTCCCGGAGCCGCTGGGCCCGGTGACAAAATAGAAGTCTCCTTTTTCCACATGGAGGGTGATATCAGACAAAGCCCAATGGGGCTTTTGGTATTGCTTCCAGATATGGAATAATTCTATCATTCTCAGCAGGTGGATACAGGCCTATAAACCTGATAAACCATCTGTTTCACAAGGATTATATCATATCAGTTTTGGTATTGGAAAATCTTAAGATGAGGTGTTTGCCTAAGCTACAAACAAATACATAAGCCAGCCAAAAAGCAAAGCTCCTGCAACCATAAACAGAAAGAGGGAAAGGGCATACTTTATTTGATTTTTTCTTTTTTCTCTTCGGATGAGTGCCAGGACAACACAGACTAAAAAAGCGTAGATGATCATGGAGAGAAGGTGGCTTTTTAGGATCATTTCTTTTTCCCTGCTGCGATGTCGAATGCATCAAGAGCTATCAAATAATTCAGGAGCCCTGCTCCCGCGAGATAGGCAGTGCCGAATTCGAAGGTGGATTTTTTCAATTCTCCTATTCCAAAGCTGAGAATTTTGGAGAGAATATACAGAAAGCCATTTCCGATGTCAGAAAAGAAGGCCAGAATAGTCAGGGGATTTTCTGTCTGGAAGGAATAGATTTTTCCGCCCATGATGAGACCTAGGGCAGCCATGGCCGAGATGGAGACAAAAAAGATGCCTGCTCTCCAGTATTTCTTCAGAGAAAGGTGGCCGAGTCCCGGAATGAGCCAGCTGAGCAGGAAACAGCCGATTGATTTTGATTTCATTTTTTTATCGAAGAAACATAATAAAAGAATAGAGTTTACAAATCAAGGCCAAATATAGAAGAAGTGGCAGTTCCAGTCCGTCCTTGCCAAGGAAATAGAAATATTTGCTTCGTTTACTTTCTAGATGGCGATTGAGTAAAATGGGGATATGCCCGAGCTTCCTGAGATAGAGACAATCGTCCGTGGCCTCTCCCTCAAAATCAAAGGATTGAGAGTGGAATCTTTTAAAATATTACTGCCCGCCATCCTCAGGACGGGAAATGTGTTTCTCCTGAGAAAGCTCAGAGGAAAATCGGTCACAGAGGTGCGCCGTCGCGGTAAAATGATCCTCATCGAGTTTGAAGATAATCTCTGCCTTCTCTTTCATCTGAAAATGACAGGAAATCTGCTTTTTTGTCCTAGAGAAGATCCTTATGACAAGCATGTCCATTTTCTGCTTGCGTTTAAAGGGCAAGAGAAAGAGATGAGGTTTTGGGATGTCAGGAAATTTGGTTTTGTCTCCTGTGTCTTGAGTTCTGATGTTCATCTATCAGAGGAGCTCCGGAATCTTGGGCCAGAACCTCTAGAGATTGGATATTCGTGTTTCGAAGAAATGCTCAAGAAAAGAAAAGCAAGGATAAAAAGCTTGCTCCTCGATCAGAATTTTATAGCTGGGATCGGAAACATTTATGCTGATGAAATCCTCTATGAAGCCAGGATTCACCCTTTGACTTCGGCCTCCCTTCTCAAAAAAAAGGATAAAGAAAGGTTATGGAATGCTATGCGGAAGGTCCTGCAAAAAGCTATTGAAAAAAGAGGATCCTCCATCCAAGACTATAAAGACGAGGAAGGGAGCCAGGGAACATTCCAGAATCTTCATCAGGCATACGGGAGAGAGGGTTTGCCTTGCTCAAGATGTGGGGAGAAGATCAAGCGTCTCCGCCTCAACTCAAGAAGCAGCTTTTTCTGTCCGAACTGTCAAAAATTCAAGGAAAGCCATCCCTGAACTTAAGTAAGGCCTTTTCCCCATCTCTTTCGTTGCAACATTGGTGCGGTTTCATTATAATGAGGATTCATTTTCGATTGCAATTTGTGGATCGAAGAGAGGATTCCTGTACTGAAAGGAGGAAATCAGTTATGGCTGAACAAGGAAAGACTTATGTCTGTGCAGTGTGCGGTCAGGAAGTCAAGGTACTTAAATCCGGAGTGGGTACATTGGTTTGCTGTGATCAGCCCATGAATCTCAAAGAAAAAGAGTAAAGGCCAGCCTTTCTGAGGAGAAGAAAAGATGGAATTATCCAATTTTCAAGAAATCATCGATTTCGCCATTAAAAGGGAAGAAGAAGCCTACGAGGCTTATGGAAGAATGATAGAGATGGCTGAAACACCAGGTCTTCGAAAGTTGCTTTCCGAACTTCAGGCTGAGGAAAAAGAACACAAAAGGCTTCTCCAGAATATCTCCGAGGAAAAGATTGAGTCCCTAGAGATAAAAGAAGTGGAGGATATGAAAATCAGCGATCAGCTGCAGGAGGAAAAGCCAAGCGCAAACATGAATTTTCAAGATCTGCTCATCTTGGCTGCTAAGAAGGAGAAGGAAGCCATCGACCTCTACACGAGTCTAGGGAAGAAGGTCAAGACAGAAGAGCTAAAAAAGCTATTTGATTTTCTCGTCCAGCAAGAAAAATCTCACAAGTTGAGATTGGAAGATGAGTACGAGAAGCATGTCCTGGAGGGATACTGAGAGTAGTTTTAGGGATGAGCTGTTCCCTTGGAAGGCTTTTCTATAGTCATAGACCTTCCTTTGTCTAAATAAAAAAGGAGTGAAAAGATGGAAAAATGGGAATGCACCGCGTGCGGTTATATTTATGATCCAGAAAAAGGTGATCCCGAAAACGGAATAAATCCCGGAACTCCGTTTGAAGAACTGCCCGATGATTGGGTTTGTCCTCAATGCGGAGTGGGCAAGGAATTTTTTCAGAAGATGAGTTGATCGGAAAGGAACTCTTTTCGCAAATGAGAGTCATTGTTATTGGAAACGGACTTGCGGGAGTGATCTCAGCCAAGACCATAAGGGAATTGTCCAAGGATGTTGAAATCGATGTCTTTGCCTTGGAGAGATATCATTATTATCCCCGGCCGAACCTTATCCAGTTTTTGGCAGGAAACATTTCCCTGGAACGGGTGTTTGCCTTTTCCAAGGAATGGTATGGATCACAAAGAATACGGGTTCATCTGGAAACCCCTGTGACCAGAATTTTTCCCCAATCTAAAGAAGTAGAAATCGAAGGAAAGAGAAAAGAAAAATACGATGCTCTTCTTCTTGCAACCGGCTCCTATCCTTTCCTTCCTCCTTTTGAAGGTGTGGATAAGAAAGGAGTCTTTGTTCTCAGGACCCTGGATGATGCCTATGAAATTCTGGAATTCCTCGAGAATCAAAGGAAAGTGGCTTTAATCGGAGGAGGACTTCTGGGTCTGGAGATAGCTCGGGCAATAAAACAAAGGAATGCTGAGGTGGAGGTGGTCGAATTTTTCGATTGGCTGCTTCCCCGTCAACTGGATGAAGAAGCAGCTTCTTTGCTCAAGACCCAGATCGAGAATATGGGGATCAAGGTCCGTCTGGGTGTGGCCACTCAGGAGATAGTGGGAGAGGGAAGTATCAAAGGTTTGAAATTCAAAGGTGGCGGGGAGACCAAGGCTGAGATGGCTATCGTGGCCGCTGGAATAAGGCCAGAGATTCGAATAGCAAAAGAGGCAGGCCTGGAAACAGATCGCGGAATCGTGGTCAACGATTTCCTCCAGACCAGCCACCATGATATATTCGCTGCTGGCGACAACGTGCAGCACCAGGGAAAGATCTGGGGAATCATACCAGCCTCATTCGATCAAGCCCGAATCGCTGCCTCTAATATAATGGGACAGAAGAAAAAATATCCAGGAACTGTTCCCTCCAATACCCTCAAAGTGGTGGGTGTTGATGTGACCTCTATTGGCTTGGTCAATCCTGAAGAGGAAGGCTATGAGCAGATCCGGATGGAACGGAAAGAAGAAGGAATGCACAAAAAAGTCGTTCTTCAGGAGGAAAGGATAGTGGGTGCAATTTGGATAGGGACCAGAAAGAATGTGGATCATATCTCAAGAATCATCACCCAAAAAATCAAGGTTACAAAATGGAAGCATTCCCTCTTGGAAGATGATTTTGATTTTTCGGTCATAAAAAGTTGAAGAAATCTCTTTTCATCCTTTTTCTTGTTACTTTTGCCGCTTTGGCTCAAGGCGAAACCAACGGATACCTCTCCTTCGAGTATGCCAAAGGACAGGAGAAGAGCGAATTTGCGCTTGGGACTTTTCAGAATGCCCTGATGGGATTCCTTCACTCAGGAGATATCACTCCCAGGTTGAGTTTTGTCTCTGAGGCAAGGTTTCGTCAAGAAAGCAGGCTGGAAGTCGAACAAGCCTATCTGGACGTGAAAGCTTCAGAGTCGTTTTCTATCAAGCTGGGACTCTATCTCGTTCCTTTCGGCCAGTACAACCTGTCCAACCGGCCCCACCAAACAATGCTGATCAGGGCCCCGCTCCATGTGGAAAGTCTTTTCCCTTCTAGCTGGAGAGACATCGGTGTTCTGGTAGAGGGAAGCTGGAGCGGAATTTTTTACTCTGCCTATATAGGAAACGGATTAATTGAAGGGAATTATCTCAACAACGGACAGCAATTTACTGACAACAACAAGGACAAAGGAAAAGGAGCAAGAGCTGGTGTCTCTTTGAGTCGCAGTCTGGAGGTAGCCTTTTCTTATTATAGCGGCAAGTATGACCAGGGAAACGAAAGGGATTTGATCCTTAAAGGAGTTGATCTCAGTTGGATAACAGAAGGATTCCAAATCCTTTCAGAATACGCCAGGGCCGGCTTAGAAAATCCGTCCCCTTTCTCCAAAGGCAAGGCCGAGGGTTACTTTGTCCAAGTCTCGTTCGATATCAACGGCCTCCGTCCTGTCGGAAGTTATCAGAAGCTTACCTATCGTGATCCCTATCACGGCGAAGGATTTGCGGATAACGGAGGATTGGGAATCGATGAAGAAAAAAGTCGGTGGACAATTGGATTTGTTTATTTTGCATCGCAGAATGTTCTTTTTAAGGTGGAGTATGAACTGAATAGAGAAACAGGGGGAGAAATCAAAAATAACGTTTTATTCATTCAAATGGCCTTGTATTTTTAGCCTTGTTTTAGGATGGGGCTTCTGATAAAATTCTCTGGCAAAAAGATCTACCTTCTCTTAAAGAGACAAATTATATCTATTGAGTATTCTTATGGCTAATTTGCTTGTTGTCGGGACCCAATGGGGCGATGAGGGTAAGGGAAAAATCATCGACCTCCTGACCCCTTCTTTCGATATAGTCGCACGTTATCAGGGGGGACATAATGCAGGGCATACTGTCATGGTTAACAACAGAAAGATCATCCTGCATCTCATCCCATCAGGTATTCTCCATTCTGGGAAGCTCTGTGTCATCGGAAACGGCGTGGTTATTCATCCTCAGTCTTTTCTGGAAGAGCTTGAAACACTGAGGGAATACGGCGTGGAGGTGAATGAGAATATCGTTATCAGCAAGGATGCTCATCTGATCCTTCCCTACCATTCCCAGCAGGAGAGCCAGAGCGAGGAGAGAAAAGGTGCCAAGAGAATCGGAACTACGCTGCGGGGAATTGGTCCCTGTTATGAAGACAAGGCGGGCAGGCAAGGAATCAAAGCCGGCGATCTTCTGAATCTGGCGGTCCTTAAGGAGAAAATTGAGGATAATGTTAAGGAGAAGAACATTTATTTTGCTTCCTTTAAGATCCATCCCCTTGATCCTCTGTCCATTTTTGATGAATACAGAGGCTTTGCCTCCAAGATAAAAAAATACATTAAGGACGTATCCTTGCTCCTGGATGAGAAAATCAAGCAAGGAAAACGCATTCTTTTCGAAGGAGCCCAGGGGACACTCCTCGATATCGACCACGGAACCTATCCTTATGTGACTTCATCTAATTCTACTGTTGGGGGTGTATGTACTGGGCTGGGAGTCGGCCCTGACAAAATTCACGGAGTTTTAGGCGTGACCAAGGCTTACACCACGAGAGTAGGAGAGGGCCCCTTCCCGACAGAAATTGATGATAAGAAGGGCAAGCTTATCCTGGAAAGAGGAAATGAGTATGGAGCTACTACTGGCCGTCCCCGAAGGTGTGGATGGTTTGATGCTGTGGCCGTCTCTTACTCCTGCCGGGTGAACGGGATTGGGACAATTGCCCTAACCAAACCTGACGTGCTTGATGAACTCGACGAACTCAAGGTCTGTGTAGGATACCATTACAGAGGAGATATCATCCGCCATTTTCCCACTGAGAGCTGGATTTTGAGTGAAGTGGTTCCTCATTACAAGAGCGTGAAGGGCTGGAAGGAGCCTATCCGTAAAATAAAGGATTTTTCCTCTTTCCCCACGGCCTTCAAAGATTATGTCAAGCTCATAGAAGACCTCATCCAAGCAAAGGTAGGGATTGTGTCCACGGGAATGGAGAGAAGGGAGACTATCCTTAGAGAGGATGAGCTTAAAGAATGGATTGATCTCGAGAAGGTCTACGCCGAGATGTAACCTCATTCAGGGATTATCCATTCAGAAAACTCGATAACAAAATTTCCTTGTTTTCTTTTTATTAGAGGCATGGTTTCTGGGGATTCAGGTTCGGAGATGAATGGGGAATAAAGATTCAAAATAAGGAGTCGAAGCCATGAAGAAAAATATTCTGCAGTGGATTGAGATTGATCGGCGAGCTCTCGTCCATAATCTGAGCCAATTCCGGAAGTTTATAGGAAAGGAGAGAAAGCTTCTGGCCGTTGTTAAAGCGAATGCCTACGGCCATGGCATTCTGGAAGTCTCGACAGTCGCACTGCAGGCAGATGTGGATTGGCTGGGCGTTACTTCTCTGGAGGAGGGCCTCTTGCTTCGTCAAGAGGGAATCCGATGTCCGGTATTGATAATCGGCTATGTTCCTCTCCATGGCTTGGAAGAGTCAGTCATTCATGACCTGAAATGCACTGTCTACAATTTTGAATCTGTGGAGCGATTGGCCGCTGTTTCTCGCCGTCTCCGCAAGAAAGTTTACCTTCATCTCAAGGTTGAGACAGGAACTTATCGCCAGGGAATCAGGGAGGAAGAATTTCTACCCCTGGTGAAGAAGATCCAGGAATATCCTCAGTTGGTTATTGAAGGGATATCTTCTCATTTTGCCAATATCGAGGACACAACCGATCATTCCTACGCAAAAGGACAACTGGAGAATTTCCACCGCATGTTGGAGACTTTGAGAAAAGAAGGAGTGAATGTCCCCGTTAAGCATATGTCCTGCACGGCTTCGGCTATTCTTTTTCCTGAGACGTATTTTGACTTGGTTCGGGTAGGAATAGGGATGTATGGACTCTGGCCGTCGAAAGAGACATACCTTTCCAGTCTGCTCCAAAAACGTCATTTCCTTTTAAAGCCTGTCCTTTCATGGAAAACAAGAGTAGCTCAGATCAAAAGGGTTCCCAAGGGATCTTTTATCGGCTACGGATGTACCTACCGTACAAACAGGGACACCCTTCTTGCTGTGCTCCCTGTGGGCTATTCGGATGGGTACAGACGAGGGCTTTCCAATTCTTCCTATGTGTTGATCAGAGGAGAACGGGCACTTTTGAGGGGTAGAGTGGCTATGAATTTTATCATGGTTGATATCACAGATATTCCTGAGGTCAAACTGGAGGAGGAAGCTGTTCTTATAGGAAGAGATCAAGATGAAGTCATATCCGCAGATTATCTGGCTTCTTTGGTAGGAACCATCAATTATGAAATCGTCTCGGGAATCAATCCTCATTTACCTAGGATTGTTGTATAAGCTTGCGTTTGCGTCGATTCCTTTCCGTCCTTGCCAAGACCCTCCCACCCTTCCACTATGGGCTTCGGATGGAGAGGAATCGCCGCCTAATTGTGATGATCTGAATAAAAGCGTCGGTTCTTCTCCATCCTCGCCTTGGGATTATTGACTTAAGGTTACTTAAGTGATAAAAATAATAATCACACGAAAGAGTGATTTTATATCGGAGGTATTGAATGCCTGCAAAGAAAGCCACAAGGAAAACAGCTGCTAAAGCCAAAACAAAGAAGAAAGCTGCCAAGAAAGCTCCAGCCAAGAAAAAGACCACCAGGGTTAAAAAAGGACAAGCCTATGAATGCAGCGTATGTGGATATAGAGTCATAGTAGATAGAGTTTGTGGATGTGCAGAAGAACATATTTTTGTCTGCTGTGGTAAGCCGATGACGAAGAAGAGAGCAAGGAAGGCGGCCTGACGGTTTATAGCTGTTTTTCTGACTTTAAAGGAAATCTCTGACACGTTCAAAAGAGTTAAAGAACATCTACAGGTTCAGCAACTGTTGCCTTTAAGAGGGAAGACGTTCCCGATTTTCAGAAAAAAAAATCTATGATTATGATAGAGATTTAAGGGGGCTAAGCTTTCTGCGCTTCTGTACCGAGATAACTATGAGAAATAAACCGGATTTAGAAACGGTGGATGACTTCTACTATGACACGACCAAGAGGTTTGAGTTTTTCTCCCTTATCTCTGAAAAGATTACCCAGCTTGCGGACCTGAAAACAGCTCTTAAAGAAATTCTCTCTATTTTAAAGAAAATTACTGGTTGTCACCATCTTGCCATCAGGCTTATCGATTCCAAAGGGAATATCCCTTTCTACGCACACTCTGGGTTGAATAAAGAATTTTTGGAGTCTGAACATTGGATCACCATGAAGGATTGTCTCTGTGGGTATGTAGCAAGCGGGGAGGTGGACAGATCACTTCCTTTTATCAGTGAACACGGCTCTCTTTTTACCAATTCATTGCCCAGCCTGATGGATGAAATTGAGACTAAATATCCAAAAATTTCTGAGAGGGCGATAAGGGGTTTCTGCGCAGAAAAAGGGTATCACTCCTTAGCTATTATTCCCATCAGGTTAAAAGGTAAGGTCATAGCAGAGCTCTATCTTTCAGATGAGAAAAAGAATCTTTTTCCTCTTAAAAAAATCCAGTTTCTGGAGAAAATTACAGCACAGATAGGGATTGCCATCCAGAATGCTCGACTCTATACAGAGTTGAATGAGTCCAAGCAGAAACTCATGGATTTATTCAATTCGACTTCCATCGGCATCCTGGAGCTTGATACAAAAGGCAGTTTTTTGCAGATCAATGATCAAGGGGCTAAGATCTTAGGCTACCCCTCGGCAAAGAAGCTGCTGGCTGACGAGATCAAAATTAGCGACCTGAACATTGAACGAAAGGAATGGGATGAACTCATAGAAGCGATTGACCGACAAAAACACATGAGAAACCACACTCTCTTCTTGGCCCTGGGAAAGGAGAAAAAATACCTGGAGTTTTCTTTGTCCTCTCTCACAGACGAGAAGGCACGGATTATCGGCTATCGGGGAACGTTTCGAGACATCACTGATAGCATACGCTTAGAAGAAGAGAGATTCAGTAAGGCAAGAGCTGAGTCCTTGAAAAACAGATATTATCAGGAAGTTCTCGTCCTCAAGGACGAAATCAAAGCAGAGTATCCATTCGAAGAGATGATCGGCACAAGTCCTGCTATCAAGCAGGTGAAACGAGCCATACAGCAGGTCGCTCCTGCAGACACCACGGTCCTCATAAAAGGAGAGACTGGGACAGGGAAAGAATTGGTTGCCCGCTACATCCATGAGCTCAGCCACAGGAAAGACAGGATACTGGTCAAGGTTAACTGTGCAGCCTTATCAGAAGGATTGATCACTTCGGAGCTATTTGGTCATGAGAAAGGCGCTTTTACCGGAGCGATCCAGATGAGAATCGGTCGCTTCGAGTATGCAGATAAAGCCACCATCTTTCTGGATGAGATAGGGGACTTGCCGCTCGAAACACAGGCCATGCTTCTCCGCGTTCTTCAGGATGGAGAATTTGAAAGAGTGGGCAGCTCAAAGACCATAAAGATCGATGTCCGATTGATCGCAGCCACAAACAGAGACCTGGCGCTTTTAGTCAAGGAGAAAAAATTCCGTAAGGATCTGTTCTTCCGTCTGGATGTATTTCCCATAGAAATAGCACCGCTCAGGGAAAGGAAAGAGGATATTCCACTTCTTATGGCCTATTTTCTTGAAATTTACGGAAGAAAACTGGGAAAAAAAATCAGCAAGATCCCAGAGGAAACAATGAAGCTTTTCCAGGAATATTCCTGGCCGGGAAATGTCAGAGAATTGCAGAATATCCTGGAACACAGCCTGATTATTTCTAGAAGAGAATACCTGGAAATTCCCAAGGCATATTTCATCAAGGCTCCGGAGACAAAGGCGAGGGCAGAATTTTTGCCTCTTCATGAATATGAGAAACAGTACATCCTGGATGTCCTTGAGAAGACTAAGGGAGTCATATATGGGCCAAAAGGGGCAGCCTCTATCCTGGGCTTAAAACCCACCACCTTACAAAGCCGGATGAAAAAGCTGGGAGTGAAGAAATCGAAAGTCCTTTCCTTATCATAACGCCAACTAAATATCGGTGTGAAGCTGTCGTCAATGAGGTGTTTTTTTTGATCATTTTTAAATCTCCAGAGGTGACCTGAAAAAATAAAGCTATGTGGGAGTTGGCATAAATATTGCTGTTTTCATTATAGGTGATAAAAAGAGTCAGATATGATTTTTGATATTTCAGTGATGATTGCCGGAATAGCAGGCGATGGAGTTTTATTCACCGGAAATGTGCTGGCAAAGATCCTTAAGAAAGAGGGCTGGGAAGTCGTCACATACAGGGATTTTCCTTCCAATATCAGGGGAGAACCCACTAACTATACAATAAGAGCCAGCTTAAAGAAAATCCATGGCCGTGGGAATTGTATTGATGTCCTTCTCGCCTTTGATTGCCAGGCTGTAATGAAACATATTAAGAAAGTGGATTACAGAGGAGTCCTTCTCTGCGATGGAGAGGATGTGCTTCGCCTCTCATCTTATGATCGCCGAGGAAAGACCTTTCATAAATTTCCCCTGCGGAAGCTGGCCAGAGATCATTTTGGAGATGAAATCTTCAAAAATATGATTGCTTTGGGAGCCCTCTGCCATATCCTTGACCTGGAAACCTCTATAGTGGAGGAGATTATCACCAAAGCCTTCTTGAAAAAAAAGGGGGAAAAGATTGTTCAGAAAAACATTCAGGCATTGAAACTGGGTTGTGACCAAGCAGAGAAGATCGTCGGGCCTGAAGAAAGACACCCATTGAAAAGAGAAAATGACACAGACAGACTTTTTATCTCAGGGGATGAAACCATCGCCTTCGCGGCTTTATCTGCAGGGTGTCGCTTCTTTGCCGCCTATCCTATCTGCCCGGCATCGGAAATATGGCAGTGGTTGGTTAAGCATTTCCCCTCATACAACGGCCTTGTGGTTCAGACAGAGGATGAGCTGGCTGCCATCAACATGGCTTTGGGTGCTTCCTATGCCGGAGTAAGGGCAATGACCTCCACTTCTGGGCCTGGAGGCTCATTGATGATGGAGGGGTTGAGTCTGGCAGGGATGACAGAGATTCCCATTGTTATCGTTCATGTCCAGAGAGCCGGCCCTGCCACGGGAATGCCTACAAAGAATGAGCAATCTGATCTTAACCTGTGGGTTCATGGCTCTCATGGAGATTTTCCCCGGATTGTCCTTTCTCCCGGGACCATGGAAGAGTGCTTCTGGTTCACGGTGAAAGCCTTTAACCTGGCCGAAAAATACCAGATTCCGGTCATTCTTCTCACCGAACAGGATTATGGTCAGAATGTAAGAACGATCGAGAGGTTTGACATCTCTCAGGTCAAGATCGAGAGAGGGAAATTGCTCACCCAGGAAGAGTTGCTCAGGATAAAAGAATACAAAAGGTATGAATTCACCACTGACGGTGTTTCACCGCGTGTCATACCCTCCATGAAGAACGGTATCCATATGGTAGAGAGCAACGAGCATGATGAGAAGGGATACCGAGAGGAAGAAACAGAGAACAGAATCAGGATGATGAAGAAAAGAATGAAGAAGATGCGCAGCGTTTCAAAAGATTTGATTCCCCCCAAGATTTGGGGTAGCAGGAAAGCAGAGTTGGGGATTATAGGTTTTGGTTCAACTTTTGGGCCGATCCGGGAAGCCATGGACACACTTCAAAGCGAGGGAGTTCAGACAAAATATCTCCAGATGAGAACCCTCTGGCCTTTTCCTTCCCGAAAAGTTCAGGCGTTCGCCTCAACTTGCAGTAAAATCTTTGTGGTAGAGAATAATTATTCCGGTCAGTTGAGTTCGTTGCTTCGCAGTCAAATAGACGATCTCCCTCGAATAACCAGCATATTGGATTATTCCGGTCTGGCCTTTCGGCCGTTGGACATTGTCACAGCAATGAAGAAGGTTTTATAGATGAGAAGGGAGAAAGATTACAATCTTATCGATCCAATATGGTGTAAAGGATGCGGTATATACGGATTGTTCACAGCTTTCAAGAAGGCTGCTGTGGCTGTTGACCTCGATCCAGAGCAATTAGTCGTCGTCACCGGAATCGGCTGTCACGGAAGGTTCAACAACTATTTAAGATGCTATGGCTTTCATGCTCTCCATGGAAGAACTTTGCCAGTGGCCACGGGAGTCAAACTTGCCAATCCTGGTCTTGAGGTGGTGGTTATCAGTGGGGATGGCGATGCCTACTCGATCGGCCTGAATCATTTCTTGCACGCCATAAGACGCAATGTGGACCTCACATATATTGTGGTGAATAACCAGGTCTATGCTCTGACTCAGGGGCAGACATCTCCTACCAGTCAAAGAGGTTATGTCTCCATCTCTACTCCCTTTGGATCCAAGGAGGGTCCCCTCGATGGCCTCAGGCTGGCTCTTGCCGCTGGCGCGACGTTTGTGGCTCGTGGATTTTCTGGAGAGCCCTCTCATTTGGCTTCTTTGATAGAAAGAGGATTGGAACACAAAGGATTTTCCCTGATAGAGATTTTGAGTCCCTGTGTAACCCATAATAAAATAAATACCTACCAGTGGTACAAGCAACACATTGTTCGGCCAGACCAGGATGTCGGTTATAATGCCCGGGATAAGAAGATGGCGTGGAAATGGCTGATTGACAACAAGAGTAAATTTCCTGTTGGGCTGATTTATGAGGAAGAAAAAGCAACTTATGAATCCCTTGTCTTACAGGATAGAGAGAGGCCTCTGATCCGTGGGGATTTAAGCATAGATGTCAATGCATTGAGTAAGATTTTGGCAGAATTTGAATGATTCTGGTAAAGTGATATATTTGAGATGGAGGAAAAAAACATGCAAGAAAAAATTGAAAAGGCCTTGGATAAGATTCGTCCTGCTCTCATGGCAGATGGAGGAAACGTAGAACTTGTGGAAGTCAAAGACGGAGTAGTCAAAGTCCGCCTGACCGGAGCCTGTGGAGGGTGTCCCATGTCTCAGATGACCCTGAAAATGGGTATCGAGAGGCACCTGAAGAAGGAGATCCCAGAGGTCAGAGAGGTGGTTGCCGTTTGAGAGAAGTGCGGTGGAATCCTGCTGGATTCATGGCCTTTTGAGCCTGGGAGGAAGGAAGAGAAATGAGAAAAGTATACCTGGATCATATTGCTTCCACTCCTGTCCATCCTCAGGTTGTGGAGGCAATGCTTCCTTATCTAAAAGATAATTTCGGTAATCCTCAGAGTCTTCATTCCATCGGACAAGAAGCGCAGCTCGCTATTCAGGACGCAAGGGAGAAGGTTGCCGGATTGATAAACGCCCATTCTGAAGAAATTTATTTCACTTCCTGCGGATCAGAGTCCAACAATTTTGCTCTCAAGGGGCTTGCTTCTGCTCAACGTTCCCGCGGAAATCATATCATTATCTCCGCTATAGAACATCAATCCGTTCTGCACTCGGCCAAAAGCTTGGAGAAGATGGGGTACACTTTGACCTTGGTCCCGGTAGACAAGTGGGGAGTGGTTGACCCGGAGGAGGTCAAGAGGGCTCTTAAGAAAGAGACAATCCTTGTCTCTATAATGCTGGCCAACGGAGAGGTGGGGACAATCGAACCCATTGCTGAAATTGCCCAGATTTGCCATAGCCAAGACGTTCTTTTTCATACCGATGCAGTTGACGCTGGGGGGAATATTCCCGTTGATATAAAAAGGCTGAGTGTAGATGCGCTTAGTTTGGCCGCCAATCAATTCTACGGTCCAAAGGGTGTGGCTGCTTTGTATATAAGAAAAGGAGTAAGAATCCTTCCCTTCATCGATGGAGGAATTCAAGAGAATGGAAGGAGAGCAGGCACCGAGAATGTGCCTGGGATTGTGGGCATGGGCAAAGCCGCAGAAATCGCCAGCGCAGAACTCAAGAGACGGATGGAGAGAGTGAAATCGTTAAAGAATAAACTTATCGACCGCCTTCCCAAGGAAGTGGATAATGTCACTTTAACCGGCCATCCTGAGAAACGGCTGCCTTTTCATGCCAGTTTCTGTATCCAGTTTGTCGAGGGTGAAGCCATGCTGTTGAACCTGGATATGCAGGGAATTTCTGTCTCCAGCGGCTCAGCCTGCACATCGAGGGCTTTGAAGGCTTCTCATGTGCTTCTGGCCATGGGAATCGACCACGCCACGGCTCAAGGATCGATTGTCTTTAGCCTGGTTGAAGACAGCACATCAGAAGATATAGATTATGTTTTAGAAATCTTTCCTCCCATCATCGAGAGGTTGAGGAAGATGTCACCCCTATACACTCAATATTTAGAGGAGAAGCAAAAATGATATACAGTGAAAAAGTCATGGAGCATTTTCAGAACCCCCGGAATGTAGGAGTCATCAAGGATGCTGACGGCATCGGACAAGTGGGCAATCCAGTCTGTGGAGACGTGATGACGTTCTACATCAAAGTCAATGATGACCGCCTCGAAGATATAAAATTTCAGACGTTTGGCTGCGGTGCAGCTATCGCGGTCTCCAGTATGATCAGCGAGATGGCAATAGGAAAGACCATCGAAGAGGCCCTGAAGATCAGCAATAAAAGTGTAGCCCAAGAATTGGGGGGGCTGCCCAAGAATAAGCTTCATTGTTCCAACTTGGGTGCCGATGCTTTGCACAAGGCCATCGAGAATTACAAAGAAAGGCAGAAAGCCAAAGAGAAGGACAAACCCAAGAAATCCGTTGATAAGGAAAAATGTTATTGTCCTTATTGCGAAGGCCCCATAGAGGGTGCAGAGGAATATTGTGAGATTTGTCAGATTGAGCTCGAGGAATGTCCAGAATGCGGAAAATTAAAGAATAAAAACATCGATGAATGTCCTCACTGCGGAGCGACTAGGGTGAGAGTTTAAAGGCCAGAGATCCGGTCTTTTTATTTCCAAGAAAGGGAGACGAGCAAGTGAGAGGAAAAAGATGATCAAGGTTGATGAAACTTTGGACTGTTTTGGCTTGCTTTGTCCGGTGCCCATCATTCAGACATCTCAAAAGATCAAGGAAATGAGGGTGGGTGAGGTGCTGGAGGTTGTCTCCACTGATAAGGGTGTTAAAGAGGATATGGCAGCCTGGTGCAGGCAGACTGGACAGGAATACCTCGGCCTGGAAGAAGAAAAAGGGATCATCAAGGTCTATGTTAAAAAGATAAAAGATTAGCGAGAAGAGGATGTTGAGGATAAACGTAAAGAAAGAGAGAGGGAGAAGAAAACTCCTTTGTCTTGAAGGAAAAATCAGTCAGGAGTGGGTCAAGGAGCTCCACACGGAAATAAAGAGAGGGATCCAAGAGGGCGGAAAAGTGGTGCTTGATTTTTCCAATGTGCATTATGTGGATGAAGAAGGAGCAAAAATGCTCCATAGTCTCCCCCCACAGAAGGTAGAAAAGAGAAATCTCTCTCTATTGGTACGAGAACTGCTGAGGAGGGGAGAACAGGGATAAGTGAGCAAAGAAAAAATTCAGAGGCAAATCAGGAGGCTTAAAGAGGAGAAAAAGGCCATCATCCTCGCCCATAATTACCAGATCGGCGAAGTTCAGGATGTGGCTGACTACATCGGCGATTCTTTGGGTCTGAGCCAGCAGGCTGCTCAGGTGGAGGAGAAAGTCATCATCTTCTGTGGGGTCCATTTTATGGCGGAAACTGCCGCTATCTTGGCTCCTCGAAAGACAGTGCTCATGCCTGACATCCGGGCTGGCTGTCCCATGGCGTCGATGGTCACGGCTGAGGAATTGAGTGAATGGAAAAAGGAGTATCCAGGAAGGGAAGTTGTTTGCTATGTCAACACCACGGCCGATGTCAAGGCAGAGTGTGATATCTGTTGCACCTCCTCCAACGCCGTGAACGTGGTAAATTCCCTGGAGGGTGATGAAATTCTTTTTGTCCCTGATAAAAACCTGGCGGCTTATGTGGCCCGATTCACCGAGAAAAAGATCATTCCCTGGGATGGCTACTGTTATGTCCACAACAACATCCTGGCCAAGGATATCCAGGAGAAAAAGTCGCATCATCCCGAGGCGGAAGTCTGGGTGCATCCTGAATGCCGTCCGGAAGTCATCGATATTGCGGATAAGGTGCTTTCAACTGGAGGGATGGTCAAGGAAGCAAGAAGATCCTCAAAGAAGGAAGTCATCATCGGCACCGAACGCGGTATTATCTACAGGTTGAAGAAGGAAAATCCCGGGAAAAAATTTTATCCCTCCTTGAACACAGCTCTTTGTTACAATATGAAAAAGATTAACCTGTCCAAGGTGTTGAACTCTTTGGAGAATATGGTTCATAAGGTTGAAGTACCCGCCGAGATAAGCCAAAAGGCGAGGGGTGCGATAGAAAGAATGATAAGAATATAAGGAGAGGAAAGATGAAAAAAATGACAGAGGAAAACCTCAGGAACGCCTTTGCAGGTGAAAGCCAGGCTCATATGAAATATCTGGCCTTTGCCGAGGAGGCAAAAAAAGAGGATTTGCCTAATGTGGCAAGGTTGTTCAGGGCCAACGCTTTTGCTGAACAGGTTCATGCCACCAACCATTTGAAGACTTTATCGGGTGTGAAAAAAACGAAGGAGAACCTCCAAGTAGCCATTGAGGGAGAGACCTTCGAGGTGGAAGAGATGTATCCGACCTATATTTATGTAGCCGAAAAGCAACAGGAAAAAGCAGCAGAGACTTTCTCAAGATGGGCTTTAGAGGCTGAAAAGGTCCATGCCGTGCTTTACAAGAAAGCCAAAGAAGCCGTGACTGAGGGCAAAGATATGGAATTCAAGCCCATCCACGTCTGCGAGGTCTGCGGTTTCACGGTGGAGGGAGAAGCTCCTGATGTCTGTCCTGTATGCGGTTCCTCCAAAGAAAAATTCACAAGATTCTAGAACATTTATGTAATAATAGAATTCCACTCAAGGAGGAAGTGGTGCAATTGGATAAGAAGGCGTCCCCACATGAGGTATTGACTGTGGCCATTCGCTCTGAAATCGAGGCGGCCAATATTTACTCCAAACTCCATAACAAAGTGAAGAATGACTTGTTGAGAAGGAAGCTCAAATTTTTGGTTTTCGAGGAAAAAAAACACCGCAAAATTCTGGAAAGGCTGTATTCTCAAAGATTCCCCAAGAAAAAGATTGAGTTGCCTGAAAGTTCTTTCCTTCCTCCAGTAAAATTGAAGACTGATTCGAAAACATCCATCCTGGATATTTTCAAGGCAGCTCAGGATGCAGAAAGGATGTCAGAAGACTATTATAAAGATGCCAGTCGAAAGGCAGAGGATAGCGAAAGCAGAAAGATCCTTGACTACTTATCACGTGTGGAGCGAAGCCACTACTTCATGATAAAATCTGAGATAGACTTGCTGGAGAAATTCCCGGATTATTATGAGGTGGAAGATTTTCATTTCTCCCATGATATGGTTCATGTGGGACCGTAAAACCTGAGCAAAGCTGTGTGGTCTGACAGAGAAGAAGAAAGGTAGAGCCCGTTCCCCGGATAAAGCGCCCTCTCAAGGCAAGCTCAGAATTTTAGTCATTGCTTTTCAAATAGGCCTGCTGTCGTCAAGCCTCAAGTGAGATTGCCGGCAAAAAGGATGATTAAAGATGAAAGACGCGCCAAATAAAATTCGAAAAAGAGATGGGTCTCTGGTGGATTTTAATGAATCCAAGATTATAACCGCTATATTTCGAGCCGCCTTGGAGGTGATTAAGGACGAAAGCCAGTCGAGAGATATAGCAGAAACGGTTGGCACCAATGTTGTGGAGAGAGTCGCATCTCTTTATAGGGACAAAATCCCCTCAGTAGAGAATATTCAAGACCTTGTGGAACAAATTTTGATGGAGAAAGGGTTCCGGGGAGTGGCCCGGAGTTATATTCTTTACAGAGAAGAGCATAAAGACATTAGGCAGGCCAAGGTTATTTTTGGTGTCAAGGATGACCTGAAACTTCCTTTGAATACTCTGATGGTTTTAAAGAGACGTTATCTGCTTAAGGACGATGAAAGACGAGTCGTGGAAACTCCAAAAAAGCTTTTCCAGCGAGTAGCCAAGCATATCAGCCTAGCTGAAGAAAATTTCTCTTCGTCACACAAAAAGGAGGAAATAGAGAAGGTCTTCTTTGAGATGATGACCAGGCTTGAATTTTTGCCCAATTCTCCCACCTTGATGAACGCTGGAACCTCTTTGGGCCAGCTCTCGGCCTGTTTTGTCCTGCCCGTTGAAGATTCAATGGAGGGGATTTTCGCATCTTTGAAGAATATGGCCATCATTCACCAGACAGGAGGAGGAACAGGTTTTGATTTTTCCCAGTTGAGGCCAAAAGGTGATCTTGTCTCTACAACCAAAGGAGAAGCCTCAGGACCTGTCTCTTTCATGAGTATATATAACCATGCAACAGGGGTTATCGTGCAGGGAGGAAGAAGACGAGGGGCCAACATGGGCATTCTCCGCTGTGACCATCCAGATATCGTCGATTTTGTGGAGGCTAAACTGGAGCAGAGTGCCTTCCAGAACTTTAACCTATCTGTAGCTGTGACAGATAGTTTTATAGAAGCAGTGAGGAAGAAAGAAAATTTTGATCTGGTGAATCCCCGAACCGATAAAAAAGTCAAGTCGATTAAAGCGGCTGCTCTTTTTGATCTCATTGTCTATGCAGCCTGGAAATCAGGTGATCCCGGGCTTGTCTTCCTGGATGAAATCAACCGCCTCAACCCCACTCCCCAGGTGGGAAGGATCGAGGCGACTAATCCCTGCGGGGAAATCCCTCTCCTCCCTTACGAGAGCTGTAACCTTGGATCGATCGATCTTTCCAAGTTCGTCGAGGATGGTTCCATAGATTGGGAAAGGTTGAAGGAAAGAATCTGGTTGGGAGTGCGTTTTCTGGATAATGTTATTGAAGTCAACAAATATCCTCTCCCTCAAATCAAAGATATCACGGTTTTCAACCGTAAAATAGGCCTGGGAGTGATGGGCTATGCCGATATGTTGATCAAGCTGGGTATCCCTTACACCAGCGGCAAGGCAATCCAGCTGGCTGATCAGGTTATGAGTTTTTTTCATGAGGAGTCGCTGAAAGCCTCTCAATCTTTGGCCCTGGAGAGAGGCGTATTTCCTTACCATGAAAAGTCCGTCTATCCCCAGAAGGGAATGCAAGTGCGCAACGCCACGGTCAACACCGTGGCTCCTACTGGAACCATCAGCATCGTCGCCGATTGTTCCAGCGGCATCGAGCCGCTCTTTGCTTTGAGTTATGTTCGCAATGTGATGTCCGGGACAAGACTCTTTGAAATCCATCCCCTTTTCGAGAAGGAGCTTCATTTAAGGAATCTTTACTCCAAGGAACTCATGGCTGAAATCGGAAAGCGAGGATCCATCCAATATTTTAAGGAGCTTCCTCAGGATCTCAAAGAGATCTTCGTCACTTCCTTCGATGTTCCCCCTGAGCAACATCTTCGCATCCAGGCTGCTTTTCAAAAACACACAGACAATTCTGTTTCAAAAACCATCAATTTGCCTTCCGATACCACTGTGGAGGATGTTAGAGGGATTTACCTCATGGCCCATGATCTTGGTTGCAAGGGTATCACTATCTACCGCTATGGGACAAAGAAGGATCAGGTCCTCTCCTTCGATTCCAGAGCTGAAGAAGAGAGAAGGGAAGATGTTTCGTTTATATCGGCGGAGGCAGAATACTCGGGGGGATGTCTTCATGGCTTATGCTCTTTTTGAAAAGGAGGGAAAGAGTGGAGAATGCAAGAGAAAAAATCGGCGATATGATAAAAATCTTAAAAGAGAATTACCCCAAAAGCCGAACAGCGCTTAAATTTAAAACTCCTCTCCAGATCCTGGTGGCCACTATTCTCTCGGCTCAATGCACCGATGAGAAAGTCAACCAGATCACTCCCTCGCTTTTCCAAAAATATCCCAAGGCCAAAGATTTTGCCTCGGCTGACCTGATGAAGCTGGAGGAAGAGATCCGGCCTACGGGTTTCTTCCGGAATAAAGCCAGAAGCATCATCAATGCCAGCAAGATGATCGCAGAAGATTTCAACGGCAAGGTCCCGGACAGTATGGAAGAACTCATCACCCTGCCCGGCGTGGCCCGCAAGACAGCCAACATCGTTCTCTCCAGCGCTTTTAACAAGGCTGAGGGCATAGCTGTTGACACTCATGTCAGAAGACTGGCCTTGAGGCTGGGCTTGAGTAGAGAAAAGGATCCGGACAAAATCGAAAAAGACCTTTTGAGCATTGTTCCTAAGAAGGATTGGCTGGATTTCAACTACATGCTGGTCAACCACGGCCGGAAGATTTGTCAAGCACGGAAACCTCGATGTCCTGAGTGTGTGATCCGTTATCTTTGTCCTTCAGCTAAGGATTTTTATCCTGATATCCAAACAATAAAGAATAAGAAAGCATGAACCGTTTTCGTTGTGATATCGAAAGAGATAAAAATTGACAGAAGCGAGAAATGATTAAAGAAGCCATGCTTTACCGTTCTCTGTCCGACAACAAGGTCACCTGTTTCCTCTGCAGTCATCGCTGTGAAATTGCCGATTCCAAATTCGGAATCTGTGGAGTCAGGCAGAACAGGGAAGGGAAGCTCTACACTCATGTCTTCGGAGAAGTCATCGCTGCTCACGTGGATCCTATCGAGAAAAAGCCACTCTATCATTTTTGGCCAGGAACATCCTCTTTTTCTATCGCCACAATCGGATGCAACTTCAAGTGCCCTTTCTGCCAGAACTGGCAGATTTCTCAGAGCACAAAGAAGGATGATCAGGGGGAGTCCGGTTCCAGATTGCTTCCGGACCAGGTGGTCAAGATGGCAAAGTCTCGTGGCTGCCAAAGTATTTCTTACACATACACCGAACCGACAATATTTTTCGAGTATGCTTTTGAGACAGCAAAGCTGGCCAAAGAAGAAGGACTGTCCAATACTTTTGTCACTAACGGTTACATGACCGCAGAAGCCCTAGAGACTATCCAGCCCTATTTAGATGCCTGCAACGTCGATCTTAAATCCTTTAGAGAAGATTTTTACAAGAGAATCTGCAAGGCTCATCTTGAGCCTGTGCTCGAATCTATACGTTTGATGAAGAAATTGGGAATATGGGTAGAGATAACCACTCTGGTTGTCCCAGAGCAGAATGATGGAGAGGATGAGTTGACTCAAATCGCCCGTTTCATCCATGATTTGGATCCTGATATTCCATGGCATATCAGCCGCTTCCATCCAGACTATCAATATACCGATGCGCATGCCACGCCAATGGAAACCTTAAGAAAAGCTTACCAGATCGGGAAAAAGGAAGGTCTTCATTTCGTCTACTTGGGCAATGTATGGGGAGAGGGAGAAGACACACTATGCCCTCACTGCCAGAAAGTCCTTATACCCCGTCAAGGCTTTTTTGTCGGAAAAATCAGGCTTAAAGACTCTATCTGCCCCTATTGTGGCGGCTTTGTAGCCGGTGTGTTTGCCTGATTTCCAAGCCCCAACACTTATTTTTAATTACCTGGAAAGTTCAGTGTTAGGTCTTCAAATATACCAGGATTTATTAGCGTTTGATAAAATATTATTCAGCTATTATGATGAATGAGGAGATGCGGAAGGTGTAGTTGATGCATAGCATGAAAAACCTGGCTCTTTTTACCGATCTCTACGAACTCACCATGGCTGCCTGCTACTTCGATCAAGACATGACAGAGAAAGCCACCTTCAGTCTATTCATCCGCAATTATCCCAAACACAGGCGCTATTTTGTCTGCGCAGGTTTGGAGGATGTCCTCGGCTACCTGAAAGGTTTAAAGTTCGAGCCTGAAGACCTTGACTTTCTTGCAGGTATGAATCTGTTTAAACCTGAGTTTCTCTCCTACTTGGAGGGATTTCGATTCGGAGGGGATGTTCATGCCTTGCCAGAAGGACGTATTTTTTTTGCCAATGAGCCCATTCTTGAAGTCACTGCTCCCATCATCGAGGCTCAAATCATGGAGACTTTCATCATCAATGCAATCGATCTTCAGGTCATGATCGCCACCAAAGCTTCCCGTTGCATGCATGCGGCATGGCCTAGAAAGCTGGTTGATTTTTCTCTTCGCCGGACTCAGGGGAAGGATGCTGGTATGAAAGTGGCCCGTGCGAGTTTCATAGGTGGGTTCACGGGAACGAGCAATGTTCTAGCTGGCAAGATGTATGGTATTCCGATTTTTGGAACGATGGCTCATTCTTTCGTTACCAGCTTCGAGAAAGAAATCGACTCTTTCCGTGCATTTGCCGGATCTTTCCCTAAAAACACAGTTTTGCTCGTGGATACTTATGATACACTGACCGGGACAATAAAAGCGGCTGAGGTGGGAAAGGAAATGGCCGAGCAAGGGAAAAGGCTCAAAGGAGTCAGGCTGGACAGCGGAGACATCCCCGAGCTGAGCAGGAAAGTCAGGCATATCCTCCGAGAATCAGGCCTCAAAGAGGTTACCATTTTCGCCAGTGGAGGCTTTGATGAGTACAAAATCAAGGAAGTTATCGAGCAGGATGCCGATATCGACTCCTTCGGAGTAGGAACAAAGATGGGAGTCTCATCAGATGCTCCTTACTTGGATATGGCTTACAAAATGGTCGAATACAACAGAAATCCTGTGTTGAAACTCAGTCCAGAAAAGATGAGTTTGCCTTCCCCCAAGCAGGTTTTTCGCTTCAAGACATCTTCTGGGAGGATGGAGAAAGATGTGATCGGGTTAAGGGAAGAGAATTTGGAAGGAGGAGAGCCTCTCTTGGAAAAAGTGATGGAGGACGGCCGAATCATATCTTCCCCGCCCCCATTATCTCAAATTCAAGAAATCTTTCTGGGTGAGTTTTTCAGGCTGGATGACAAATATAAAGAAATCAGAAGGGAGAGTCCTCTCTTCCCAGTGGAACACTCTACCCGGCTCAAGCGTCTTCAAGCCCAAATCGTAGAGAAGGTGAGGGAGAAGGAACTGGGAGAGAGCTAGAGTGAGAAAATACCGCTTCCTTAACCATACTGCTGATGCTAAATTCCAGGCTTTGGGGCAAACTTTGGAGGAAGCCTTTGCCAACGCTGCCTTGGCCACAAGTTCTCTCATGTGGGATTGGAGGAAGGTGGAAAAGAAGGTCGAGTATCCCGTACGAACCGAAGGGAGGGATCTGGAGCAGCTTCTGGTCAAATTTTTGGAAGAGATTCTCTATTTATTGGATACTAAAGGATTTCTTCTGAACAGTGCCGAGGATATGCGTATCCATAAAATAGACGATGGATATGTCTTAGACGCTCGTTTTCTGGGCGATAATTATTCTGCAAGATACAACCTGCTTGGAGATGTCAAGGCCATAACCTATAACGAGATGTTCATCACCAAGAACGATCATTATACGGTTCAGGTTGTGGTCGATATATGAGGTGAAAAATGGAGATAAAACGCATAAACGATTACACTTGGGAAATTCCCAAACATGGACAGATGAGAGTGCCCACAGTCATCTATATTTCCTCCAAACTTTTGGAGAGTGCCAAACAGGATCTGACTCTCAGACAAGCTCAGAATGTGGCTTGTTTGAAAGGAATCCAGAAAATGGCTTATGTCATGCCCGATGCTCACCAGGGATACGGGTTTCCTATAGGAGGTGTGGCCGCCTTTGATCTGGATGAGGGGATCATTTCTCCCGGGGGTGTGGGCTACGATATCAACTGCGGGGTGCGTTTACTCAGGACCGATTACAGCGTGAAGGATATCCATGAGCGGCGAAAGCAGCTTTTGGCTGAGATTTTCAAGGAAGTTCCGGCCGGAGTTGGAAAGGGAGGGACCATCCGCCTCAGCAGAAATGTTCTCAAAGATGTGTGCGCCAGAGGGGCTGAATGGGCTGTTGAGAGTGGATATGGAAAGAAGGAAGATCTGGAACGGACAGAAGAAAACGGAAGGATGAAAGCCGCAGATCCGGGCTTTCTATCCAACAGAGCTGTGGAAAGAGGAATTCCTCAGCTGGGCACGTTGGGAGCTGGAAATCATTTCCTGGAAATTCAGAGGGTGGATGAGATTTTTGATAATGAGGGGGCCAGGGTATTCGGCATTCATGCCAGGGATCAGATTTTAGTGATGATTCATTGTGGCAGCCGGGGATTAGGTCATCAGGTTGCCTCAGATTACATCCGGCTGATGGAGAATAAATTCGGAACCAAGGGTCTTCCTGACAGAGAATTGATCAACGCGCCCATTCGTTCTCCATTGGGTCAGGAATACTACAAGTCCATGAGTGCGGCCGTCAATTTTGCCTTTGCCAACAGACAGATGATTGCCCATTGGGTTCGTGAGGTTTTTGCCCGGGTCATGGGCAGTTCAGAAGGGATGGATCAGGTCTATGATGTCTGTCACAATGTGGCCAAATTTGAAAAACACACCATCGAAGGAAAAGAAAAGCAAGTCTGTATACACAGGAAGGGAGCGACCAGAAGCTTTGGCCCAGGACGCCCGGAGATTCCTGAGGTCTACCGTTCTGTCGGCCAGCCGGTCATCATCCCGGGAAGTATGGGGACAGCTTCCTATATTCTTGTGGGCACAAAGGAAGCGGAACAGTTGAGTTTCGGCTCGACCGCACACGGCGCAGGACGGGTGATGTCCCGCCATGAGGCCCTCCGCCGATTCAGAGGAGAAAAAATAAAGATGGATCTGGAAAGAAAAGGTATCGAGCTCAAATTCACAGGTTGGAAGGGGGTAGCCGAAGAAGCCTCTGCTGCCTACAAGGATGTGGATGAGGTGGTTAAAATCTCCCATAAGGTGGGAATCGGTAAACTGGTGGCCCGTGTGGTTCCTGTTGGAGTGATGAAAGGATAAGACTTGAATAAGCCTCATGGGGAGTAGAAAGAACTATTTTTTATGTCTTAACATCTCCTTCAGTTGCTTATAATTCTTGCAGTTCAAGATGTCTTTTTTCTCCAGCCAGGCTCTGCGGGCGATCCCTACGCCGAAGTGCATCATCTGCAGTCCGCCAGGAGAATGGGTGTCAGTGCCTATGCTTATTTGAAGCCCTAGCTGTTTAGCCTTCCTTAAGTAATACTCGTTGAGATCAAGCCGGTCATAATAAGCATTCAACTCCAGCGCCTTTCCCTTGTTTTTAGCCTCTTGAAGAACCTTTTCCAGGTCCACATCATAACCCTCGCGCTTGGAAATAAGACGGCCTGAAGGGTGGGCGATGATGCTGACATAGGGATTTTCCATAGCACGGAAGATGCGTTCGGTAACGTTCCTCTTAAATCCTGAGTGGATGGCTGCGATGACCAGGTCCAGTTCCTTGAGGAGGTCATCGGGAAAATCGAGCCGGCCGTCCTGCAGGATATCCACTTCCGTTCCTTTCAAGATCTTGATTCCTCGGAGGTCTTGGTTAAGCCTGTTGATTTCTTTAATTTGCTGCTCCAGACGCTCGCAAGAGAGGCCGTGGGCATACTTTGCCGATTGAGAATGATCGCAGACAGCGATGTATTGGTAGCCATGATCTTTGGCCAATCGAGCTAGCTCCTTCAGGGAGAGCACTCCGTCGCTGTAATGAGAATGGACATGAAGATCCCCCTTAATATCTGAATCTTCGATGATCTTGGGGAGTTCGTCTTTGAGAGCAGCTTCGATTTCTCCTCTGTCCTCCCTGAGTTCAGGGGGAATGAGGGGGAGGCCAAGGGTTTTGTAGATATCTTTTTCGTCGTATCCGGCAATTTTCTCTTTGCCTCGAAAAACTCCATATTCGGATATCTTCAAGCCTTTTTCCCTGGCCATGGACCTGAGTTTGATGTTATGGGCTTTGGAGCCTGTGAAATACTGCAGAGCTGCCCCGAAGGAGGACTCGCCAATGATCCTGAGGTCTACCTGACGCTCTCCATCCAAGGTAGAAATCATCACCGAAACCTTCGTCTCTCCAGCAGCCAGGACTCGGCTTACGCCTGGAAATTTTGTGAAGTGGTTGACGATTTGGACCCCGCTTTTTCCTGTGGCCAGGATATCGATGTCCCCTACGGTCTCTTTCATGCGGCGCAGAGAGCCAGCAGGGGATAGTCGCCCGACAAGGGGGGACTTTTTAAGGTGGGCTATCATTTCCTCAACGATATCGAGTGCTTCGGAGATGGGGATACGCTCTTGAGACTGTTCGAATATTTCGATTCCCTTTTTGATGTTATCCACTTTTTTTTGACCGAGTCCGCGCAGCTGGGCTAGAGTGCCGTCTCGAATAACTTTTTTTAAATCCTGGAGATTCTTAACTCCCAATTCTTTATGGGCCAGATGGATTGTCCTTGCTCCCAGGTTTTGAATGTCCAGCAGGTCGAGAAGGCCTTCCGGAACGTCAGAAAGAGCTTCTTGGTATTTCTTCATATCGCCAGTGTCCAGGTATTCTTGAATTTTTTTGGCCATCCCGCTTCCTATTCCAGGGATTTGCTGAAGCTTGTTTTCTCGTGCGATTTTTTCGATGTCTTCACCGAGGTCTTCCAGTACTCGGGTGGCTTTGCGGTAGGCGGCGATTTTGAACCCCAATTCGCCTTTAATCTCCAGGGCATCTCCGATTCGAGAAAGCAGTGAGGCTATTTCTCTGTTTTTCATGATTTCCCCATCATCCATCATACTTAAATAGACTCTGGCATGCAATGATCAAAGCGATAATCTACTTTACGTGATAGCTGATAGAAGCGTTGGTTCCCATCCATCCTCTCCAAGACCCTCCCACCCTTCCACTATGGGCTTCGGATGGACAGGGACCAACGCCTAACTGGGATAATCTTGGATAAGAGCGCCGATTCCCCTCCATCCTTGCTAAAGAGCCTCCTACTCTCTATCATGGACTTAGGATGGATAAGAATCGACGTTTTTATTAGCTATCACGGAAAAAGAGATGCTTACGATCTTGAAAGCATTTGACTTTTTCGGTGGCACTTCTTATTTTAGTAAAAAATGAAAGTCATACTCGCCGGGTATAATGTTGATAGCGAAGTCATAGGAGAGCTCAAGAAAACAAGTCCTCCCCGCGATGATATCACTCCCGAAACCCTTTCTGCATCCTATGCCCGGATTTCAAGAGATCCTCGTCCGGTGAACGAACTGCGGGTTTTGGCCCGCTCAGAGGTGGAGAGAGCCAGGCGTTCCAACCGGACGATTATCTTTAAGATGGGTCATCATTCTGTGGCTGAGCATGCTGTATTCAATTTTGATATTATCGGCATAAGTCGTCTGGCCATGGAGGAGTTGGAGAAATTTCGCCTCTGTTCCTTCACAGAAAAATCTCAGCGTTACATAACGCTGGGAGATGATTTCGTTCTTCCAGAGGAAGTGAGGAGGGCTGGCCAGACTGATATCTTTTTGAGTATGGTCAAAGCCCAGAACGTACTCTATCACAAGCTCTATCAGAAGCTTCGGGCATATATCTTTGAAAAACACAAAGATCTGGCTGACAATCCCAGAAAACATCCTGTTCTGGACGGATGGGCCAAGGAGGACGCCCGCTACATAGTCAGTCTTGCCACCGAAGGACAGCTGGGCATGACCATCAACGCCCGTAATCTGGAATTTATCATCCGCCGTTTTGCTTCCAAGAAATTGGCTGAGCTTCATGAACTGAACTCCAGGATTTTTGCTCTGACCAAAGAAGTCGCACCCTCCATCATTCTGTTTACCGAGGAGAATGATTTTGACGCCAAGACATATGAAGAATTGGAGGAGAAAGCAACATCCCTGCTTGCCTTTACTAGAGAGAGCAAAGAGGATGTGCGCCTCGTTGATCACACTCCTGAAGCAGACACCAAACTGATCGCTTCACTTCTTCATGCCTCCTCCAGTGCCTCTTACGCGGAATGTTTGAAAAAAGTAAAAAGCCTTAAAAGCGAGCAGAGAATTGATTTTCTCAAGACAGCCTTTCAACATATGGAGTTTTATGACGCAGCATTACGAGAGTTCGAATACGTACATCTTACCTTTGACCTGGTGGTATCCGCTGCCTGCTTTGCCCAGCTCAAAAGGCACCGCATGACCACTCAGACAGCCCAAAGATACGCTCCTGAACATGGTGTGACTATGCCTCTTTCCATCGAGGAGATTGGGGCCAGACAGGAATTCATGAACATGATTGAAAGGACGAACCAGGCGTACGCCATCATGAAAGAACATATGGACTACGGAGCTGAGTATGTTTTGACTAACGCCCACCGCAGGAGGCTTTTGCTCGGCGTCAATGCGCGAGAGCTTTACCGCATCTCAAGACTCAGGGAGGATGCCACTGCTCAGTGGGATATTCGTGAGGTGGTGGGCAAGATGGGCCGTATAGCCAGTGAGGTGATGCCTCTGACTTGCTTGCTCATCGGTGGCAAGGATGCCTACCCAGAGATATACAAGAAGGTTTTCTCCAGGCCACCTAAGTTACTTCCCCCCGATTTCTAGGCTTCTTCTTTCATTTGGAGAGAAGATTGAGGGATTTTAAACAAACAGCCGAGGTGGTTATCGTCGGGGGCGGTATTATGGGAGTATGTACGGCCTATTATCTGGCCAGCCGGGGATGTAAAGACGTAGTTATTCTGGAGAAAGAACTTCTTGCTCAAGCCTCTACCGGATTATCGGTGGGAGGGATCAGACAGCAATTTTCTCACCCCTCAAACATCCTCCTCTCTCAGGAATCTGTGCGGGTGTTCGAGCGTTTTCAGGAAGAATTTGGTGCGGATATTCATTATAGACAGGCAGGCTATCTTTTCCTGGCCCAGAGGGAAAGCACCTGGCAGGATTTTCTCTCCGCAATCAGAATTCAAAGAGAACAAGATGTACTTGTTGAAGTTCTTTCCCCCGAAGAGATCAAAAACAGGTGGCCCTATCTTCATCTCTCAGATGTGAAGGGTGGGACCTTTGGTCCCAAAGATGGCTATGCTGATCCCTACCTGACAGCCATGGGATTTGCCAAGGCTGCCCGTCGTCTCGGTGTTCGCATCGAAGAGAAAACCGAAGTTACCGGAATAAGTATCGAAGGAGGCAGAATTCAGGGTGTAGAGACAAACAAAGGGCATCTTTCTGCTCCGGTGGTGGTCAATGTCGCAGGAGCTTGGGGTGGCCAAGTAGCTGGCTTGGCTGGTTATGACTTTCCTGTGAAGCCATACAGGCGCCAGGTGTTCGTGACCAAAGCTTTTGATGCCCTACCCAGGCCAGTGCCCATGGTCATCGATATGGATGTTTCTTTCTATTTCCGGGGAGAAGAGCCAGGAGTAATTCTAGGTATGAGTGATCCAGATGAACCGTCCAGCTTCAATACCCACGTGGACCGGGATTTTCTGGAGAGCGTCATCGAGGTAGCCGTTCGCCGGGCGCCGATCATGGAAAAAGCGGCCATTTTGCGGGGCTGGGGAGGTCTTTATGCCATGACTCCTGATCAGAATCCCATCATCGGCGCAATGCCTGGTACAAAGGGCTTCTTCAGTGCTGTTGGTTTTTCAGGTCATGGCTTTCAACATGGCCCGGCTGTAGGCCGGATTTTGAGTGACCTCATCTGCGATGGAAAAACCAGCTTTGATTTAGAGCCTTTTGCCCATAAAAGGTTTAAGGAGAGAAAAAAATATGGCGAAAGGTGGGTGATCTAAAAAATGAAAATCCGTGTCATCTCCGGAAGAGAAGTGGCCCAAGCGGTTAAAATGACAGAGGCCATAGAAGCCATCAAGAACGCTTTTATTGACCTTTCCTTGAGAAAAGCCCATGTTCCCCTCCGCACTCACATCTCTGCCAGGAGAGGAGGGAGCACTCTGTTCATGCCTGCTTATCTTTTTGAGAGCGGTTCCCTGGCCGTGAAGATCGTTTCTGTCTTTCCTCGCAACACAGAAAACGAGCTTCCCACCATTCATGCTTTGGTGGTGGTGCTGGAGGCTGAGACAGGAAGACCCTTGGCCCTCATGGAGGGGACCTATCTTACTGCCCTGCGCACAGGAGCAGCTTCCGGTTTAGCCACACAACTTCTTGCTCGGAAGGAATGTCGAGTAGCGGCAATTTTCGGAGCAGGAACTCAGTCCCGGACCCAGCTGGAGGCTGTATGCACGGTGAGGGAGCTGGAGAAAATCTGGGTCTATGATATCGACCAGAATAGGGCACAGACTTTCAGGAGAGAAATGAAAGCCAGAAGTCAAACGATACCAGAAAACATTCTTGTGGCTGATTCTCCTTCCAGGGCAGTCCGGGAGGCGGACCTCATATGTACGGCGACCACATCAAACATACCAGTTTTCGAGGATGTTGACCTGAAAGGGGGAGTTCACATTAACGGCATAGGCTCTTACACTCCGGATATGCAGGAGATTCCGGCAGAAACGGTCAGAAGAGCTAAGGTTGTGGTTGATTCTAGGGAGGCAGCTCTTGCTGAAGCTGGGGATGTGATTATTCCTCTGAAAGAAGGGATTATTTCCGAAGACCACATCCACGGAGAGATCGGCGAGGTGGCATCAGGGACGGTCGCTGCCCGAGAATCTGAGGAAGAACTGACTTTCTTTAAATCGGTGGGCAACGCTGTGCAGGATGTGGCAGTGGCGTCTCTTGTGCTTCAGCGCAGTGAAGAATTAGGTCTTGGGGAGACTGTGGATATCTAAAATTTGAGCTTAAAAAATTTTCTTTTTCCGATCCTCAGGTTCCATTGCTTCTTTTTTTTCCAATCGATCTTGAAATCGATATCCTCGATTCTTTCTCCATCAAGATAGACGCCGCCCTGGCGGATCATTCTTTTGGCCTCCCCCCGGGAAGGGAAGATATTTTTCTCCACCAGTAAATCGAGAAGAGGATAACCCGCTTTGGTCACTTGAGGCTTTGCTTCAACTCTTATTTTTTCTTTGACATTTATTCTTAATGTTTCCATTTCTGTGGGTTCTTCTTTGTGCCTGAAAACTCTTTCAAATTCCTGCTCAGCCTTCTTGGCCTCTTTCTCTCCCCAAAAGTCAGAAACGATGGCTTTGGCCAGCTTGGCCTTTAAATCTCGGGGATTAGCTTTTTGTAACCTGACTTCCTTCTTCCACTCGTTGATAAGGGAAAGAGGCTCATCCGTGAGCAGCTCCCAGTAGCGGAACATCAAGGGGTCGGAGATAGACATGATTTTTCCGAATATCTCTCCGGGTTTTTCAGTGATTCCCACATAATTATTCAAGGACTTACTCATCTTCTCCATTCCATCCAGTCCTTCCAGGAGGGGCATGGTGAGGATGACTTGAGGCTCCTGGCCGAATTCTCTCTGGATTTCCCTGCCCACCAAGAGGTTGAACTTTTGATCTGTTCCTCCAAGCTCTACATCTGCTTTGAGCGCCACCGAGTCATATGCCTGCATAAGGGGGTAGAAGATCTCGTGAACAGAGATAGGCAATCCCTTTTTCAGGCGATTCGAAAAATCATCCCTCTCCAGTATCCTGGCCACTGTGTATTTTGCAGTAAGGTTGATGATGTCGAAGCTGGAGAGTTTCTCCAGCCAACGGGAGTTGAAGTCGATGATGGTCTTTTCCGGATCGAGGATCTTGAATATCTGGGCCTTGTAGGTTTCTGCATTTTCCCGGATTTCCTCTCTGGTCATCGGAGGGCGGGTGGCTGAGCGCCCGGAAGGGTCTCCGATAAGACCGGTGAAATCCCCGATGAGAAAGATGACCTCATGACCCAGATCTTGAAAATGCTTCATCTTCCGTAAGAGAACAGTATGACCCAGATGAATATCAGGGGCTGTAGGATCGAATCCGGTCTTTACTCTTAGAGGTCTCTTCCCTTTCAGGGAACGCTCCAGTTTTGTCTTGAGTTCTTTCTCCTGGATAATTTCAACACTGCCTTTCTTAAGATATTCAAACTGTTCTCTGACTTCTTTCATCGTCATTTTCATTCTGCTTTCATCCATTCTTGCTTTCTCTGATGAAAACTCTTCTTCTCCTCACCTCCAGTCTTCCTTCGAAGAAAAGTCTTATTGATTCGGGGTAGATTTTATGTTCCTCCTTCAGGATTCTCTCGCTCAGGGATTCTTCTGTGTCGGTTTGATAGACGGGTACAACAGCTTGGAGAATGATAGGCCCCATGTCCACATCCTCTGTGACAAAGTGGACAGTGACTCCAGAATATCTCACTCCCCATTCTAAAGCCTTCTGCTGTACGTGAAGACCAGGGAAAGCTGGGAGCAGAGCAGGGTGGATGTTCATGATACTGTATTTGAATTCCTTGCAGAAGGAAGGACTGAGGATTTTCATGTACCCAGCCAGACAGATAAGATCCACATCTCTCTTCCTGACTTCCTCGATGATTTTCCTTTCATAGTCTTCCTTCGTGGCGTAATCCTTCGGGTTGAGAAAAAGTGTATCGAGCTTCCTTTCCTTAGCTACGCGAAGGCCGGGAGCTTCTTTTTTATTACTGAAAACAAGTGCGATATCCGCATTGATTCTTTCAGCAAGGATGGCATCATGAATAGCCATGAAGTTGGAGCCTCGCCCGGAAATGAAGACAGCAATTTTTCCCTTCTTCTTTGGACTCCAAAAAACATCTTCGCTCATTGTCCATGCCTCTCTTTAGAATTTAAGACTGATACCAATCTTAACAGAAAAACCACTGAGATCCACGACAACCTCCTCCACATTCCGGAAATCATCCCCGGAGGGTTTTTCTTTTTGGAGGATATTTTTGGCTTGCCAAAACTGCAGACTGGGGTTGTATTGTTCGCAGAAAAAAAGGGTTGTCTCTTCGCCTTCTTGCACTTTATTCTGGAAGTTGCTGATTTTAGACAGTTTGGCCTCGGCCTCGATGAAAAAGTGGATATCAGGGGAAGCTTCGTAGCTCAGGCCTAAGCCTGAAAAAAAAGATGTCCCCTGAGCGGTGGCTTTCTGGTAGCTAACCTGGAAGAAGCTGTCCTCAGGTCTAATCCAAATGCCGATCCTCTCTATGTATTTTGCCCAGAGGAGACCTGCCCCTCCTCTGATATAGAGTTTCAATTGACTTCGAAGAGGGAAGAAGTAATATCCACAGAAATTCAAAGGAAAAGCATTGATTTTTGTGGGGTGAACTGAAAAGAGAGTATCTTCTGCTCTCTGGATAGTGAGGCCTGTTTTTTCTTCTGTGGCTTCTGCATAGATGTATCCTGTTCCCAGGCCGATGGAAAGACGAGAACTCAACGAAAAAAGAAATTCTCCCTCGAATGAGATTCCGTAGTGAAGATCCTTAACCTCTCCTTCTGCATCACTCCAGCTTTCGGTAGCAGATGCCATTTTCTTTACGAATTCTTCTCTGCCGTGAAGGTTTCGGTTGATATGCTCTGGATTGAAGTAGCTCAAAGATCCGGAGATTTTCAGGCTTAATTCCAGTGGATAGGATAACGCAGTCAGGAGAAACAGCGACAATAAGGTAAAAATCTTTATCTGAGCCGGCATTTTTTGCATCATTTCGATTAGGTCTTTTGGCGTTCCTCCAGTCAGTTTAGTTATTCATGGATAAATTTGCAATCATTTTATCTGGTTTTGTTTTAGATGAAAAAGAGAGAATATCTTATTGTATCTTAAATCGTTGCGGAATGGCGTTTTTCCAGGCGCTGAATGCTTTCGCCACAGGCATATCCACGATTATCTCGTTGAGATGACTGATTATGATTCTGTCTTTCCCCGTTTTTCCCAGGACGCTCGCATGAACTTCTCTTTTCTGAGTCAGGTCGAGCAGCTTTTTCAGATGGTAATCCGGAACCGTGACCACGATGCGTGATTGCGTTTCTGCGAACAGGAGAGCATCGGGCCTTATCTGGTCTTGAAAGGAAACTCTACACCCTATCTGGGCAGGGCTTAAGAAACAGCATTCTGCCAGACAGAAAGCAAGGCCTCCTTCAGATACATCATGAGCGGATTGAAGAAGCCCCAGCGATATGGCTTCTCGGCAGAACTCCTGGACTTTCTTCTCTTCATCCAGGTCGATTCGAGGAGGAAGACCTTCCTCTGATTGGAAAACCCATCTTAGATATTCGGAGGCCCCCAGCTCTTCCTTATTCTTTCCGATGAGGATTATGCTCTGTCCTTCTTCTTTGAAGCCTGGAGTCACTACTTTAGCTAAATCTTCGACTTCTCCCACGATTCCCAGCACAGGAGAAGGATAGATAGAGATCCCCTCTGTGTCATTATAGAAACTAACGTTTCCTCCTGTTACCGGTATTCCGAAAACTTTACACGCTTCGCTGATTCCTTCTATGGTTTTTTGGAATTGCCACATGATTTCAGGTTTTTCGGGATTTCCGAAATTGAGACAATTGGTCACTCCCAGAGGCCGGGCTCCGACGGAAGACAGATTACGGCAAGCTTCGGCCACTGCGATCTTCCCCCCTGTTTGAGGATCAAGCGAGGTATAGAGAGAATTGCCGTCAAGGGTGATGGCCAATGCTTTCTTGCTGTTCTTGATCCTCAGCAGCGAAACATCCGCACCAGGAAGAATCACTGTGTTGGCCTGAACCATATGATCATATTGGCGATAGACCCATTCTTTGTCAGCGATACTGGGGGAGGAAAGGAGGTTAAGAAATACCTGGTTAAAATCAGGAGGTAATGGAGGAGCCTCGAACGCAACAGCGTTTTTGAGGGAGGAAGGGGGGATGCTTTTTCTTTCATAGACCGGACAAAGGTCGATAATAGCCTCCACGGGAAGATCCACAACCAGCTTTCCTCCTGCTTTGACCTTGAGTTTTCCTCCTTTGGTCACCTTCCCGATGATGACTGCATCCAAATCCCATTTGGCGAAAATGTCTTGGACTTGATTGACTTTATCTTTGCGGGCCACGATGAGCATTCGTTCTTGGGACTCCGAGAGCATGATCTCATAAGGTGTCATGCCTTCTTCTCTCTGAGGAATGCGGTCAAGGTCAATTTCAATCCCTGATCCTGCCTTTGATGCCATCTCAGAAGTGGAGCAGGTCAAACCGGCTGCTCCCATATCTTGAATGCCCATAATCAGTTCTTTGGACATGACCTCGAGACAGGCCTCAAGCAGGAGCTTCTCCATGAAAGGATCACCGACTTGGACATTCGGCCTTTTCTTCTCCAAATCCTCGTCGAATTCTGCAGAGGCCATTGTGGCTCCATGAATGCCATCCCTTCCGGTTTTGGCTCCGACATAGAGAACAGGGTTTCCTTCTCCTTCAGCTCGGGCATAGAAAATTTTGCTCTTCTCTGCAATGCCCAGGCAAAACACATTAACCAAAGGATTTTTGGAGTAGCATTCATTAAAATAGACATCGCCGCCTACCGTAGGAACTCCGATGGAATTTCCGTACCCGGAGATCCCTGAAATTACTCCTTCCATAATCGCCCTGTTCTTGGAGTTGGAAAGAGGGCCAAAGCGCAGAGAGTCCAGGAGTGCGATGGGCCTCGCCCCCATGGTGAAGATATCCCTGAGAATTCCTCCTACTCCTGTGGCTGCACCCTGGTATGGTTCGATGAAGGAGGGGTGGTTGTGAGATTCAATTTTGAAAACAGCGGCCAGGCCGTCTCCGATATCGATGATACCAGCATTTTCGCCGGGGCCTTGAATGACCCGGGGCCCTTGAACTGGCAGCATTTTGAGGTGAATTTTAGAGCTTTTGTAGCTGCAGTGCTCGGACCACATGAGAGAAAAGATTCCCAGCTCTGTGATGTTTGGCTCTCTGCCGATAAGCTGGACGATTTTTTTGTATTCTTCCAGAGTGAGGTTATGTTCTTTTATCGTTTTTTCATTCATGGTTTTAATGCATCCGTTCAAAAAGTAAAATGCAAGAGAAAAGAGTACAAAATATACAAGGAGGATGGATCTTTATCGTGAAGATCCTTGTCCTTATCATCTGCCTTTCTTTGTGCTTAGGTGTTTTATGATTGATTCAAAGATCACCCGTCCATCTTCGCTGCCCAGGATAGCCTCTGAGGCTCTTTCTGGATGAGGCATCATGCCCATGACATTTCCTTCCCGGTTCATCAGGCCGGCGATATTTTCCAGGGATCCATTCAGATTGGCCTCTTCGCTGATGCCTCCTGAGGCATCTGAATAGCGAAGGAGAATTTGGTTGTTCCTTTTTATCTGTTCGAGAGTTTTAGGCGAAGCAAAATAGTTCCCGTCGTAGTGGGCTATGGGAATTTTGAGGACCTGGCCGATGCGTCCTTGGTTGGTGAACGGAGTTTTGTTGTTTTCTAGACGGAGATGGATGAATTGACAGAGAAACTTAAGGTTCTTATTCCTCAACATTGCTCCTGGAAGCAGGCCTAATTCCAGAAGGATTTGAAAGCCATTGCAGATTCCAAGAACAAGTCCTCCGTTCGAGGCAAAGGCCCTGACTTCTTGCATCAGGGGAGAAAATTTAGCGATGACTCCGGAACGTAGGTAGTCTCCATAGGAAAAGCCTCCGGGAAGAACCACGCAATCCACATTTTTCAAGTTGTGGTCTTTGTGCCAGAGGATCGAAGTGTTTTGATGGAGAACATCCCTCAGAACGAAGAAAGTATCATAGTCACAGTTGGAGCCAGGGAAAATAACCACTCCAAATTTCATGTTCTTTCTTTATTGTTTGCCTGTTATGATCTGTTTGCCAGGATTGATAAGAAATCTCTAGAATGGAACGATGTCCGGCCATCTCCTTTCGTCCTGGGCTGTTGGGAGAAGAGGCCCTCTATTTATTATATGAAAAGTACAGGCACCTTTTCTCCTATCTTTTTCTTCCTTCTATTTGAGAATCTGCCAGGAGAATTTTTCGATGATCGGATTGGCCAGAACTTTGTCAGAAATCTCCGGAATGACTTTCTTGGCTTCTTCTGCAGAGATACCGTTCAGTTCGAGCTCGAAGACTTTTCCCTGTCTGACGTTTTTGACAAAGCCATAGCCAAGAGTGTGAAGGGCATTTCTAACAGTTTGACCTTGGGGGTCCAGGACCGTATCCTTGAACGCGACAATCACTCTAACTTTCATGGGAAAGAACCCTCTTGAATATATATTCGATATTTTCCATATAGGGATCGAGAGAGAAACATTCCTGGATCTCCTGTGCAGATAAATATTGCTTGATTTCGGGATCAGAGCTTACCATATCCTTGAAATCCCCGCCCTGGTTCCAAGCTCTGAGACTGTTTTTTTGAACCAACTGGTAGGCTTGATCTCGTGATAGATCCTTCTTCATCAGAGTAATAAGAAGTCTCTGGGAAAAGATTAAACCTCTGGTGAGCCTTAGGTTTTCCCTCATCTTCTGGGGGGATACTTTCCAGTTTTTGATGATATCCGTGAATTCGGCCAGCATAAAATCAGTGAGAATAAATGTATCAGGGAAGATAATCCGCTCCGTGGAGGAATGAGAGATATCCCTTTCATGCCAGAGAGGAATATTTTCTAGCGCTGCTTGAACATTGGTTCTTGCCAGGCGGGCGAGGCCTGAGATTCTTTCGGCACGGACAGGGTTTTTCTTGTGAGGCATGGATGAGGAGCCTTTCTGTCCTTTGGTAAAAGGTTCTTCGAGCTCAAGCACTTCTGTTCTTTGCAGATGGCGGATTTCAAGAGCAAATTTATCCAGGGAGGAGGCGATAAGAGCCAGCGAAAAGAGAACCTGTGCGTGCCTGTCTCTCTGAAGGATCTGGGTGCTGACATTGGCAGGATGGAGCCCCAATTTTTTTAAAGCATAAACCTCTACTCTAGGATCTATGGTATTGTAGGTACCTACAGAACCTGAAATTCTTCCGTAGCTTATCACTTCTTTGGCTTGAGCTGCCCGGTGTAAGTGGCGCTTGATCTCTTCGTACCAGACAAGCAGTTTCACTCCGAAAGTGATCGGTTCAGCATGAACGCCATGGGTGCGGCCCACCATGATGGTTTTTTTGTGGCGGATGGCTTCCTTTTTGATGATTTTATGTAAGGAACGAAGGTCTTTCTCAATTTTTTCCAGAGATTCTTTGATCAGCAAGGAAAGGGCTGTGTCCACAACATCATAGGAGGTAAGGCCGAGATGAATATAACGGGCGTTTTTCCCAACGTGTTCTGCCACAGAGGATAGGAAGGCAATGACGTCATGCTTGACTACTTTTTCTATTTCCTCTATTCGCGGCATAGAAAAGGTAGCATTTCTCTTGATTTCTTGGAGCGCTTTGGGAGAAATTTCGCCGAGTTTGCTCCATGCCTCACAGACTGCAATCTCCACATCGAGCCATTTCTGGTATTTGTTCTGTTCACTCCAGATTGCTCTCATCTCAGGACGGGTGTATCGTTCGATCATAGAATTATCCCTTCTCGAAAGGACATAGAATCATATCAGCAACTCCAGACCATGTCAATTGAATCAGCCAAAAATCCTCTTGACAAAAAATAGAATTTCAGATAGTATTTTTGTTGTAAAATTTTATCCTTCTTACAACAGGTTGTATAAGCAGGTAAAAAAGAGAGCAGAATTTCCTTGAGAAAGCATCCTTTCTCACAATAACTTTTCCCAAATCATTAAAATTGAAGAAATAACCTGCTAAGAGAAGACTATGCCAGCGTAGCTCAGTTGGTAGAGCAGCTGATTTGTAATCAGCGGGTCGGGGGTTCGAATCCTCTCGCTGGCTAGAAAATGAGTTTGAGTTATTGGAGAGATTTTTCAGTCGGAGACTTTTCGCGTTATTATAGATTCCTTTATTTAAGGCAAGGCATCGCAACCCAATAACTCAATCGCCTGATAAAAACATATGGGCAGGTACCAAAGTGGCCAAATGGGGCGGGCTGTAAACCCGCTGCGGAAACGCTTCGGAGGTTCGAATCCTTCCCTGCCCATTTGAGCGGGAATAGCTCAGTTGGTAGAGCATCGGCCTTCCAAGCCGTTGGTCGCGGGTTCGAGTCCCGTTTCCCGCTTTCTTCTTATAAGAGGTTAGAGTGCCCACGTAGCTCAGTTGGTAGAGCACGTCCTTGGTAAGGACGGGGTCACCAGTTCAAGTCTGGTCGTGGGCTTTGGAAAAACAAGAAGTCTTAATCTGAGAATAGGAGGTAAAAGGAATGGCGAAGGCAAAGTTTGAGCGGACGAAGCCGCATTTGAACATAGGGACGATAGGGCATGTGGATCATGGCAAGACCACATTGACGGCGGCGATCACGAAGGTGTTGAACAAGAAGTCGGAGAAGGTATCGTTTATAGATTACGATCAGATAGACAACGCTCCTGAGGAGAAGGAGCGGGGTTTGACGATTCAGATTGCGCACATTGAGTATGAGACGGACAACCGGCATTATGCGCACATAGACTGTCC
>CAYVAT010000018.1:56990-59971 GCA_964449165.1 uncultured Eubacteriales bacterium | reverse complement strand
ATAAAAGGCCTATGAAGCGCAAGCTAGAAGTCGCTCTTCTTATTACAGTCATTGCTTTAGGAGCTGCTGTCTTTTTGTTGACCAGTAGGAGTGGGCATCGAGAAGAAAATATTGCTGCTCTGGTAGGGGAGGAAATAACGATAAGAAATGTGACCAAGGGAACCGTGCATTACCAGATTAAGCCGTCTAATTCTTTTAAAGCGCCACAGAAGAAGGAGCTGAAGGTAGGAACCATTCACCGTTATAAGAGAAAGGTTCCCATGGATATCATGTATGAGAGGGCGGGAAGAGAGATCACCCGCCACCTCAACCCTGGAAAGCCTTATTCCTTTCGCTATGATGAACACAACCTGATCAATATATACGAGGGTTCTCATGGCCGGGAGGATGCAGTCGATCTGGCGCCCTATTTACCTACACCGATGGCAGTGGTGGAGAAGATGCTGGAAATGGCCATGGTCGACCCAAGCGATGTTGTCTACGACATAGGCTGCGGGGATGGCCGGATCGTTATCATGGCTGCAGAGGAGTACGGAGCCCGGGGAGTGGGGATAGATATTGATCCAAGGAGAATCAAGCAGTCAAAAGAAGGAGCACTGAATGCCGGTGTTGAAGATCTTGTTGAATTTCGGCTGGGAGATGCGACCAAGATGGATATTTCAGAAGCTTCGGTAGTGACGCTCTATCTTTTGCCTGAGTCCAACGAGCTTCTTCGCCCCCAATTGGAGGAGCAGCTCAAACCGGGTACATACGTTGTCTCCCACAATTACAGCATCTCAGGCTGGGAGGATAGAGAGGTCGAAGCTCTATCGGTAAAGGATGAAAGAGGGAAAAACCACACCATTTTTCTTTATAAAAGATAATCTTTCATTCCAATGATGAGGAGAATTCCAAATGCTTAAGAGAATGAAAGGGAAAATCCTTCCTGTTGCTCTGCTTGTTTTTCTGCTTTTTCCTTTCAACAGTGCTTTTTCCAGCCAGAAGATATTCCTGAGAGATGGTTGGCTGCTTCAATCTTCCTATCTAGTGGAGGCTGGAGGCGAAGAAATATCTTCCCCTGATTTTCAACCCACAAATTGGTATCCTGCAACTGTTCCGACCACAGTCTTGAGCGCGCTGGTGAAGAGCGGAGTCTATCCTGACCCTTATGTGGGGCTCAACAACATGAAAATACCCGATGCCTCAGACGAGTTTAACCAGAAGTATGATCTGGCAAAATACAGCCATATTTCAGGAAAGGGAAATCCCTGGGCTGGTCCGTACTGGTTTCGGACTCAGTTCGAGGTACCTCCAGAATTTGAGGGAAGAGTCATCTGGCTGAACATGGAAGGCATCAATTACAGGGCTGAGGTGTGGCTGAACGGAAGTTTTGTTGCCGGCTCCAGCGAAGTGGTCGGCATGTTCGGGAACTGGTTTTTTGACGTCACCGAACACATAAATACACAAAATATAAACACGCTGGCCGTTAAGATTTATCCTCTGGATTATCCGGGGCTTCCTGGAGAGCCTCAGCTTAAAGCGTTCGGACCATTTGGGGCCAATGGAGGTCCGACCGGAGATATCGGTAAGAACGTGACCATGCAGTGCTCTGTGGGGTGGGATTGGATGCCGGCCGTGCGCGACAGGAATATGGGAATCTGGCAGGATGTCTTCATTTCGGCGACTGGTCCGGTGGATATTCGCTATCCTTTCGTCTTATCGGATTTGCCTTTGCCAAGCCTGGATGAGGCAGAGCTCAAAATAAGAGCTGATTTAGTCAATTTAACAAAGTCGTCAAAAACGGGGACATTATTGGCCAAAATAAGGCCTAGAAATTTCAAAGGGCATGAGATTCTTCTGCGAAAAGAAGTAGTTTTAGCGGCAAATCAAGAGGCTGAAATCCAGTTTGAAAGAGAATCCTATCCTGAATTGGTTATTGAGAATCCAAAGCTGTGGTGGCCAAACGGGCAGGGCGATCAGTATCTTTATGATCTGGAGTTAATATTCGAGCTGGATGGGGATAAATCGGATGTTGAGCAGCGGACATTCGGAATCCGAGAAGTTTCGAGCAAGGTTACTATGGTCGAAGGCTGGGCCCGCCGGGATTTCTTCGTTAACGGCCAGAAAATATTGCTCAAGGGCGGAGCCTGGGTGCCGGACATGATGCTTAACCGCTCCCCAGAAAAACTCCGACATGAGCTTCGTCTGGTGAAAGAGGCCAACCTGAATATGCTACGGATTTGGGGAGGGGGTATCACACCGCCTGAGGAGTTTTTTACCTGCTGTGATGAGTTGGGTCTTCTTGTCTGGCATGACTTCTGGATCACAGGCGATTGCCAGGGAACATGGGATAAAGGGAGCCAGGATTATCCTTATGATGAGGATGTTTTTTTAAAGGATGCTTCGGATGTGGTCAAAAAATTGCGCAATCATCCCAGCCTTCTTGTATGGACAGCAGGAAATGAAGGATTGCCTCGGGAGGAAATCTATGTGCCTCTGAGAAATAAAATCCTGGCAAAGCTTGATGGAACACGTCCGTTCATTCCCTCTTCAGGATACAGGGAGCCCCCGCAAGGATGGGGGCTTTCATGGCCGGATAACCAACCGGCAGGAAGCTATTCAGGCGGACCCTATTATTGGGTCGATCCGCATCTGTATTATAAAAAAGTAGAGGAGAAAAAAGACTGGTTATTCAAGAATGAAGTAGGATTACCCTCTTTACCCACACTGGAAAGCCTGAAAAAATTCATTCCCGATCTTACTCCTGACCAGGGAGTAAAGTTTCCTCTCAATCATACCTGGGGATATCATGATGCCTGTGAGGGAAATGGAAAATACAGCCTCTACGATCAGGCAATTCGTACGAGGTACGGCGAGCCCAAGGATGTGGAAGATTATACAAGAAAAGGCCAGTTGCTAAACGCCGAGAATTACCGGGCCATCTTTGAGGCTGTTAACCAGGCTATGGACCATGTTGCCGGGGTTCTTCTGTGGAAGACAAA
>CAYVAT010000018.1:24081-56890 GCA_964449165.1 uncultured Eubacteriales bacterium | reverse complement strand
TACTTCAACAGATATATTCAAAATAGAAATACCCGAAAAGATGAGAAATGATATTTACTTTGTTGAGCTGAATTTAGAAGACAGCAAAAACGGACTTATCTCCGAGAATTTTTATTGGCTGGCTGAGAATGATGATTTCACTTTTTTCTCAGAGTTTCCCGATGTCATGCTTAATGTGGAGATCGAAAAAGTCAAAATGGATACACAAATTTTATACTGGATTCGATTAGAGAATCCTTCCGGCTATCTTGCCTTTTTCATCCATCCCAGTATTCGCAAGGGAAAAGAAGGCGGAGAAGTGCTTCCCTCGTTCTGGAGCGATAATTATTTCAGCCTATTACCCGGAAAATCCAGGCAGATAACTGTCGAGATCCAAAAATCAGGTCTTGACGGACAACAAGCCTATTTGAAATTGGATGGCTGGAACATTCTTCCCCGGCTAGTCAAGATTGAATAAGGAAGTCAGGGACAGGAAATGCGGGAATCAGGAAATGCGGGACATGTACCTATTTTCTGAAATCAGTAAGGTATGCCTTTATTTCCATGCATGAGCCTGGAGTGTTCATGAATAATCCAGGACAGCAAATCTTAAAGGAGTGATATCGATAAAAGATGCACGAATATCGAGGGGTAGCATGCATAACCGGAGCCACAAGCGGCATCGGAGAAGCATTTGCCCGAAGATTGGCCAGTGATGGATATAATCTAGTCATTACCGGACGAAGAAGGGAGAAGATTCAGACCTTGGCCAAAGAAATTTCAGATAAATACAGGATTAATGTCGATGTTGAGATAGTCGAACTTTCCGATGACGCAGCACTCCAAATCCTGGAAAATAAGCTTGGCAAGATGAAAAACCTGGAAATACTGGTTAACAATGCCGGATTTTCGGTTAAGGAATTTTTTCATGGTGAGAATTTTTCCATTCAAGAAAAAATGCTGAAAGTTCATTGTCTGGCTACCATGAAACTGACTCATGCTGTGTTATCCAATATGATCGCCAACGGTAAAGGAGCAATAATCAATGTTTCCTCCTTGAGTGCCTTTTCTCCTTTCTTGACCAATGCCGTCTATGCGGCAACAAAAAGATTTGTGTTGATGTTTTCCGAGTCGCTTCATCTGGAGCTTAAAGAAACAGGAGTCAAGGTTCAGGCCTTGTGTCCGGGTATAACCAGGACAGACTTTCATGAGAGGATGGGCTATGACAGGAAAAAAGTTTACAAGAGGAAGGGAATGATGAAAGCGATGTCGGCTGAAGAAGTGGTGGATATTTCTTTAAAATGTCTAAAAAAAGACAAGGTGGTATGCATCCCGGGGTTTCACAACAGATTTATAACCGTTCTCCTCAAAATCCTGCCCAGGCCTTTGACTTACAGGCTGGCACTCAAGATGAAAAAGAAATAAGGGATAAATCGAATCGGATAATTCTGAATTAACTCATAATTTTCTTTTAATTACCCCAGAAAATACCTCTGGCGCTCTTTATGGTTGGGCCGAACACTGCGAGCCAAAGGATGCAGGCGATTACGAAGGCTGTGGCTCCTATGTAGGTGGATAATTGAGGCAAAGGTCGATACTGCTTTGAGGAAGATTTGATCAGAATGCTTAGAAGAAAGAGTATTCCTACGACGAAAACAGCCTGCCCCAAAATTGCGTATTTTGGAGAAATTAAAACATAAGCTACTACCCAGATGATTGTAGGCAATCCGAAAAAAAGGAAAAGTGCAGAAAATCTTTTACCATAAGAATTTAAAGGAAAATAATCCGATGAAATGATAAGGAATCGATAAGCTAAAAGGTAGAGAGAACCAATTAGTCCCAACAGTCCAAGAACTCCGAAGATGAATTTAGGAATATTGAGGGAATAGGCGATATTAGCAAAATCTCCAGAACCGAAGCCGCTGCTCATCATATAGCCCCAGAAGGCCATCAAAGTAGCAGTGGCTAACATCAATCCAGTAAGTTTTGTTCCCCATCTTTTCAATCGGGGGAGTACCACAAAAAAGACAAGAAGGCTGATTACTAAATCAACCAAAGGACCACCTGAGGATGTTATCAGGCTTTGCAGAGGAGATCGATCGCCAGAATTGAATGAGCCGCTGGAGCCAAAAACAGAACTGTAAAAGCCGTTAAAATCCAAACCCACGATCGAGGCAGCCAGCCCATGGCCAATTTCATGCAGCATCGATCTTAGAAAGTTGAGAGTTAAATACAAAAAAGTGGCCTGAAATCCAAGATGCATGTAGTTAGATAGTGTTTTTTTATCTGACATAGAGCCCTCCATTCTTATAGCATTTTAATGAGTATAATTTATGCTATTCAACTTTTAAGGTAAAGCCATCAGCATTTTTTATGCCAGATTGTGAGTATTGACAGATCTCATGAGTAAGATTTTATGGAGGAAATTTCTGAGACTAGGCCGGTTAGAATTCAAAATGTAAAGAATTTTTACATTTTGGAAAAGTATCCTTATTCAACAAATTTTTGATAAAGGTCAAGCACTTTCTGGAATGAACTTTGAGCTGAAAAGAAACTCACCTAGAAAGACTTCTTTTTTCGTAAATAAATTAGTTAGCTAGCCCACCGTATTTCTTTAATATATTCATTCGAAGAAAGGAGAAGGTGGAAATATGATTAAAATTGTGTAAGATATCGATGATGCAGGAAGTAAAGCCTATAATAAGGAGGTGTGGAGAATGAAAAATAAACCCCTAGAGAATGTCAAGGACCAGATCGGTTTTTGCGGAATCTGGTGTGGCAGTTGCGCTGTGGGAAATGGAGTATTGGCAGAATTAACAAAAAGATATGAGGAGATCATCAACAGATATGGCCTGGAAGAGTGGGCCCCGAAAGATTTCGATTTCAAGGAATTCAAGAAAGGACTCTCCTCGATACAGACTATGCCGTTCTGTCCAGGATGTATGAAAGGCGGCGGTAATCCGGAATGTAAGATTAGAGCCTGTGCTTCCGATAAGAATATTACCGAGTGCATCGAATGTGACCGGCCTTCCGAATGCAGTAATCTTGAGATATTAGAGAAGATGCGCACTGGTGCCAAACAAGCAGGGCTTATGGTTAAAACGGATGATGTTGACAGGCAGGTGCTTATTGATAAATGGATCGAAGAGACAAAAGGAAAATTTCCTAATATGCTTCTCTACCTTGATGATGAATAGCTGAAGAAGATTATCGAGATAGGAAAAGAAAGCCCCAGAAGATTCCGCAGACCTCTGGGCTATAGAAAGATTGGTTGATAAAAGAGACTTAATAAGGAGGAGTTATGTTAAATTTCCTCAGATATTTCCTTCTCTCTACCTTAATAATGCTTTCGTTCTTTTTTTGCAAGAGTGGTGAAGATCAAGATTTTGATGCACAATCTAGAACAGACGATGAATGGTCTGATGTCTTTCAACTCGATGTGGAACCTGCCTCTCGTTTTGCCGATCTGGCTTTGAAATGTATAAAGAAAGAATATCCCAACAAGCCCGATCACGTCATGAATGACGAATCTGAGGTTCAAAGCCCATCATTCTTTCACCCCGCTTTTTACGGATGTTTTGACTGGCATTCCTCTGTTCACGGCCATTGGATGCTGGTGCGGCTACTGAGAACGTTTCCCGATCTGCCAGAAGCCGACGAAATCCGTAGTGCATTGAACGACAACCTTTCTGCTGAGAACATTGAAATGGAAGTAAGATATCTTCAGCAGCCCAGCCGAAAGTCCTTCGAGCGTACCTATGGTTGGGCTTGGCTTCTCAAGCTGGCTGAAGAGTTACACGAATGGGATGAACCGGATGGCCAGAAATGGTCAAAAAATCTTAAGCCTTTGGCCGATGCAATTGTGAAACGGTATCTTGAGTTTTTGCCAAAGCAGACATACCCGATCCGCCGCGGAGTCCATCCCAACACAGCATTCGGCATCGCCTTTGCCCTGGATTATGTGCGGGCAGTCGGGCACAGTGAGTTGGAAGATTTGCTCATAGAACGCAGTAACGCTTATTTTCTGTATGATTCCAACTGCCCCGCTTCGTGGGAACCGGATGGTGACGACTTCTTTTCACGGAGTCTGATAGAAGCCGACTTAATGCGCCGTGTTTTGCCCGGGGAAGAATTTCCAGATTGGTTTCATTGCTTTCTTCCTCGGCTTGCTGACGGGGAGCCCGAGTCTTTACTTGAACCCGCGGATGTTTCCGACCGCAGTGATCCGAAAATCGTCCATCTGGATGGGCTTAATCTCACCAGGGCCTGGTGTATGAACGGCATTGCACGAGCCCTGCCTGATGATGACCCTGTCAGGGAGATATTAACCGAATCAGCCATCAGTCATGCCCAGGCCACACTCCCACACATCTCCAGCGGGAGCTATGAGGGAGAACACTGGCTGGCCTCATTCGCAGTCTATATGTTATCAACAAAGTGAAAAGCAGGAAGGGACTTTTTGTCGGCCGCTCTAACATTATCGGGCTATCTGGAGAGATAAAGGATCAATGACTGCTTGAGATGCCTATCGAGGCCTTAGCAGCATTATCATTTCTATTGAAAACCATTATTTTTTGAGCAGAGCGGTGATGTGTATCTCGGCTTGGAAGAGGTCCGAAGCGATAAAATCAGCGAAATGAAAATCTTGCTCCTTTGTGTATTCGGATGGCACGGCAATAACATAGCAGCCGGCCCGCTTTCCGGCCATGGCCCCGTTTGATGAATCTTCGAGAACCGCACAGTCTTTCGGGCTTAGTTCTAACTTACTGCAGGTCTTTAGATAGATTTCCGGATCCGGTTTGCCCTTGCGGATCTCATCAGAGGCCTGCAGAGTGTCAAAGCGATTTCTGATTCCCAACTGATCGACCACGATATCAAGGAATTCCTCCTGGGCTCCGGTGCAGACCGCCATTTTCAGCCTGCCGGAAAATGCATCCAGAATATGATGAAGGCCCGGCATGGGCTTCAGGTCGGTTTTCAGCTTGTTACGCATGATCAGGTTTCTCATCCCAAGAGCCTCTTCAGGGCTTAGGGATAATTCCAACTCGTTGACAAAGATCTCCATACTCTCGATGGGATTTCGGCCCATCATCTTCCATAGGGTTTTATCCTCCACAGTCCTGTTGAATTTTCGGGCCATCTCCCTTTCGGTTTGAAAATACAGGCGTTCGCTGTCGATCATCAATCCATCCATATCAAGGATGAGAGCTTTTATCATCAAATGTCTCCAGAAATATTCAAGGCTCTATTCTACCTGGAAACGCTATTTGAAGTAACAAAAATAAAAAAATAACAAATTAAATTATTTGCAGGGATGAATATCGCCCTTTTAGCTTCTTTCTATTTTTTTATGGGTGTTAAGACTAGAATAAATGCTAAAGCCAGCACAATCAGTACAAACATTGGAAAGACAAACCAGGCGATGCGGCTCAAGGTTCTTTCTTTATTTTTCTTCTCGGCACTAAAGGCATGATCCTCTAGAGGAGCCCCGATCAGCATGATTCCCAGCAGGGCAACAAAACAGGATGAGATTATAAAAGTCAAAGCAGATGCCACATCCTCAATATTACGTGTTGACATGCCGAGTAAGACCTGGACAAATCCCATTAAAGTTCCAAGAAGCCCCATTAAGGCAAAGCTCAGGGTGAACAACTGCCCTGAAAGGCCATTTCCGATGAAAACGACTATGGCTATGGTTCCCCCCAACACCACTAAAAGTGAAGGCCAATAGGTAAAGAATTGAGATGGTTTAATATGACTATCGGCCTCTAGCGACCCCAGAGAGGATATTACAATCCATCCCATAACGGCGATAAACAGGATATAGCCAACGATGTTTTCAAATCTGAACGTCTTGGATATGCTTTCGGTAGAGGCTTCGTATGCTTCCGAAATTTCTTTTTGCGGATTTTTTTTGAGCTTTTGGATTAACTTCATGGCGGGAACCAGGAAAACCACACCCAGCACCATTCCGTAAACCGTGGTTAAGAAAGATCTTGACATGCGAAACATGATACCCAATAAGCCGCCCTCAGACGAGCCTAAAGCTGTGATGAAGCCTATTATGCTGCCCAGAACTCCCAGATTCCATGCATTTCTTACTGATGTCTCCCAGAAATAAGCCGATTTTTGCAGTTCTCCTCTTTCGCCGACTCTGCCCGCAGCGTGCTTAAAGGCTAATCCAATTTCAGATGTAGAAAAGCCCATTAAAGCTATGGCCGCACATCCCAGCAGCATATAGACAAGACCGGGAGCGCTCAAAAAATCAGTAGATCTTCCTGACAGAATCGCTGCGCTGACTAATGCCGCAATTATTAGTATTCGCAGCAAGACTTTTAATATTCTGTTCAAATGGCTGTTTGATGACATGGGATATTCTCCTTTTTAAATTGATGGATTATTTTCAAGCATTTTAGCTCTCTCTTGTAATTTCAGGTCTTATCTCCTGCAGCGATATTGCAGTATTCCACTTGAAGTGAACATCCAAGAGCAATTTTCCTTTTTTGTTTTCTTTTGAAGAGTCAAGGATAAATTTTTCCATATTGACAGGGAAATAAGTGCATAAATCGACAGAGATTTCCAGGAGTGTACTTTCTTCAGGGAGTGTGATGGTGAATATTCCCCACTCACAGTCTCCGTGCTTCTCATGTTGTTTTAATTGCCACTGGCCGTACATCCTTTCCACCAAGTCAGGCGGAGACAGTAATCCTAAAACTGCATGGAAATGCGGATCACTGATTTGTGCAATATTCTTTTCGCGGCTGATCGTACCATTTATGTGATCCTTGATCAGAATCTCTTCTTCTGAAAGCCACAGGGTTTTGATGACGGCATCATCCGATCTTTTAATCTGTACCTTGGTCAGATTAGGGGAAACCCACTGGATAGAGTATGTAAGAGACTTGTTATCATCTTTAAGTGCCTTGACAGCGCATTCCATCGACTCCACGCGACTCACCTGGCCAGAGACAAGCACAGAGGTTCCCAGTAGAGATATTTTTTTAGCCAGGACATTTTGAGAACCGGACATATGAAGCATGCTCCCCAGCACTATCATGGCAAGCGAAGCTGCGGCCAGAACTCCCTTTTTAAGCATCCAGTGAATCCATGGTTGTCTCTCCGCACGGAATAGTTTATTCAGATATTTGATTAGCCCTGGAGTTGGCTTCTGCTCCTGCAGTTCCATTTTTTTTCGCAATTGAATAAGCTGTATTTTCATACTTTTTTCTGCTTCAGGAGGCAGATCATCCTTCAAACTCTGTTTGAGCAGTTCATCGATATCAAAGTCAGTTGATTTTTCTTTTTTCATTCTTATACCTCCTTGCCCGAAGCAGGATTCAGATGCGAAAGCCAGCGGTTCAGCTTTGTTCGTCCTTTAAAGACATAGCCTCTCACTGTGGCCTCGCTGCAGCCCATAGCCTGGGCAACGTCAGCATAGGAAAGCTCTTGCACTATCCTCATAAGCACGGCTAGAGCCTGTTTTCTGGGTAAGCGGCGGACAGCATCAAGGATTTCGGCCTGCATATTTTCCTGTTCGAGATCTGCTTGTACTGAAGAATTGGAAGGAACATAATCTTGGTTCTTAAAAACTTGCATTTCATGTCTACTGCGGCGTCCCTGTTTTCGTAGTGAATCATAAGCTGCATTGACACAAATTTTTAAGATGAATGCGCGGGAATTGGGATGATTAGAGATGCGCTCCAGCTTTCTCCAGATAGTGATAAGTGCATCCTGGAGTGTATCTTCTGCCGCTTCCCGATTCCTCACTATGCGCCATATAGACCGCATCATCAAGGTTTCCACAGGCTCGATCAGTTGTTTATAAGATAATCTTTTGTCCTTGATCAGAGTCATCTCAGATCCGCTCTGCATTATTCCTTTCTTCTGGGGGCCGTGCCTCAGGCTTACTATCTTGATGTCAATTTTCCTTGCATATTAGTAACCGCAGGAGGAGAGGTATTTGTTTATACAAATTTCTGAAATTTATCATTATGCAGAGTATTTATCATAATCTTAGAAGTTATTCTCATCAGAATCAAAGGAAATAATGGCATCCTTATTTCCGTAATAGGGGTGAGGGAAGGGGGATCGTTAGCACGCTGATTTCCCCAGCGAGGAAAGTAGGAGAGGAACCATGCCCGTTCAGTCCTCACAGGGGCTTCCTCATCCCCCATCCCTCACCCTTTTCAATTCAGTATATATTTAAATTCATCACGGTCTTAAGGATGATTCAAAAATTGATAAATTTAAACAGTACAGAACTTTTTTGTCGAACGATAATCAATATGGAGGCGGAATAAACTAAGGAGATGCTCTCGTTTGTTTATATGATGCGGCCGTCGAACAGGTTGATTGTTCGCTGAGAATAAGCTGCTATGTTGGTGTCATGAGTAACTATGAGAATGGTCCGTCCCTGCTCCTTGAGTTTGACGAAGAGATCCATGATCTCCAGACCGGTTTTTGAATCGATGTTGCCCGTCGGCTCGTCAGCCAGGATCAGTAACGGGTCATTGGCTAGAGCCCGTGCGATAGCCACACGCTGCTGCTGGCCTCCTGAGAGCTCGGTGGGACGGTGGTGCTTCCAGTCAACGAGGCCGATCATTTCCAGCAACTCCAATACGCGTTGTCGCCGCTTTTTTGCGGGCTTGCCGTTAAAGAGCATGGGCAGCTCTATATTTTCGTATGCTGTTGCATACGGGAGCAGGTTGAAATTCTGGAAAACAAAACCGACCTTCTGGTTCCGGATTGTCGAAAGCTGGTCAAAGCTGAGGCCGGCCACGTTCCTCTTCTCAAGAGAATAAGAACCGCTGGTCGGCGTATCCAGGCAGCCGATGATGTTCATCAGCGTCGATTTGCCCGATCCAGAGGGCCCCATGATCGAGACAAACTCTCCTGTTTCGACGTTGATGGAGATATCCTTCAGGGCTTCGAGCGAGACCTTGCCCATCTTGTATACCTTTCTGATGTTTTTCATCTCGATCATTGCAATCTCCTATTCATAGCGAAGCGCTTCTATTGGATTCAGACGCGAGGCCCGCACGGCCGGGAAGATCCCTGAAAAGAAGACGAGCGTTCCCAGGATCACTAGGAACAAGATCAGAATATCAAAGGAAAAAATCGGCCGCAGCAGGTAGGTCTGGATGCCGGTGATTTCATAGCTTATGGGAACGAGCCGGGTCAGGCGGACGATAGCGTAGGCAATGGCTGTTCCCCAAAATGTTCCTTTGGAAAAAATGAAAACTGTTTCCAGCAGGAATTGAAGGATGATATGCCGGCGCTTGGCGCCCAGAGCCATTTTTATTCCGATCTCGCGCGTCCTCTCTTTGACCAGTGCGTACATAAGATTGGTGACGCCCACAGCGCCGATGAGAAGGGTCAGGCCGCCGATCATAGCCAGGAAAATCTCGATGCCCATGAAAACCTTGCCTGCAACCTCGGCCTGTTCAATGGTATTCCAGATCCCCAGGGCATAGTCATCTTCAGGGTCGAAGCGGTATTTGCGGCCGAGAATCTGGCGGATGCGTCGCTCCACAAGCTGGTTGTCTTCGGGCCGTTTTGGCTGGATGTGAATGCGGTCGATGTAAAGCTGAGTGTGGATGCGGGAGAAAGTGGCATGGGGGATGTAAGCGTGGTCGGCATCAAAGCCTTGATAGGCAGAGCTCTGGAGCTTTTTCTTCATAACACCGATGACTGTAAAGGGCACTCGGTTGATGATGATTGTCCGGCCTACGGGATTTTCCTTATCGAAGAGGTTTTCAGCCATATTCCAACCGAGGAAGGCGACCCGCCGCGCGGAGCGCTCGTCCTCTTCGTTGATGAAACGGCCGCCGCTTTCTGCGATCATGGAGCGCATGACCTTAAAGGAGGGCCCGACGCCGCAAACGTCCCGGTTCGTCTCGCGGTCCCCTCCGGTGATAGTGAAGTAGTCGTAAGACTCGGGTGAAATCAACTCGATCTCGGGGATAAGCGTGGAGAGGAGCGCGATGTCTCCGGGATAGATCCGGATGCGCCTTCCCTTGGGAAGTCCTTGATAATCTTTGGATGTCTGGCCGCGGTAGATCATGATGAGGTTGTCGCCCAGGCCTTTGAAGCTGATACGGAAGGAGTTGCCGAGCCCGCGGCCGAAAGACATGAGGAGAAGAATGGAGAGAGTGCCCCATGTGATAGCGAAGGTGATCAAGGCGGTTTTCTTTTTCCGCTTGCGAAACTCCCTCGCGAAGAGGTTGAAAAGCTGGGCTCTCATAGCTTATTTCCTCAAGGCCTCGATGGGATTCGTGGATGCGGCTCTCCGCGCCGGCATCATGCCGGAAATAATCCCGATGAAGAGAAGAATCAAGATTGTGGCCATGCCGACCGCGGGGTTAATCTGAGGGACTCCAACATATTCCTCGATTTTTTCAACAGGGATGACTTTCAAGACCAGGGCGGCGAGAAGGAATCCGAAACCGCCTCCGATCAAAACGATAGCCAGGGACTCGGTAAAGAACTGCCAGAGGATGTGCCGCCGCTTTGCGCCCACGGCGAGCTTGATGCCGATTTCTTTGGTGCGTTCCTCGACCACCACCAGCATGATGGAAGCCACTCCCACGCCTCCGACCAACAGGGTGAAGGAGCCGATCAGTCCAAGAAAAATATTGAAAGCCACGAAGAAAATCGAGAAGGATTTCTCAAACTCGGTCCAGTCCCAGACGAATAGGGCGTCTTCATCATCCGGCGAAAAACCAGCCCGCTTTCCCAGGTACTCTCTCACCAGACGGATAAGGGATTTTGAGGCTGCCGGATTTTCTGGCTGGAAGATGAGGCTCCCTATGTATTTATCGCCGAAAAGAGCCGAATAGGTCGTCCAGGGGATAAATACACAGTGCTCATCAAACTGGCCGCTGAAGTTGCTCGTCTGGATTTTCTCCTTCATCACTCCAACCACAATAAAGGGGATTCCCTCGATGAAGACAGTTTGGCCCACAGCGTCAGCATCGTGGAAAAGATTTTCAGTGACGGTGTTCCCGAGCAGACAAACTCGGCGTTTGAGAGTCATATCCGTCTCGTTGAGGTAGCGTCCTTTATCAGCGATGATGTTGCGGATGTCTCCGTATTCTACCGTTACCCCGCGTACAGTATTGAGGACGTCCTCCCGGCAGTAGCGGATCCGGCGGCTTGCCGTGAACTCGAAGGACATCCTTTTTATTCCGAGGATCTTCTGCCCTGCAAGGATGATCTGTTCCGGAGTCAGGCGGACGCGGCGGCCCTTGGGGATTCCCTTGTAGGCCAAGGTTGTACTCGCCGGGAAGGCGATAACGAAACCCTGTCCGACGCCTCTGAACGACTTCAAATTTTGCCTGCTTACGGCTGAGCCGAAGGCGAGAAGGAGAACGACGGCGAAGGTTCCCCAGCCGACACCAGAGAGAGTGAGAGAGGTGCGGAGAGGCTGGCGCCTCAAATCCCGCAAGAGGTTGCGAAAGAAGGTGAAAATCATTCGATTTCCCGTGGCGGCCGCTCGACGATGAGGTCGCCTTCTTTTAGGCCTTCCAGGATTTCGATGTTCAGACCATCGGAAAGGCCGGTTTTTACATCGATTTTGCTGATGGTTTCGTTCTGTTTGACTTCGACGTAGCGCTTTTCAGCCTCCGAAAGGACCAACCGCTCAGGAACGATGAGAACGCCTTTGTGTTCCTGGATTTTCACGTAGGCTGTGGCCGAGTATCCGGCCCGAAGGATGATCCCAGGCGCCTCACCGAGGAGAATCTCCACATCGAATAGAGTGGCATTGCCTTCTTTTCTAGCCTTGGGGAAAATGCGCTGCAGCGTTCCGCGGATTTTTTTCTCTGCCAGAGCCCCAATCTGAATCTCGGCCTCCATGCCCGGCACGAGTTTCCCGACATCAATCTCATCGACAGTGCCCTTGAAGAGGATCTTTCCCATATCGGCCATGGAGCAGAGCTCTGTTCCAGGCTGAAAATTGGTCAGCGGAACAACCGGATCGCCCTCGTGGGCGCTGAGGGAAAGCATGATACCGGAGATGGGGGCTTTGATGATCGAGTCAATATTGCGGTGAGCCATCTGAATCCGACCTTTCTCCAGGAGCTCGAACTTCTCTCTGGCCACACGATGACGCAGGAGCGCCTCGTTGTACTGAGCTTCGAAGGACTCCATCTGGGACTGAGAGATAAGGCTTGACTGGAACAGCTTCATGTTGCGGTCCCTTTCACTTTGGAGTTTTGAAAGGGTCACTTCAGCTACTTCCATATTACGGCGAGCTTCCACATACTCAAGCGGAGTGGGGTTGGGCGAGATCTTGAACAGGGGGCTATCCTTCACGATGGCATCTCCGACTTTGAACATGACATCGGAAACGATGCCAGAAATTATTGATTTGACCTTAATTTCTTGTTCGGGTTCCAGGGTACCAACGGCCAGGGCTTTTTCGGCAATATCCCCCCGCTTGACCGGGACATATTTCAGCTCATTGGCCTTCTTTTTCCCACTCGAAAGGACGATGATAATAATGACGACCGCCAGCACGGCGATGATAGAAATGACGATTTTTTTCTTCATAATTTCACCTTTGAGAATACTTGTTCATTTTAATAATAACTACGAAAAACAGCTATAAAAGGTTCAGAGATAAAATACACATTCTGGTTTGTATATCCAGAATTGGCCAGCTTCATCTCCTTGGGCGCGCTTTTGCTTTCATAACCATGCCAGAAAAATTCAATAATTGATAAATTTAAATAGAACAAAACCGCCTTGTCTGACGGTAACCGGTATGAGGGCAGAGCAAAGTGTCAATTCTATAAGGAGGCAAAGATGAAATACCAAATTTCTATTTTAATTCTTCTTTTTTTGGTCGCTTTTGCTTTTTTTTGCACCGGATCAGTTGAAGAGTTCAGTGAAGTTGATGCCAAAATTGAATCCGCTGTTGACTGTTTTTCTGGTCCTCCAGGACCTCCCAAAGATGGGAAAAAGGGATTTTTCTTGTTAATGGAGGCAATTGAACTGGCTTCTTCTGAAACGGATTTTTCCCAGGATTTCAAACAAAAAATATCAACTGCAAAAAATCTGTTAGGAGAGACTTCCATATTCAATCCAGAAGGAGTGACTTTGTTGAATGAGACTTACAGTTCGATCAATTCAGGTGAGAGATTTCAGATGCCTGAGGACATATCAAGCATCGAACAGGCCAGAGAATTGGTCCTGCGAAAGGTGGAGGATGCAAGAAAAGAGCTCAAGCAAGGAAATATCGAGGATTCCGTTAGATCTTTGTTGGAAGTCGCTATCATGGTGGTTACTCCGATGGAAAGAGAGCATTAAGTTTCCTGATAGGATGATCGATCATCGTGATCGGTCTCATGTGGATAAAATAAGACGAGTTTTCTATTTTCTGTAAACATCGGTACTAAGGTATTTTAGACCAGAATCTACCATCAAGGTAGCTATTTTAGCATCTGGCCCTAATCGCTCTGCTACTCGAATTGCTGCAACGACATTCGCTCCTGAAGATGTGCCCGCAAAAAGACCCTCCTCACGAGCTAGACGCCTGGTCATAGCTTTTGCATCATCAGTTTTAACCGCAATGATTTCATCAACCAGATTTGGATCCCAGAGTGGTGGTGTATAGCCGATTCCTACTCCTTCGATTTTATGAGGCCCAGCTTGACCACCCGATAACACTGAGGATTCGCCTGGCTCGACGGCTATTATCTTAATATCTGGATTGTAACGCTTTAACACAGTTGCTACACCTCGCAATGAAGCAGAAGTGCCAACACTTTGAACAAATGCATCAATCTCTCTATTTGTTTGATTCCAGATTTCCTCAGCCAAGGGATAATAGCCTGCAATACTATCAAGATTGTTGAGCTGGTCAGTCCAGTAAGTGTGAGGTTTTTGACTAAGTTCTCTGGCGGCTTCAATCATATCTAGAATCAGCTTTTTTGTGGTGAGGCCTCCCTCACTTGGTACCAGCGTAAGCTCCGCACCAAAAGCCGCCATCTGATTCAGCTTATCCTGACTAAATGCGTCGGAAGTAATGATATGAAGGCGGTATCCTTTGGCAACACAAATTAGTGCGAGTGATATGCCTGTGCTGCCTCCTGTGTACTCAACAATGATATCCCCAGGTCTCAATCGCCCATCTTCCTCAGCCCTTGAAATCATAGCCTGTGCCATCCGGTCTTTCATACTGCCAGTTGGATTTTCCCATTCAAGTTTCGCAAAAATCTTCGCGCAACCGGGCGGAACAACATTACGAAGATGCACTAATGATGTGTTCCCAATAGCCTGTAAAATGTTACTACCAATACTCATTCTATCTTTCTCCCCGTATGTTTGAATGGTCATCTCATTCGACAAATCCTATATCGAATGGTGCGATGAATCTAAACAGCCTAAATATTAATATACAGCATGGTGCATATTAATAGATAGCAGTAGACCACTAATATCATAATGAGTACAATTCGTACAAGAGCGATTTAGAATGGATACGACCTTATTCGGAGGCAGGCATGGAAACTCATGGACCACTTGAACCGTCAAGAGAAGAATCCAACACCTCCAAGGCAGTACTGAAACGAATACTCCAGGTTGTCATAACATACCTTATCCTGGCAGTGATCTTGTTTGTTTCGTCAGGGCAGATGAACTGGATTTGGGCGTGGGTTTACCTTGGCTTGGGTTTGGGTATACTCATTATCAACATTTCAATCCTTCCCGCAGAGCTGATTGCAGAGCGAGGTCAACCCAGAGATAATGTGAAGCGCTGGGATAGGGTGCTCACCGCCGTCGCCCATATCCCCACGTTGGGTGTACCAGTTGTGGCCGGCCTCGATGAGCGCTTTGGATGGTCGCCTCAGCTAATTCCAGCAATTCATCTAGCTGGGTTGGCTTTCTTTGGATTGGGCCAAGGATTGTTTAGCTGGGCGATGGCGTCAAACAAGTACTTCTCGACTCTCGTCCGTATCCAGATGGACCGAAGCCATACCGTTGCCACCAGTGGGCCTTACCGATACGTTCGTCATCCGGGTTATACCGGATACATTGTGAGCTTCCTCGGAGCGTCGCTAGCTCTTGGTTCGTTGTGGGCGATAATCCCTGCAGGATTTATTGCGTGCCTCCTGGTCGTGCGGACGGCTCTGGAGGATAGGACACTCCAGGACGAGCTTCCCGGTTACAGAGATTATGCCCAGCGAGTGCGCTATCGCTTGTTGCCCGGCATCTGGTAGTCCACTATGTTTATCAACGAAATGATTTGGATAAGTATGGTTATTAAAACACCTTACTTAACACAAAGGCACTTAACTCGTTAGAAATAGAACACAACATGGGTGCCTTTAGTTTAAATCCAGCAATTTCTTCAGTTTTGAATGGGCGAATAATTGAATCTCGATTTACTCCATCTTTTCGTCCTTTTTTATAAACCAAGATGGCTCTATTATCTTCTGGTAAATTTGACTCATTTGCAAGTTTGATAAATTTCTGTATATCTTCCAACTGATCAATGTAGTAGATAATCACTTCAGCATCTTTATCATTAGATTCAATACCAAGATTAATATCCTTAGGAAAGTTTAATATTTGAATATTCTTGAACTTTTCTATTTTTAGCTTTTTAATATCCATTCGAGCCTCCTATTTTATTCTAAAACATGCTTGGAACTTTGGATCACATGCAAAAGCAAAACTAAGTCAGGGGCAAGTTGAAGTTTTTGTTATGCCAGATTTTATTTATTCTTTTCAATTATCTCTTCAATCTTTTTTGTCTCACAATAAACTTGCCAATGTTTTATTTTTCCATCTTTAACTGTTGCTTTCCACGATGCAGGTATACGAAAATAATTACTATTGATTTCATCCTTTAACTCTTTATACGTTCCACTTGCATATCCAAAAATTCCAATAATCGAGTCACTTTCTGTAATGTCAATAATCTCAATCTTATAATCAGGAAACATATTAAAATATCCAATCCATCCTTGTTTCATATTTTTTTTCCCTTGATACTTACCCCCTCCAGAATCTATAAAAACGTGGTCTTCTGACATGAGGCCTACTATTTTATCAATGTCGGCAGTGTTTATTGCTTCAATAAATCTTAATACTGTTTCTTTCTCAGCGCTGATCTTCATATCTTCCCTTTGTTAGTTGCATGAATAAATTGAAGTATTATCTTAAACTATCCGTATTGGATTGCAAACAGTATAGGTGAGGATCAAAATATTCATCTTGGGGGGACCAATCGGACCGCTATCGAAATAACCTAGTGGAATTTGAAGATTTTATCAAGAGTCATCGATTAGTCACTCTGGAAAAAACATATTCAACCCAGTCAGTTGAAGGTAGGGTCGGACGGAATAAGAATCAGAATCCAGGCCAGAATGTAAACTGGAAATGCCACCCTTTAACAGGTCTATCAAAAGGATAGACATAGTTAAATCCAAGAACTATGGAACCAAAAAAATTCATTCGCAGACCTACACCTGCACTGGAAAGGAGCCTGCGGCTTCCTCCCAGGAACCAGGGCCTGAGTTCATCGGTATTTTCGTCCCACCAGGCTATCCCGGTGTCATAAAAAGCCAAGAAATCAATAGGTAAAATCCCATAAAATCCTTTTCCAATGCCCAGCGCGCCAAACAGGGGGAATCGAAGCTCTAAATTGCCCACGATCATTTTGCTTCCGAATAGCCTGTCATATACGTCGTATTCACTGCTGCTAAAGGAACCATAGCTGTAACCACGCACAAGACTTTCATACCCCATAAAGAGAGGGTAAAATCGAGAATCTTCTGCTCCCTTCCCGTAGCGTCCGTAATGAAGGAGACGGACAGCCAGAGTGAAGCGCTTAATCGGCATGAAATAACGACGATAATCAGCAAGTACAGTAAAGTAATTGATCGTACCGATGGAAGGAACAAACTCAAGGCTATAGCTTTGCCCGAATATAGGACTGGTAGCTCCGAAATAGGAACTGTCGTAGACAAGTGCTGCTCCAGCAAAGGCAGAATGAATCCCATCAGGAGCTTCCAAGTCTTGCTTTTCATTTATGATCTGGGCTCCGGTATACAGCGAGTAAGCAGTAGTGCGGACTTCATAATCGAAGTCGATAAACCTGTATCCTGAGAAAAGCTCGATTCTTTGCACCTGGCTTAAAGGATAAGTTACAAAACCTGAGAGTTGATAATATATCTGCCTATAAATTATTTCTTGATAGACTTCAGCAGGCTCTCCAAAGACATTATCATAATAATAATAGTAACCGCCATAAATATAGGGAATTCGCTGGGCTGCTACACCCCAATTGAACCGTTTTCTTGTGTTTTGATAACTAACCAGTGCTGCCGAATCTTGAAACCTGCTGCTTATCTGGAACATAGTCGAGAGATTGCGATAGCCAAGCATATCGCTGAAGAACAGAGCTATTCCGCCTCCTGCATATGTGCCCCACCTGTCTACTCCAACACCAAACTGAGGGGGGCTGATGTAGTCTAATGTCAGTTTTGGCTTATAGTCGCTAATTTCAAATTCCTTTTCTTCCTGAAGTCCATACAGAGGATTATTTAACATCCCCAAAAGTTCTCCTTCTGGTTTTTCCCTCGGGGGAAGGACCGAAGGATTAATTTCTCCAAACTGATTTGCCGAAACTTCAGCCATAGAAGATTGGTAAGAATCTAGAGAGTAGATATTATACCTTCCGTTCTCGTAAAGACAGTAAAACAGCTGACCGGTCTGCTGGGCAATGGATAACACAGGGCTTGAAGCTGTAAGGCCGCTGACACCCGTATAGCTGTTTGTAACCTGGACTATTTTTTGGCTGTCTAGGTCGATTTTATAGATATTGCTTATTCCGTTCTCGTCTGAAACAAAAAACAGACTTCTCGAATCAGAGGACCATTGAGGATTGATATTTTTAGCTCTGCTGAAACAGGGAACTCTTTCAATCTTTCCTGTTTCAGGGTCTAACAATGCGATTTCATAATTTTCAATACTAAGGATGGATACATTCGTGGAAAATTTATCAGTGATTAAGGCAATTGTGCTCCCATCAGGTGACCATGCAAGTTGAAGGTAGGCAAAAACATCATTGGTGATTCTCTTTAGATTTTCATTTTTCAGGTCATAGATATAAAGATCCGAATATCCACCTGATTGAGCTGAAAAGGCAATCTGCTGTCCATCAGGAGACCAGACTGGATTCAATATCTCCCCAAAATCTGGAAATGATACTTCTTTCTCGATGTTGCCTTCATCAATATTGATAATGGTTAAAACCGGCTGTCCTTTAACCACAGCACCGAAGACAAAGCGTTTTCCTTCAACATCCCAGGAACCCGAAGACTTAACAAATCCTAAGCTCTCAAAATGAGGATTAGTTGCTGTCTTCACAATTCTTCGCTTAATTTCACCTGTCTCTGCGTTGGCAAGATACATATCGATTGAAAAAAGATCCTTGGCTGAGAGAAAAACAATCTTTTTTCCATCAGGACTGATGGAAGGCGAAATATTCAAAGGATTATCTTCAGTTCCCTTAATTAAAACTCGACTCGCTGTATCGACTAACCGGCTTTTTTGAGTTGACAGGTCGGAGTCTTTCAATACAGGTTTTGACATTTGTTTGATTGGGGGAGGAGTTTTATGAGCCTTTTTCCCGGCTTCGGGCGCCTGAGTTGGCAAAGCAAAAAATCCATAGTCGTCGAACATGGCCTTGGATACTTTAGTCTTCTCCGAGATAGGAGCATAGCGTTTATTCAGGGCTTCGTGCCACTCCTTGGACAAATCCTCCAAAGAAACGCCCAAGACTCTTTTAAAAGCTGTTTCGTAGTCGCCAGTCCTGCTGACTCCATTCATAATCTTCATGATTACTCCATCGCCCCATTTTCCAGTGATGTAAGCCCAGAGAGAGTGACCATAGCGATAAGGAAAATATTTGGGATTATCCATTTTTTTGATCGTTGGCATCTCTTTTCTATACACAGCGTCACGCATCCACATGGAAGTATGAGCATCATCAGGTCCTATCGAAAGATACTCCGCCAATCCTTCCATGAACCAATCCGGGAGCCGAATAGTTGATAGTGACGCCCCCGGGAGGCCAGGTTTGTTTTTTGATAGTATGTCAAACTGGAAAGCGTGCACCAACTCATGACCGATCACATGTTCGGATTCTTTAAGCGAAGCTCCCAAAGGAAGAACAACCCGCCGCTTTAATGTTTCTGTGAATCCGCCTACCCCTTCACCTATCATACTCTGTGTGGTTGTGGTCTGCTGGAAGTGGGGAGAGCTGGCGTAGAGAATAAGAGGCTGACGGCCTTTTAGATTATGGTTAAATATTCGAGATAGACGTGCATACCATCGTTCGGCTAATCTTGCTGCCTGCACCGCTGCTTCTTGTTCTTCTGGGTAGAAGTAGATATCGAAGTGCTCGGTCTTCATGGTTTTAAAATTGAAACTTTCGTAAATAACCTTATTCCGCCCGAAGTATTGGGCATTTATGGGTGAAACTGTCATCCCTAATCCCAAGAGCAGAAGTGTGAGAATAAAAAAGGTTTTTATTCGAAATGGTGATTTCATTTGTTCCTCCATTGACATACTTTATTATTATAGCGGAATATTACTTGATCCGCACTAGTTGGACATAAAAAATCCTCAATTTATTCCCAAAAAATCCAGAAAAGGCCAGAAAAGGGGCCGCATCTCAACATTCAACATTGTCCTATGGCTAAAAAAACAGACGACAAAAGAGAGGGTCAATTGGAACTTGCCTCCAAGTCCAACTTTATTCATTAGGGAGCCGAATATAGGGTTTGCAATCTAATATGGATAATTTTAAGATAATACTGAAATTTTGCGAGGATATTGCTGTAATCACATAACATACAACGCCAACGAATGGGGCTTTGTATCAATTACATCAAGCTGTCTATTAATAATTGGCTATTAGATTATGATTAAAGGGAATGAAGTGAAATTAATCTATTTCAAAACACCAAAGGAATGGAGAACATGGTTACAATCCAACCACGATAAAGAAACGGAAGTTTGGTTAATATTCTTCAGAAAAGATACAAGGGCTTCTTTAGATTACGAATCCGCTGTTGAAGAAGCCTTATGTTTCGGATGGATTGACAGCATCATTAAAAAAATTGATGAATCAAGATTCGCCAGAAAATTTACCCCCAGAAAGGACAGAAGTAAGTGGTCAGCAATAAATAAAAAACGGGTTGAGAAATTGATCGAATGTGGCCGAATGACTCACGCTGGGCTGTCAAAAGTAAAAGCCGCTCAGGAAAGTGGGTATTGGAATAAACCTGATAGACCCAGCATAAGTTTTGACCCCCCGGAAGATTTTAAAAAAGCCCTGAATCAAAACAGGAAAGCGAAAGAGTTTTTCGAGCAATTAGCACCTAGCTATAAGAAACAATTCATCGGCTGGATAAGAATCGCTAAGCGTCAGGAGACTAGAGAAAAACGAGTCAGTGAGTCGATTCAGCTTTTGGAAAAGAGGGAAAAACTCGGTTTAAGATAAGTCAGTCATGGAGTTGATAACGGCAAAGCATATAATGTTCTGAAACGTTCTTTTATTCATACCGAAGCGAATCTGTAGGGTTTTTAAGGGCTGCTCTTATCGTCTGGAAACTGACAGTCATGAGTGCAATGAGAAGAGCTAATGCGGCAGCCAAAACAAATACCCACCAAGTCAAATGAATCCGATAGGCAAAATTTTGGAGCCATTTGCTCATGAAATACCATGCAGCAGGCCATGCTATCAGGTTTGCTATTAATACCCATTTTATGAAGCTTTTATTCAGGTTGTTGACAATTCTCGGAACTGAAGCTCCTAGAATTTTTCTGATGCCAATTTCCTTGGTTTTCCGGTCAGCAACAAATGATGCCAGTCCAAACAACCCTAGACAGGCAATGAATATGGCCAGAAAAGAAAAGATGGAAAAAAGCGATCTGGTCTGTTTTTCATTTATGTATAAATTATCATAATCTTTGTCGAGGAAGGAGTATTCAAAAGGTTTACCGGGTGCGAAATCATTCCATGTGTTTCCAACAAATTTGACTGTTTCAGAAACATTCCTTGTGTTCAGGCGTACAGAAATGTAACTTTGAACATTTTTATAGTAACCTCCAGAAAGAAACAGCGCCTGGGGCCTGATTTCCTGATGGAGCGATTCATAGTGATAATCTTTAATGACTCCTATAACAGTAAAATTTCCTCTATCCTGGGCCCAATTATTGATTTTTTTGCCAATAGGGTCTTCCCATCCCAGTAATTTAACCGCTTTTTCATTGAGAACAGCCGCATGGGAATCTGTTGTGAACTCCTTCGAGAAGAATCTTCCCTGGGCCATTTCCAGCTTTAATGTCTCAAGAAAATCATAATCACAAACGCAGAGGTTCAAAGTGAAACTTTTTTCAACACCCTCAGCGCCGAATCCGATATTGCTGAAACGTCTTCCCGGAAGTGTATTGGAACCGGATACACTCATAATACTGCTGTTGCTCCGCAGAGCCTCTTTAAAGGGCTCTACATTATCTTTTAAAGCTCCTGGATTCCGGACGACTAAAACCTGTTCTTTTTCAAACCCTAATCTTTTATTCTGAAAAAATTTGAGCTGTTGAATTACAACCAGCGTGCCTATGATTAAAAAGATCGAAATGGCGAACTGGAATATGACAAGAACATTTCTCAGTAACGAACTCCCTTGACTGCTGCCTGTACTGCTTCTGAGTACAGTAGCGGGTTTGAAAGATGACAGGAAAAATGCCGGATATGAACCTGAGACGACTCCCACTAAGAGCCCTAAAGCTAATAATGAAGGGATAACCACTAAATTATCAAAGTAGTGCATGGTGAGCTGTCTGCCGATGAAGCTTCTGTATGCAGGTAAAAGGACTTGTATGATCAATAATCCTAAAGCGAGAGATATGAAACTCAATAGAATGGACTCGCTCAAAAACTGACGCATCAGCCTGCTTCGGCTTGAGCCTACAACTTTTCTCAATCCGACCTCTCTGGCCCTCAGTGACGACTTGGCTGTGGAAAGGTTCATAAAATTGATACAGGCAATCATTAAAATGATCACACTGATCACTGAGAATATGAATACATATGTTTTATTTCCATTTGCTTCAAACTCTCCATTGAGGTCTGAATTCAGGTGTATTTCAGTAATCGGCTGTAAAAAATACTCCCAATAATTGCCCTTTGCCACCCAGGCGTCAAATTCTTCACCTCCCATATGTCTCCGGGTAAATTCTTTGAGTTTTTCATCAAACCATGCCTGCGATGTGCCTTCTCGGAGCAGAAGATAAGTAGTAAAGTTGTTTGATGACCAGCCGCGATTATTAATCAAGGTCGGGAAACTGGCTGAAGAAACCAGAAGATCATAGTGGAAATGAGAATTATCCGGAACATCCTCCGATACTCCGGTAATTTCAAAGTCAACTCTGCCTAAACCGTATGAAAAATCAACTTTTATCACTTTTCCGACAACGTCTGTGTCTCCGAAATATTTGATAGCCGTGCTTTTAGAAAGGACCATGGCGTTTGGATCAATAAGAACAGTCTTCGGATTGCCATGTATCAATGGAACAGAAAAAACATCATAGAATGTCGAGTCAACGGCAAAAAATCTGGACTCATAAAAAGTTTTTTCACCCAGGATAACAGGCGTTCTTCCAAGATTTAAAAACTTGACTCCCATCTCGATTTCAGGGAAATCCTCGAGCAGTCTTCTGAATGTTTCCGATGAGGAATGAGTCTGGTTGATTTTGGTATCACCGACAGAAGCTCTGACAGCTAGTCGATAAATCCTGTCTGCTTTCTCGTGAAACTTGTCATAGCTCAGCTCATGGGTGACAAAAAGTAAGATCAAAATACTGCATGCTATGCCTATAGCCAAGCCAGCAATATTGATCAAAGAAATTCCTTTGTGTTTTAAGATGTTTCTCAGAGCGATTTTTAAGTAGTTTTTAATCATAATTCTTCCTCTTTAAATAAGACGTAAATACAGTCAAATAGTTTCTTACAGATAATTTTTCATGGCTTATTCTTGCTTTTTCTAACGGCTTTTATTATTCCAGAGCGGACGGAAATTTAAAAAAAGACTTGACAACTGCGAAAAAAAATATTAATTTATGCTTTGTAAAACAAAGTACTTTGAAAAAATATTCATAATTCCACAAAAGAGGCAAAAATGAAAGAAGATGAAAGAAAAGAAGCCCTGGAAAGTATCGAGCTCATCAAAGAGCTGGTGCTGCAGACAAAAGAACATATGGGACATTATGGAGGCGGATGGGTATCTATCATCTGGGGAGTGTTCAGTTTTGTCGGCGTGGCCGGTCAAAGACTGTTGATCCCCCATGGATGGCCTCTGGGTATCTGGTGGACGGCCTTGAGCATTATTGCAGGGTACGCTTCTTTCCAGATCAGCCGGAAATATCTCAAAACAAAAGCTGTCAGAACAAAACACAATTTCATGCGGTACTTTCTCGGATTCTGGTTGCCTTTGATTTTCTTGGGTTATACACTGACTTTCTTTGTCGCACTCTCTCCTTCTCTCTCTAACCGTTATATTCCCATCGTCATTTTGCTCGTTGTTTCCACAGGGTATATCATCCTCGGATTTATGCTCTTTAGAGGAATCCTGTATATGGGGATTATCGGATATGTTGCAACAGTCGTCAGCGCTATTTTCTTTCTCGAATACAGCGATATCATCCTGGGGATTCTTTTCGGCTGCGGCCTCATCATCACAGGACTCATCATCAACAAACAATGGAAGAACACATAGCTGTTAAGCTCGATAAAACCATTCATCAAAAAGCTCGGTTGGGCATCATGTCCATCCTGGTGGCTTCAGAGTGGGCTGAATTCAATTATTTAAAGGAAAAGCTGAACCTGACGGATGGAAATCTCAGTTCTCACCTCAGCCTTCTGGAGAAGGAGAGATACATCAAGATCAAGAAAAAGTTTGTCAAAAAAAAACCTAAGACGTTTATTCAGATAACCAAGAAGGGCCGCCAGGCCTTTGAAGAATATCTGGAAAACCTGGAAAAAATCATTCGCAGCCTGCCGAGAGATTAAAGGAGAATAACATGAAAAGGAACAAGTTCATAAAATTACTTTCTTTAAGCACATGTATCATCCTGTTTTTCGCTTTCATTATCTCTGCGCAAGAATCTAAAAAAAACACGACCTCTGTCTATCTTGCTGGAGGCAATCTTTTTGATGGAGCAACTGGCAAGATCATTCCAGACTCGCTCGTCATCATCCAAGGAGACGCCATTACTTATGCTGGCCCGAAAAAGCCGTTCACAGAATCACCAGACAAAGCCGTAGTCAACTGTACTGGGAAGACTCTTTTCCCTGGACTTTTCGATGCCCACATTCACCTGGGTGGGGCATCCATTTTGGGATATATTCCTATCGATGATCAAAGAAAGCTCAGCGCATTCCTGTATTCTGGCGTCACATCCGTCTTTGATCTTGGGGACGTACAGGATTGGATTTTTTCACTCCGCGATGCAGAAAGGCAAAACAAGGTTTTGTTTCCGCGCATCTTTGCTGTTGGCCCATTGTTCACTTCACCCAAAGGACACGGCACAGAATATGGTGTTTCCATGGCCTTAACTCCTACCACTGAACAAGAAGCCCGGGAGAGTGTCCGAAAACTCATAAAGGCCAAGCCGGATCAGATAAAGATCATCTATGAGAAAGGCTCAAAACAATTTACGTCCCTGAGCTATGAACTCATGGAAGCCATCATCGACGAGGCTCATAAACACAAGTTCACGGTCATTACACATGCGACAACACTCGAACAGGCCAAAGATGCGGTTAAAGCCGGAACAGACGGTTTAGCTCACGTGATGGTTGATCAAGAATTGGACGATGAATTACTCCAGGACATGAAGCAAAACAGTGTGTTCTGTACTCCTACTCTTGCCGTGTTCGAGGTATTTTTTGGCGGTTTGCTGTCTAATCAAAAATATCTGGAATGGCCTCTGGTGAAAAGCTCTGTCTGTCAAGAAATCATCACTGATTTAAAAAAACAAAAAGAAATCCCTTGGCTTGAGAGAGATTCCGAAGATAGAATGAAGAAATTCGCATTTGCCAAGAAAAACGTCAAGAAAATGTATGACTATGGAATAAAATTGGCCCTGGGAACAGACGCTGGAAATCCGGCTGTGTTTTTTGGACCTTCTGTGCATCGTGAGATGGAGCTCCTGGTAGAGGCAGGGATTTCTCCTGCCGATGTAATAAAAGCAGCCACCATAAACGCAGCAGAAATCCTGGGACAAGGGGACAGACTGGGCACAATCTCTGAGGGGAAGCTGGCCGATATTCTCGTGGTTGATGGGGATCCTTTAAAAGATATCCGGAACACACAAGATATCTTTATGGTCATAAAGAATGGTCAGATCCTAAACCGTGAAGAGCTTGCTCGCAGTATCAATCCTCCTACAAAGTCAGTGCTCAGGACAGAGAAGAAAGCAAAGGGACCAACAAGGCATGCACCTTCTCCCGAAAACGATCCAGCCGTTGTCCAGCAGATAGTAAAGGCCAAGGAATTGATGAAAAAAGGAGTGGACACATGGAATTCTGAACTGATGAAAAAGGCAAGAAGTCAATTCATCGGAATGCTGGCCAAAGACAAACAGGAAAGCCTTTATCTTCTTTACTATATCGCGCTGTGTGACTATCGACTAGCCAATTTCTATATTGCTTCAGGCGAGATGGACAAGGCAGAGTCATATACCAAAGAAAGTCAGAAATATCTGGAAAAAGCCATGGAAAGGGATCCTGAATTTGGAGAGCTTGATGCTTTGTACGCTTCGATGTTGGGTTTCGAAATCGCTTTGCACCAAGAGAAAGCTATGTCTTTGGGCTTTCAGATCTTCCAATATTTTGGCAAAGCTTTCCAGAAAAGCCCCGATAATCCCAGGATCCACTTCCTCAAGGGAGTTTCGGACCTCTTTACTCCCGAGCAATTCGGGGGCGGCGCAGATGCGGCCATCAAAACATTGAATCATTGTGTTGAGCTTTTCGAAAAAGAAGAGATCACAGATCCGGTGAAGCCATCATGGGGAGAGGAGGAAGCTTACACCTTTCTCGGTATGGCCTACAACAAAAAGGGAGAAAAGGGAATAGCTGAAGAATTTTACAGGAAAGCCCTCCAGATTAATCCCAATTATGGGTTGGCCAAAGAAGAGCTGCGCAAAATGAAAAAATAGTCACTGCCTTGAGGCTTTGGAGTTCAATATCGGTTTGAAGGTCCTTTATCGCAAGGCCCTCCCGCAGTGAGAGAGAGAACATCTTGATGGATAGAAAAAAAAAGATAGCAAAAAGATGTTTTCTTCAAATCATCATTCTTATTCTGTGCTTCTTGAACCTCAACGCCCAATCTCAGGTTATTGTCGAAGGAAAGGTCATAGACAAAGAAACAAAAGACCCGCTTCCGGCCTATATTTCTGTAAAGGGCACCGATGTCGGGAGTTCGGCGGACTACGATGGCACATTCAAACTCATTCTTTCATCCTCAGATATCGAGCATCCCCTTGTTCTTGAAGTCTTCCAGCTCGGGTACAAGAGAAAAGAAGTAAAGGCCAGAGAGGGCGAGAAAATCCTCATAGAGCTTGAGCTGGAGCCTCTTCCTCCTCACGAAGTGATAGTCACAGCCGACAGCTTGGTCTCAGAGGAAAAAGCCCAAAAAACCGTAACCCTTAAAAAGATGGACATCTATACCTTACCAGGAACAGCCGCAGATCCGGTGTATGCCTCCCAAATCCTTCCGGGCGTCAATTCCCTTCCTGATTCCTCCAATATGCTGATTCGTGGAGGATCTCCTGATGAAGTAGCCTATTATTTTGACGGGATTGAAATCGAACATCCCTTCCTTTCAAGTTCCCTGCATGAAGCTTACTTCAGCATATTTGATAACCAGATCATCGAGGGATTCAATGTCTCCACTTCAGGTTTTCACCCCAAGTTCGGGGACGCCCTGTCCGGTGTGATGAACATCGCAGCCAAAGATAATCTTTCCAAAGGAGAAGGGGGGATCGGACTCTCCATCATGGGTTTAAACTCCTACATAGGAATGCCCATTAAAAATGTGGGAAGCTTTCTTGGATGCTATAACAGAGGGCATTCCGCCCTGATGACAAAGATTAACAACAGAGAAGAGAGTGAGTTCGAGACCGAGCATGCCTTTGCCAAATTTAACATCCGGCTGAATAAGTCCAACAGTGTCAGAATACTGGGCTTGATGGACAACTATGATTTTACCCATGACAGCGGATTCAGTACTACCTCTGAGAACAAAATCGCCGGATTTTCGTTAACCTCCACTCTGGCCAAAAACCTAGTTACAACCTTGATCCTTTCGAAGGTGAACCATCAGGCATTCTTTGAAGTCAAAAACACCTTCCAGAAGGAATATGAGGACGATACCCTGCAGGCCAGGTGGGACATGTCGCTGGACTTGAAGAGTCACTATCTTGAATTTGGAGCTGACATCCAGAAGAGAAAAATCGATTTTTCCTTTGCCCTGGAAAATGATTTTTTAGAAGAATCTGGAGTCACAGGAACAAGGTTTGGATTCTATATGAGTGATAAGTTCAGGCTTGCAGACCGCTTTTACCTCACCTTCGGGGGAAGACTTTCTGCCCTTTCCATCCATGATGCGGATATGAGCATCGATCCAAGACTCTCTCTGGCTTACTTTATCACAAAAAGGGATATCCTGAGATTCTCCGTTGGATGGCATCATCAGTACGGCGACTATTTTTATCATCAAGCTTATGATCTTATGGCCAGACGAGCCGGTCATCTATCCTTGACTTACGACAGAATCAGCGAAAACCTTGATTTGCGAATAACCCTGTACAATAAAGAATACAGGAATCTGTTCCTTTATGAAGAAGGGGATATTATCAGCAACAACGGGTATGGCTATGCCCGCGGAGCAGAATTTTTCATCAAGTGGAAAAAATCCCAGTATAATGCTCTGTTTGTGTACAATTTTCTGAGTTCAAAGAGAAAGGAGAACGATGTTCTGGTGCTGACTGCTTCCCCATATGAGATCGACCACTCGTTTACAGGAATATTTACCTACAAATTCCATGATTCTTCCCTGGGTATCAGATTTTCTTACGCCAGCGGCCAGCCATTCACACCTTTGGAGGGCCGAGTGTGGGATGATGCAGGAAAAGCTTACCTGCCAATATGGGGCGATCCTTACAGCCAGAGATATTCTTCCTACCAACGATTGGACCTTAATGGGAGTAAAAATTTCACCTTTCAAAAACATCTGATTGTTCTCTATTTTGGGATCACCAATGTGCTCAACAGGAAGAACATCCTCCGCTACGAGTACAGCAGCGACTATTCCGGGCGAAGTGACAACTATTCCATATTCGGCCGTTCAGTCTTTGTAGGAATTTACGTTCCATTCTTTTAAGAAACCTATCATCTCTCCGAATTTCCCTAAAATGTCATAACAAAAACCATTGAAAAACAAAAGGAAGTAGTCAATATTTTGAGAGTCCGGGACCGACATGGATTTATAACTTCTTACAACAATTTCATAAAAATTGAATATTCCTGCCTATTCTTTTAGAATTTAATAAATGGCGCCGATTCCATCAAGAAAAATAGATATTAAATTTGTCCCTTAGAGCAAAGGGAAATTGATACATTTATGACAAAAAAGACATCTATAATCACATCCTCAATTTTTCTTTTGGTAATTTTCCTTCCTATTCTTCAGGCAAAAGAAGATCTGGCCAAAAAGGCGCATGAGAGTATGGATTTATTGAATTACAGACAGGCGATTAAATATTATGGGCAGGAGATTCTAGAAAAACCGTTAGAAAAAGGCATTAGGGCTAAACAGGCTTATGCCTACTTTAGGCTCAAAGAATATGAGGATGCTCTACGAGTATTGAAGGAAGAACTGGCTCTTTTTCCTGATAGTTATGATGCTTTCATCCTGCTAGGTCATATTTATTTTAACCAGGGCAAACTGAAGGAAGCGACAAGAATATGTCTGGAATTTAATCAAACACTGGAAAATGCCGCCAGAGAAAAGGCAAAAGAGAAGGGACTTAAATTTACAAGACTCAAAGATAGAGATGAATTTTTAGAGAACTACGGATTTCTCTTGGACAAAGTGTGCGAAAAAAATCCCAACTTCGGTCTGCCTTATTTTATCCTTGGGTTTCATCACAAAAAAAACGGCAACTTCGAAAAAGCAATAAGAAATTTTCATCTTGCTATCCAGAGAAAATATGATCCGGTCGAATGTTCTATCCAGCTAATAGATATCGAACTCAATAAGAAAGACTGGCAGGAAGCTCTGACAAGGTCGTCAGAAGCTATTTGGGAACAAGGAGAACAATCAGAATTTTATTTTTTTATGGGATATGCTTTCTCTCATATTGGAGAAATAGAAAAGGCTGTTTCCTGTTTTCAGCGTGCTGTCGAACTCAAACCATTCCATGTCGAGGCCATAAGGAACTTAGCTAAAATTTATTTCAATAAAGAGGATTTCGGCCAGGCCATCCCTTTATTTAAAAAAATACTGAAGCTTATTCCATACGATTATCAATCTGCATTCTTACTGGAGAGAGCTTTGGAAGAGAAGTCATTTTTTGATGAAGAAGATGAGCCGAGATTAACAAAAGATTTCGTCGATGAAGTCGACTTGAAATACAAATATGTATTTAGAGAGAATATCAATTCAGTCGTAAAGAAAATAAATCAATATGCGTTAACTCTTGTCAGGTCCGGACAATTGAATAGGGCAGTTAGAGTTATCAAAAGTTTTCTTGAAATTAATGATATTTCACCTGAACTCAATTACAACCTTGCGCAGCTTTACAACATCCTTAACGTCTTGAAAGAAGCATTGAAATACGCTTGGAGAGCCATTGAACTTAAGAATGACTACAGAGATGCTTATGATCTGGTGGGAAACACATTTTTCAAAATGGAAGATTATGAAAATTCAATTAAGGCTTATGAAGAAGTCATCTCGATCGATCCTAAAGATGCAATGGGTTACTACAATCTCGGATGTGCATATTTAGCGGTGCAAAATTTCCCGAGGGCTGAAGAGAACTGGAAGAATGCGATACAGAGAGAAAAGAGAATAAAAAGAAGAAAAAAAGAAGATAAATCTTCTGTGGATGAACTCGATATTTCTTTAACTGTCCTAAAAAGACCGGTATCGTTTGGGGCACACAAATCCTTAGGCAATCTCTATCTTAGGCAAAACCTGCATGAAAAGGCTTTAGAAGAGTTTAAGAATGCCATCGCACTCGAACCAGCAGACCCAGAACCCTATTATGAGATCGGAAAAATCTATGAAGATCAAAAGAAAGCAACGGATGCTATTGAGTACTTCAAAAAATACCTCTATCTCGGCGGGAAAAAAGAACAAGAGGTGAAGGAAATATTAAATAAACTCAAGAAACGCCTTGATGAATAAGACTTTTTCTGTTCCGGACATAGTCAGCATCTCCACATAACATACGCTTAAGCGGTAACGCGTCATTGGCGCGGTTTTTGCCGAGCGATGCGACAGCACAGAACCGTGACAATAGCGTTATCCGCTTGAAGCGATTGTTCGATGTTTTTTCTATACCCATCGAATGAATAAAATTACTATTCATCTTTTTATTTTAGGTAAAAACATCCCAACCCTTTTTTTGTATTCTGTGTACTTTTCCCCAAATGCTTTTTCGAGATTCCTTTCTTCCCAAAGCGTTTCTAATGCAAAAAAAATTATAAATATTACCAAGAAACAGAGTGAATACACACCAGAAAATATTATATACCAGCCCGCAAAAGTGAGCATTAATCCGAGATTTATAGGATGTCTAATAATACTATATAATCCAGTTGTAATTATTTGTTCCGGAATACCTTTAACACCACTCAGATTAGTTTTCATAAGCTGTTTGCTACCCACAATTGCCATGATCATTCCTATAATTAATAGAGCGCAACCTATAATTGGAAGAATGATAATATCAGATATCCTTGGTTGCTTAAAAATCGGTATATAAAAGAGAATAAAAAAGATAGGTGCACGTATAAGTGAAAAACCTATTCGGAATAGTAATTTGCCTTTCATTCTGAAAAAGGTAAGAACACTAATAACTAAAGCAATAATGAGTATAACAATCCATGCTTGGCTCTTCAGACCTTCAACTAGTGTCATTTGAGCAACCTCCTATCAAAGTTTACACAATACGCACTCTAATTAATTGCAATTGACTCAGTATTTGTACTTTTTTTATTAAATGCTCTCAGAGACTTTATGCGCCGAAGGCGTCCATCGAACTATTAATATACAGCATGCTGTATTTGATACAAAGCTCCCTTAATTGACGTCGTGTATTCAGTTAGAACTCATATCCTAAGCTTAATCCAGCCTGAATTCCCCCTAAGTCAGCTTTAATTTTTTGAGGCGTCACGCTACAGTAACTGTAATTTACACTGACATCAAATAATAATCCATGGACTATATTGAAATAGCATCCTGCTTGCCCGATAATTCCTGCACCGGTGCCTTTGGCTACTCCTATCGGATTTTTTTCCTGGTAAACATAAAACACTGGTCCCAGGCCGATGTAAATATTTGTTATCCCCCTCTGAAATCTTATCTTTGGCCCTCCTCCTATGGGGATCAAAGTCATCTTTGTTTCTTCTTTGGTAAAAGGAAGATGCCCCTTCTTGGAGTAATAATTACCGATAAGCCATAGGTCGATGAACTTCCAGAGTTTTATATCTATTTCTCCCCTGATCGCCACGCCTTCACCGTAAATATCCTTGAATGATTTCTCTGCAGGGAAAAAATAACCGACTCCTATCTTTACACAAATATTTCTTTCTTCAGAAGGCTCCGGCCTTATTATTTTATCTTTTTGCGGCTCAACTTTTCCTCCCCCCCAGACCAATCCAGATAAGGGAAGAAAGAAAAGAATGGCTGAGAACATGATTTTAACTGGCACTTTTTTCGTATGTCCAATATTCATGATCTCTTCCTGATTTTATTGAATTTCCAGATAGGCAGGTTCCCCTTCTCTGTTTCCATTGTCAACGGCCTTCAAAACATATCTGTATCTTTCGTCCTTGGCAACATTCAAATGCCAGTATTCAAATGTGTTCCCATCCAGTTCTGTCAGCAATATCTGGTCTTCCCCTTCGACCTGATAAATCCTGTACTTTCCTATGTCTTTGTTCAGACTGTTAGCCTGCCAGGTTAATGCATTTATGTACTGTTCCAGTAAAGTCGAGCTGTTATTATGCTTTGTTCCGGAAAAATTCAAGGGAGCGTGAGGGATTAAAATAACTTCAATTTCATTTGATGCAGTCTGGTTTATGGAGTCATAAGCAACGGCTTTTAAGATATAGGTACCGTTATAAATAGAATTTGTATCCCAAATATAATCATATGGCGACTTCGTATCATTTTTTTTTAACTCTCCATTTATGTAAAATTCCACTTTTTTTATCCCGATATCATCCGAGGCAGATGCCTCTACAGATACAATCCCGGAAACATTAGTTCCTGATGATGGCGAGGTGATGGAGACCTGAGGCGGCTGGTCGACCGTAACACTTATCGAATCCTCAGCCGTCTGGTTTGCTGTGTCATACGCCACGGCTTTTATCGCATGAGATCCACTGGGAAAGGAAGTCGTGTCCCAAACCCATTTAAAAGGTGAAATTTTATCAGTTTTCTTCAATTCATCATCCAGGTAAAATTCCACTTTTTTTATCCCGATATCATCCGAGGCAGATGCCTCTACAGAT
>CAYVAT010000018.1:0-23981 GCA_964449165.1 uncultured Eubacteriales bacterium | reverse complement strand
GTAAAATTCCACTTTTTTTATCCCGATATCATCCGAGGCAGATGCCTCTACAGATACAATCCCGGAAACATTAGTTCCTGATGATGGCGAGGTGATGGAGACCTGAGGCGGCTGGTCGACCGTAACACTTATCGAATCCTCAGCCGTCTGGTTTGCCGTATCATAAGCCATGGCTTTGATTGTATGAGATCCACTTGGATAGGAGGTTGTATCCCAGATCCACTCATATGGCGCGGTGTAATCGGTTTTCTTTAGCTCGTTGTCCAAATAAAATTCTACTTTCTGAATTCCCTTGTCATCGGAGGCCTCAGCTTTGACAGTGACTTTGCTTGACACAACATCCGCATCTTGAGGAGAAGATATAGATATTGAGGGTGGATTGTCTTCTTCCTCTTCAACTGTTAGATAAACAGTGAGATTCTGAGGGCTGTTGTCCGCATCTCCAGAAGTCACGCTGATGGTTCCGGAATAATTCCCACCACTCAATCCGGATGGATCAACTTCAGTGGTTATTTCGTCCCATTCGCCAGTTGAGCTTCCACTCTCAGGTGAGATACTCATCCATGGCCTATTGTCACTGATTTGATAATCTAACGTCCCTCCCCCAGAGTTTCTTACCCTGAATGTCTTTACCAGGTCTTCCTCGAAAGAGAGAGAGGATCTATCCAGTTCTATGGAAGGATTCGGTTCTTCACCTCCATACATGGCTGCGAAACCGTTTCTGGCATCATCATCTATGCTCCGTTGAATTCCACTATAGGCTGGCTGCATGATTCCTGTGGTGCTGTGGTCAAGGCCAACCCAATGACCAAGCTCATGAAGAGCAACGGTCTCGATGTCATAATCTCCGCCTGAAGTAGACCAGCTGTAATAATCATTAAAGACCATATCTGTCTCTACCGTGGTATTCCCACTGTACCACATCCAAGCTGTTGCCAGTGTGCCGCTTCCACCCTCGTCCTTCCAACAGATAGTATTCAAGCCGTTGTATCCATGATCCGTCGTAGAGGAGGAGCCCAGATAAGAGAGTCTCAGGCCAGAGGGGTTTATCTGGCTCCAGGAGCTGGCCGCACTTCTTACAGCGCTATCCTCATCAGGAATCTGGGAGGTGTTGGCATTTATATAAAACCCGATATCAGACCCGACAGGCCACTGAAAGCCCAAGAGTACATAGGATAAGGAACCTCCGACAAGAATAATCAGAAAAGCACAGAATAGCCAGAATTTAGTGCTTGCCTTTATCATGAATTTTTTCTCTTTCTTCAGACTGATGCTTCAGAATATTTTTTATCCTTGCTTTTAATTCTGTTAAAGATAGCGTTTTATCCGGGTCTACATCCCGAGCAGTTAAATTGTATCCACTCCTTTTTGCCCTTGCTTCAGCATCTATGAAATATTTGCCCTGTGCATTTCCGAAAACCTTAAAGGCAGGAAGAATATTGAGCGTAGCCAGAGGGGAATTTTTCGTGTCACTCATATCGATTATGGATTTCAGAAAAACTAAAACCTTCTCTTTCCTGTGGAAAGAAGGCATGTCAGTAACTTTCAGGCTGAGTTCTCCTACAGTTCCTCCGGGGTATTGGATGAAGATTTTACTGTTGGAAAATTCTCCCTTTAATATCTCATCAATCCGGAGAGTCACCACAGATAGAATGATTTGCCCATCCAGACTCCATTCGCACTGAATGTTTTCCACTTCTCCGAGAATTATCGCATCTGAACCAATCGTCAATCTCTGAAGAGACAATTTGACCATCAGAGCCTGAGAGGAGTTTAGGAAGAACAAGGCTAAGGCTAAGAAGGCCAAAAACGATTTTTTTAATGGATGGAAGTTTCTTCTTTGATAAATCGCCGATTCTATCAGTTTATTGACAGAATTTCCCATACTGACTTTACCCTGGGAAGGATAAATCCTGGAAGGATATATGTCAAGAGTAATGAAAGAGCGGAAAAAGATGTGTCAAATCGCCCAAATAGGAAATTGAAGATTTGTCATAACTTGGAATCCCTTTTAATTTAATGTATAAAGAGTTGTCAATCGAACATCATTCTGTTTCAAGCTATAAAAGGAAGATTACAGCTCTGAATGTGAAACTTCAGGATGAGTTAAAATGACCGGGAAAAAAGTATTAATATTTTAAGGGATTCGTTTTGGAAGTATTGAGGAAATTTCCAAAATAAAGGAGGACAAGAGACATGAAGAGGGGACTTATAATTATTAGTGCGTTAACGCTTTTAAGCTTTTTTATCATCCACGCAACTGAGGAGAAAGAGACCCGCGCGGAGACTAATTTCTACGAAAAGAGCCTTCATTACACTAACAAGGGCATAGAGTACTGGTACAGCAAGGAACAGGGCGGCCTGGAAAGGCTTACAGGGATTCCTTTTTCTGAACTGGATTGCAGCAGATGCCATGTCCGTTCGTGTGATACCTGCCATAAAGAAGAAGTTAACGGAAAGGCAAAATATTCGCTGGAACCAGCCCGGGCCCAGGAGGTTTGTCAGGAATGCCATGGCATAGAAACTCTGCAGAAGGTAAAGGAAAATAAGGAAGGGGAGGATTTAGACGTTCATTTCGAAAGGGGCATGAAATGTATGGATTGCCACTCCGTAAGAGAGATACATGGAGATGGAACACCGTATGATTCTTTTCAACAGCCAGGTGCTATGGACACTCGATGTGAAAACTGCCATAGTCCTGTCTCAGAATCCGAAAGTCATGTTGTTCACGACGGAAAGCTCGATTGCAAAGTGTGTCACGTCAGGAACATTTCAGTCTGCTATAACTGCCATTTCGATACCAGGGTTAAGGAAAACAAAAGTGTTTCTCTCCCTCTCCATAATATTTTCTTCCTGATTAACAAGGGAGCCAAAGTCACTCTGGCCAATTTCCATACTTTTATCTATCAGAATAAGGCCATGATGGTATTTGCGCCAGCTTTCTCTCATGATGTGATGAAGGATGGAAGAGAATGTGATGAGTGCCACAACACCCAGATCATCCAGAATATAAAGAACAACGAATTTTATCCCTTTGCGTTTGAAAATGGCGAATTGAAGAATGTAGAGGGTGTGGTTCCTGTCGTTGAAGGAATGAAATGGAATCTCGTCTTTTTAAACTATGTAGAAGGCAAATGGATTCCGATAGAGCACCCAGTGAAACCCTTGATTAACTACTCGGGCTACAGCAGTCCTTTGACCCTTGAGCAGTTCGGAAAGCTGGAAAAGTCTCCTCCCTCAAAATGAGTTAAAATCGCTAAAAATTCATTCTAATAATAGATGAAAAGCTTTATCAATTCTTCAACTGTCATAAGGAGGAGATTTCATGAAATCCTATAAGTATTTTATTCTGGGTATTACCATAATGCTGATTTATTCTCAAACTATGGCCCAAGATGGAACAACAGGTTTGTTATCTGACCTGACTCAAGTAAAGAAAGGCCGCTCGAAGGCTGTCACCTCATCAGATCCCGATTTCAACTCCAATTACGACCGCCGAACCTATATCACCCCAGGAGAGACCATGGTTATGGCGGATATCAAAGGGCCGGCGATCATTACCCATATCTGGTTGACTTTTAACGAAGCACGCCCCAACTGGCTGGAAAAATATGGATCTGCCCATCCCGGTGAGATCGTTCTGCGGATGTACTGGGATGATGCCGAGTATCCGGCTGTGGAGGTACCCCTGGGAGATTTCTTCGGGGCCGGTTTCGGTTTGCGCCGTGAGATCCGTTCTCTTCCGGTTTTGGTGGAGGGCGGCGACGGCTACAATTGTTACTGGCAGATGCCTTTCTTCAAGCACGGAAGGATCCAGGTGACCAATGAAGGCAATAAAAATGTGCGCAGTTTCTATTATCACATCGATTACATCGAAGTGGATGAACTGCCTGAAGAAACGGCTTATTTTTGTGCCCAGTACCGGCAAGAATTTCCAGAGACCATAGGAAAGGATTACCTCATACTGGAAGCAGAGGGACAGGGTCATTATGTTGGCACTGTCATGTCAGCCCGTTCTCGTTCTCCTTTCTGGTTCGGTGAAGGGGATGCGCGTATCTATATAGATGGGGATTCTAAACCTACGATCCAGGGGACAGGGACTGAAGACTATTTTCTCTGTGCTTGGGGTTTGAATGAATGTCTTTTTCCGTATTTTGGGTGCACTTACATGAGCGGCGACCCCAGCGACCTGGGTGTGAGATACACACTTTATCGTTGGCACATTGCCGATCCCATACGTTTCTCGAAGTCAATCCGGTTTGAAATCGAACATACAGGCTGGATATCTGCGGATGAGACAGAAACCGGAGAGATCGATGGCCATGTGGAACGTGAAGATGATATAGCCACTGTAGCTTTTTGGTATCAGATTGGCCAGCCCAAACGTTTTACCGCTATTCCTCCCTTGAAGGAGAGGGTTTTCCCTAACCTGGATATCATCAATGAAGGTAAAGATATGATTGCCGGAGCCAGGCCGCACGGAGGGACGGTCAAACTGCAGAAAGGATATGACTGGACTGGTGAAGGACAGGTGCTTTTTATTCCGACAGGCGATAATCCTTCTCTAGAGATTGATTTCCAGGCGAAAAAGGAAGAACTCAAAGGCCTGGTGCTGCGTTTTACCCATGCGCCTGATTATGGAACGTACCGCATTTTCCTCGATGGGAAAAATGTTACGGAGCTTCAAGACTATCCGGATTGGAATGAAGAAGAGGATATGGATTTCTATGCGCAAGAGTTAAGAGTGAGAGACCTTTATCTTGGAAGCTATTCTTTCTCCCCGGGAAAACACACACTTCGCTTTGAGTGTATGGGTAAGAATGTTCTCTCCAAGGGGCGGCTTCTTGGCCTGGATTCTGTCCGTTTGCGAGAAAGATGGAATAAAAAGAGAAAATCTCTTCGTCCGCGCGAGAAATAACATCTTCAACGGAGAGAGCATAAACGTTCCTTTCGTGTTTCATTAGAAAATATGCAATTGGCACTGATGGGTCGTTTGTTATAAACGTAAATAGACGTGCATAAAGTCATTTAAAACGGGAGGGTGATAATGAGAAAATTCGCAATCTGCATCATCGCGTTAGCAGCTTTAGTGAGTACAGTATGGACTGATCAGGTCTTCACAAAAGACAAACTCTACAAGTTCGGAACAGTCAGAGAATTCACGGGTAATGATCTAGCGACCATCGCTTTTCCCATCGGCGGCCTGGCCACCGGGAATATTACTCTTGGAGGCCGCGGGGAAATACGAGAACTGGAGATCTTCAACCGTCCTGCTAAGGGTAAGCATCCTGATCTGACTTTCTTCTCCATCTGGGTAAAAGCGGATGAGGAAGAGCCGGCGGCCAAGATTTTGGAGCGAAAACTCCTGCCTCCCTACGAAGCATGGATGGGAATTCCTCGCACCCAGCTGCCTGGTGTAGCCCGGTTTGGTGAAGCCGTATTTAAGGGGGAGTATCCTTTTGCCTACTTGAGGCTCACTGATGATGAAATGCCCGTAAAGATCACTCTTGAAGCCTACAACCCTTTTATTCCGTTGGACCCGGAAAGGAGCGGGCTTCCGGCCGCCATATTCAACTGGACGATTAAAAACGAGTGCAATGCTACTGTCCGGTGTTCGATTGCCCTCAGCGCCATGAACCCTATTCAGACCTTGGATGAGAGCAACCAGCGGACTTTCGGGAATAATCTCAATGAGTACTCTGATGCCTCTCTCTTCAGGGGAATCAAGATGAGTTCCGGCCGGGCCACACCCGAGATGCTGGACTACGGAGACCTCTCCATCGTTACCACGGAAAAAGATGTGGATGTCCAGACCAGATGGTACCGGGGAGGATGGTGGGATAACGCCCATGTCTTCTGGGACGACTTTTCAGACGACGGCCGCATCAGCGATGTCAGAGATAGTCAGGAATCCCCTCAAGGCCGCAGTGACACAGCCACCCTTCTGGTCTCTATCACCCTGGATCCCCAAGAAGAAAGAACCATTCCTTTTTATCTGACATGGTACTTCCCGAATCGGGAGAATTACTGGAACCGGGAAGAAAAGGTCAAAGGCAAGAAGTTCAAGAATCACTACGCCGTTCGATTCAAGAATTCCTGGGAGGTAGCCAGGTATCTGGTTGAAAATCTGGATGGGCTCTACAGGGACACGAAAAAATTCCATGACATCCTCTTTGCTTCCACCTATCCCTCCTGCGTCATCGACGCCCTCTCCTCCCAGACATCCTCATTAAAAACCAATCTGGTTCTGCGCACCAAAGACGGGAAACTGTTTGGCTTTGAAGGCTTGAGTGACGAGCGGGGATGCTGTCCCATGAACTGCACTCACGTCTGGAATTACGAACAGACACTGGCTTTTCTCTTCCCTTCCCTGGAACGAACGATGCGCGAGACCGACTTTCTCCACAATACCTTTCCCAATGGTTACCAGGTCTTCCGTACCTTGATGCCGCTGACAGACCAATGGTGGGCCTTTAAGCCTTGTGCCGACGGCCAGATGGGAAACATTGTCCGCGTTTATAGAGAATGGAAAATGTCGGGAGATTCGGCCTGGCTGAAAAGACTCTGGCCCAGGGTGAAAGCTGCCTTAGAGTTTGCCTGGAAAGGCGTGGGTGAAGTAAACGATAGCTTGGCCTGGCAGAAGGAGCAGCTGCTGTTGCCCTGGGATTCTAACAAAGACGGCGTCATGGAGGGCGAGCAGCACAACACATACGACATCGAGTTCTATGGGCCAAACACCATGGAAGGTTCTTTGTACCTGGCCGCTTTGAAGGCAGCGGCCCGGATGGCAGAGTCTTTAGGTGAGAAAGCTAAGGCCGATGAATATGAGGAGATCTTCCGCAAGGGATCCACGCAGTATGATGCACAGCTCTGGAACGGTGAGTATTATATCCAGAAGGTCAAGGTCGTGGAGGGACTGACCGTTCCGGAACATCTGCGCTCGCCCGTAAAGATGTGCACCAATCCTGAATGCAAAGGCAGAGCCTCGCCGGGCGGGAAAATGGCAGCGCTTTCAGAGGATGCTCCCTATCCCAAGTACCAGTATGGTGAGGGATGCCTCTCCGACCAGCTTCTGGGCCAATATCTGGCCCACGTCACCGGCCTGGGCTACATCTTCGATCCCGCCCATGTGGATAAAGCCATGGCCTCGATCTTCGCTTACAATTTCAAGCGGAATCTCAGTGATTTCTCCAATGTCCAGAGAGTCTATGCCCTGAATGACGAAGCCGGGCTTCTGCTCTGCTCTTGGCCGCACGGCAACCGGCCGGCCCTGCCCTTCGTCTATTCGGATGAAGTCTGGACTGGAATAGAATACCAGGTGGCAGCCTCTCTTATTTATTCGGGGCATATCGACAAGGGGCTGATGATTGTAAAGGCTGTCCGCGACCGACACAGCGGGTTCAATCGCAATCCCTGGAATGAATTCGAATGCGGGCATCACTATGCCCGGGCTATGGCCAGCTGGGCGGTGATGCTGGCCCTGTGTGGATATCGCTATGACGGAGTCGATCACTCTATGGCCTTCGTCCCTCAGATACGACGCGACGATTTTTATACCTTCTGGTCGACCGGCAGCGGATGGGGCAGCCTGGCCGTCAAAGACGGCCGAGTTACCCTGAAGGTGGAATTCGGAAGGCTCAAGCTGGCGAGCCTCGGTTTTTCCTCAGATTACGGATGGAGCTCCATCCAGGATGCCAGGTTGAATTCGTCACCGCTTGCCACAGAGCTTGAAATTGACGGGAAACTAGTAAAAGTTCTCTTCGTTGATCCGGTTGAAATGAATCGTGAAGATACAATAAGCATAGTTTTCAGGGATTCCCTCCTCGTCATGAATGACGAAAAATATTAGGCCGCACTTTCTGCAGCCATCCGAAGCCCCTGATGAGCGACATGAGGCGGGGGAGGTTTCTCTGCCACGGGGGAAGATCTATGTTATTTCATTTATTCGTATCGGAGGGTTTCGACGGGATTGGCCGTGGCAGCCCGGAGGGTTTGGGTGCTTATTGTCAGGAAGGCCACGAGAAGGGCTCCCCCTGCGGCCAGGACGAAGGGCCAGAAACCGAGGCCGATCCTGTAGGCGAATCCCTGAAGCCAGTGAGACATTGCATAATAAGCGATCGGGCAGGCGATAAGATTGGCGAGAAGGACGAGAATGACGAATTCTCGGCTCAAATGGGAAACCAACTGCAGCGCAGAGGCCCCCATCACCTTACGGATGCCGATCTCTTTGGTTCTGCGTTCGACGGCGAAGGCGGCGAGACCCAGGAGACCCAAGCTGGCTATGATGACAGTCAGAATGGCGAAAGCCCCAAAGATCTCTCTAGTCCGACGTTCTTTCCTGTAGAGGGCATCGAAATCGTCGTCGAGGAAAAAGAAGTCGAAGGGCTGGGTGGTTGTGTTCCTCTTGAAGACGTCCTTCAAAAGAGCTATGGTTTTCGAAACATCGCCTGATCGGATCCGAACGGCAAGGTTTTCGCCGGGCCTGGGAATCAGGACCATGGGACCCATGGGATCATGGAAGCTCAGGAAATGGAAGTCTCTAACGACGCCAATGACACGTTTAGGCCCTCTGATGAACTGAACTTCCTTTCCCACCGCTTCTGCCCATCCCGCCATTTTCGCCAGAGTCTCGTTGACAAGGACGACATTTTGATCAGCGGAGACCCCGGGAGAGAAATTCCTCCCGGCGGCGAGCTCGACCTTGAAGACATCCAGAAAATTCTCATCGACATAATCGAAATGATAAGTCATCTTGATCTTCTCGCCTTCGTCCGTCGTGAAACTGGCGTTGATGATGCGACTCTTGATCCTTGTCGGAAGGCCGGAAGTCTGAGATACTGCTATCACCTCCGGATGGCGAAGCAATTCAGTCCGGATCACTCCGGCTTTGGCGACAGTTTCAGGTTCCCGGATGGGAACGACGACGACGTGCTCTCTGTCGAATCCGAGTCGCTGGTTCGAAATGAAACGCAGCTGGCTGGAGACAACGAGGGCGCAGACGGTGAGGACGATCGAAGCCGTGAACTGGCCGACGACGAGAAGATTCCGCAAACGGGAGCCTTTTCTCCCCGACACCGAGAGTTCCCTGAGAACCCGGACTGGCTGGAAGGCCGAGAGGACCAGGGCCGGATAAACGCCTGAAATGAGGCCCGTGACAATCGCAGTCCCTAAGATGAGCAACAGGAAAGGGCCGGCGGAGAGGTCTCGGAGGTTAAGATCAATCCCTGCCGCACTGCTGAACCGTGGCAGGGCAAGGCGGACGATGACCAGGGCCGCCAAGAAACCCATGATGGCGAAGACGACGGACTCGCCGAGAAACTGTTCGAAGAGCTGGCGGCGGTCAGCCCCCGTCACTTTTCTAATTCCGATCTCCCTGGCCCGAGTCGAGGACCGGGCGGTGACGATGTTCATGTAGTTAACAGCAGCAATAAGAAGGGTGATGACGGCGATGGCGAGGAAGAGACGGATGTCGTTGATGGCGTTGTTGGTCGCGAGTTGACCTCTGATGTTCGAGCGGAGATGGATGTCCTCCACGGGCTGGAGGATAAGCTTGAGCCCAGCCTTGTGTTCCTCGGGCCGGTTTTTTTCGAGCCAAGCTCCGAATTTTTTCTCCAGAGTTGCCCGTTGTCCCGGGCTGGCGAGCTCCGCGTAGATGATGAAATTTCCGACGTTCCAGTTGTTGAACATGTAGTCATTTTTCTTGTCGGCCTCGAGGCTGGCGATAGAGAGCAGGTAGTCGAATCGGAGATGAGAATTCCGGGGGATGTCTTCGACGACACCAGTCACGGTGACGTCGATTACTCCTCTCCTCTCCCGAAGGGAAATCGTCCGGCCGATGGGATCCTCATTGCCGAAAAGCTTCCGGGCCGTCGACGAAGTGAGAACGATCGAGGCAGGCGCCGTGAGAGCCGCATTCTTGTCGCCGCGGATCAGAGGGAAGGAAAAGACATCCAGAAAATCCTGGTCGACGAATATTCCTTTCTGGGTGAAAGTTTTCTCCCCGGCCTGGAGAACGGCCTCGATATCCGTTCTGGCGAAAACCCGGGCCGCGTGGCGGACCTCGGGAAATTCTGTTTTGAGGAGGGGAGCGAGGAGGCTTGGAAAGTTGATATCGAATTCTCCGGGTGTCTGTCCCGATGGGACTTCAGCGCTGGTCACCCTGTAAATTCGTCCCGTTTTCTCATGAAAACGGTCGTAGCTCATCTCGAACCGGGCATAGGCCGCGATCAGGATGAAGCAAGCCAGCCCGGCCGCGAGGCCGAGGATCATGATCAAAGAAAATCCTTTGTTTTTCAATAAGTTGCGGAATGAGATGAGGGCGTAGTTCCTGAGCATGCTCAGGCTCCAGTAAAGTTTATTGGTGATGAATCCGGGCAGCGAACGGACGATCTGCATCCAGTACCAGAGTATTGCCCGGCCCCTCCCCTTATCAGAAATGATTCTCTGGAAGATTTCATCGAAATCCCCAAGATGGGTAAAGTCGCCGCTGTCCGAATAAAGATGTTTGAGGATCTCTTCGGCAATCCGAGGCGGTCCTGATCGATGGGAGGTTTCGGCATTCATGGGTTTTTCGGCTCCGGTTCGAATTTTAGAGCCTCGGACCAGAGCTCTTCCTGGATCATTCGGAGCTCTTGGAGGGCCCTTTTTCCAAGTGTTGTAAGCCTGTAGATTCTTCTGCTCCGTCCGCCGCGCTCCCTGGTCGGCTCGGTCAAATGGGAAGCGAGGAGCTTCTTCCTCTCCAGGCGATCCAAGGGATCATAGATGGAACCCAGGGACCATTCGCGGCCCGTCGTCTCCTTGAGCTTCCGCTGGATGGGCAGACAGGAAGCCTCGTCCTGGAGGTTCCAGACGACGAGGAGAACCATTTCTTCAGAACGCGATAAAAGTCTCATGATTTTACTCCCGGTCTAATCATCACTTCCGAATAGTGAAACAAATCATTGGCCTTGTCAAGTATTTTTTTCAGATTTCGGAATAAATAATTAAAAAATAAGAAATTCCTTTTTTGCTGTACTGATTGAATGGACATTCACTGGCCAATTTTGCCTGGTCGTGAATGACGAAAAAATAGCGCGGGTTGATTTCAAGGTGAGCCAAATCACCAGTCAAATGGCACTCCAGATCTCAAGATATCCAGATGCAGTCGGGCCAAACCAACTTATTGATTAGAAATAAATAATCTCCTATTATTCCCTAAAATTACAGCTTAAACACGCATTTTTAGGGGGAAAAATGCATTCTAAGCCTTGTCCCCACCGGAGACATCATATCCAGGAGATGAAGGTGAGAAATCATTCATATCGAAGCGAATCTGCTGGATTGGCGACAGCTGCTTTTATGGACTGGTAGCTGACAGTGAGCAAGGCGATGGCAAGGGCAATCATGCCCGCCCCAACAAATATCAGGAGACTGAGTTGAATTCGGAATGGAAAATTGGAAAGCCAATAGTTCTTCATGACAATATATGTCACCGGCCAGGCAATCAGGTTGGCAACCAGAACCCACTTCAAGAAATTCCGGGAAAGCTGGAGCAGGATGGACCCAACCGACGCCCCCAGCACTTTTCTTATGCCGAACTCTTTGGTCCTCTGTTCTGCCGTGTAAGAGGCCAGGCCGAAAAGGCCGAGGCAGGCCACAAATATCGCCACAAAGGCAAAGAAGGTGATGATCTGACTCAATTGCTCCTCTGAATGATATAAGCTATCAAAATTCTCATCCACAAAAAAGTACTCAAAACTTCTCTCCTTCTCAAAAGCATTCCAAGTCTTCTCGATATAAGACAGAGTTGCCGAGACATCATCCGTGTTCATTTTGAGGGACAAGTAATTATCATATCCGGGTCTCAGATAGATGGCCAGCGGACCGATGGTCTGTCTAAGAGACTTGTAATGAAAATCCTTGACGATTCCTACAATCGGGCGCATGAGTTCTCTGGAAAAACCGATTTTCTTTCCCAGGGTTTCTTCTCCCCAGCCAAGCTTTGCGGCTGCGGTTTCATTGATCAAATAGACACCTTCCTTATCTGCTTCGAACTCACGCGAGAAATCCCGTCCTTTGACGAGATCGATCTCGTATGTTTTCAGAAAATCGTAATCTGAAAAAATGAAATCAAAGGTGTAGGATATACTGTCTGGTTGTCCTTCCAGAAAAGTTGTGAGGATCGTCGACATTCTTCCCGGGATACCATTGGAATAAGAAGCCTCTGTGATGTTGGCGTTCTTTTTCAATTCATTCTTAAAGGCTTCAAACTGATCTTTGAAGACCTTGCCTTTGATCCGAACAGCAAGGACCTGTTCTTTATTAAATCCCAATTTCTGATTCTTCATGAAGCTCAATTGTTTCAATACGATAAATGTGCTGGCGATAAGGATGATGGAAATCGTGAATTGAAAAATAACGAGAAAGGTTCGAATGATCGATCTCTGGGAGCCCCTCTGAATTTTTTTTCTTAAAGTGTCAATGGGCTGGAAGGAAGAAAGATAGAAAGCTGGATAACTTCCTGCCACTATTCCAGTAAAAGCCACCAGCCCAAACAATCCCAAGACCACAATCCAGGTGACGAGAGATGTTATGGTGATTTCTTTTCCAGTAAGTTTGTTGAAGGCCGGGAGCAGAATCCAGACCAAGTTGAAGGCCAAGACCAAAGCCAAGAACGAAAAGCAGATCGATTCTGTGATAAACTGAACAACCAGACGTTTCTTATACGCACCCAGAATTTTCCTCAGTCCGACTTCCTTGCCCCGGCTGGCTGAACGGGCGGTGGACAGGTTCATGAAATTGATACAGGCAATCATGAGAATGAACGCAGCAATGATGGAGAAGACATAAACATAGCGGATATCTCCATTCCCTTCGATTTCTCCTTCGAGATGAGATCTCAAATGGATATCAGTTAGCGGCTGGAGGAAGTAGAACATTTTTTGCCCATACTGTTGGGCTTCTTCGCCCGCGTGCTTATCCACGATGGGAGCTAATTTTCTCTCTACCACCTTAGAATCGGCTCTCTCATCGAGCAGGATGTATGACCATCCTGATATCACGAACCAATCGTCCAGATACTCGGTTCTTGGTCCTTGGATGGTATTCATGGAAACCAGGTAATTGAATCGAAAATGGGAATTCCGGCGTACATCTTTGACCACTCCTGTAACCTTGAGGTCACCGTCCGCGTTGAGATTAACAGTTTTCCCCAAGGAGCTTTCGCCACCGAATATTTTTTCGGCCATAGATTGGGTCAGAACAATTGAGCCCGGATTTTCCAGGGCAGTTGCTGGCTCACCTTCTATAAATTCGTGGGTAAAGATTTTGAAAAAGTCTTTATCAACATAGAAGATTTTTCGTTCTTCGAATTTTTTATCGTTGTAGGTGATAAGCCCAGTTCGCCCCCAGAGCCTTGTGTAGGCGATAATCTCGGGCACTTCGGCTTCAAAAGCCGGAGCAGCAACAAAGGGTGGGACAGCGTAATGGTCATAAGCGCCGCCGATCTCCTCGGCATATGTAATTCGGTATATACGAGAGGCCTTTTCATGGTACCTGTCATAGCTCAACTCATCATGAACCCATAACAGGATAAGAATGCAGCAGGTCATGCCCACAGCAAGGCCAGCGATATTGATAAACGAATAGCCTTTGTGCTTCTTGATATTCCTCAGGGCAATTTTTAAATAATTTTTTAACATGACTGGGTACGTTCTTTTAATAACATAGCAATAAATATGCCATTTGAATTATCCAGAGTAAATCTTGTAAAATTCTCGGGGAAGCGAGTTGAAATAATGTCCGCTTACAAAACAGTGGATGTTCCCTGGCGAACACTTCAACACTTGGTACAATTGGAAGGATAAGAAATTCCTTTTCTGTTGTTCTGATTGAATGGGCATTCATTGGCCAATTTTACCTGGGCATGAATAACGAAAAAATTGAGGGCGTTGATTTCAAGGTGAGTAACAAATTGCACCAAATCCCCTCTCTCAGATTAGCAGGGGAAATCAGTATTTTGTTAACCTTGATTTCACATTCATATGTGGGATAATTTTATTATTTTACGACATTTCATAGTCAGAGGAGGTATCAAGATGAAAAAAATGAATGTATCATTCGTTCTCATTATTCTGATTGGAGTAACCCTTGTGCTCAGCGGCTTCGCTGATGAGATCATTTCAGAAAACACAGGACAGGACTCCGAATCGAAAATCATACAGTTGCCGGATCCGCGTTATGAGAGTGAGACCTCTGTTGAGAAGGCAATACGCATGAGAAGATCGGTCAGGTCCTATGTGCAAGAGCCTTTGGCGATTTCAGATATCTCACAGATTCTCTGGGCTGCCCAGGGTATTACAAGAAAGAAGGAAGAGCCTCCTGCTAGGTGGAATACAAAATATGAATGGCAGGGTGGATTACGGTCAGCTGCTTCGGCAGGTGCTCTCTATCCTATGGAACTCTATTTGGTAGCGGGAAATGTGCAGGGACTATCAAAGGGAGTTTATAAATATATCCCTAAGAGTCATTCACTGAAGAAAGTCGTAGAGGGCGATAAGAAAACAGAGATATACGATGCTGCCCTCAGACAAGGCTCTATTAAACAAGGAGCCGCCTTAATCGTTATGGCGGGTATCTATGAGCGAACTTCTTTTAAATATGGCGAGAGGGCAGAGAGGTATGTGCATATGGAGGTAGGATTCATAGGGGGAAATATCTATTTGCAGGGGATTTCATTGGGAATTGGTACGGTTATGATCGGAGCCTTCGAGGATGAGGAACTGAAAAAAGCACTCGATTTACCCGAGGATGAGCACCCCTTAGCCATTATGCCATTAGGTAAAATAGCTAAAGAGTGACGCTTATCTTGCCTCAAATAGATTTTTTATCATTGGACACCATAACTCTGGGTGTGATGAGTTTGTTTTCAGTCGTCTTGACAAAGGCTTCTTCTTTTGATTATCTTGCTTGGGGAAATCAAGGTTGCGGTTTCCCTTTGATAAGGTTATAGGAAAATATGATTCTTTAGAGGAGGGAGTCTTTGGCAAAGATTAAAATGATTTGTCCGTTTTCCAAGAAGTTATGCCGGGAGTGCCCTCAATATAGAGGGCGGCATTATTATCTCTGTTTTTATGCCAAGTATCGGGGATATTTGGGAAATCCGGAAGAGCAGGCCAAAAAAAAATCGCGGCCAGTCCGGTCGAAAGAAAAATTTGAGATGCCATCCCTGCTCCCCCCAAGCCCGTCTTGGCTCGTACTCAATGATTTTGCTGAAAGGGCAAAAGAATGATCCATGACTTCAAATACTTAAAGGCCAGCGCTGTTAAGGAAGCTCTCGAGCTCATCGAGCAGCATAAGGATGACTATAAGATTATATGCGGAGGACAGTCACTGCTTATCCTGATGCGCCAGGGATTGGTTTCGCCGGAGTACCTCGTCGACATCAAACACCTCGATGAGCTCAATTATGTTCACTTCGATAAGAAGCAGGGGTTAAGGATTGGTGCCACAACCACGCACAGAACAGTAGAGACTTTACCCCTGGTTAAAAAGCATTATCCACTGTTGGTGGAGATGGAACAGAATATAGCTTCTATTCAGACACGAAACTGGGGAACGATCGGCGGGAACCTTGCTCACGGAGATCCCGCAGGCGATCCCGGAGCCGTGTTTATCGCTCTGAATGGCAGAGTGAAAGTTGCGAATAAAGAGAGAGAACGGACTTTTCCCCTTGAAGAATTCTTTATCGATTACTTCGAGACAGCGCTCGAGGAGAATGAGCTCCTTATTGAGATTCAGATCCCCCCAATCCCCTCCAAGACAGCAGTGACCTATGAAAAATTCAATTTTATTAAAAACGACCAGCCAATCGTTTCAGTTGCGGCTTCAATCACTCTGGATGAGGACAGCTTAAGTTGCAAGGATGCGCGAATTGTCCTCGGAGCTGCAGCCCCTGCGCCTGTGAGAGCTAGAGAGGCTGAGAAGCTTTTAATCGGGAAAAAAATGGATGACCGGCTGCTCGAAAACGCGGGGATAGTATCCTCAAGAGAGGCAGATCCTGTTGACGATATTCATGCCAGCGAGTCTTACAAGAGGCAACTGGTTGATGTGCTCACGAGAAGGACGTTGAGAAAAGCATGGAAGCAGGCCATGGGATTGGCCAGAAAGGAGGCTTGACTCATGGAAAAGATGCTGCTGCGCATAACCGTTAATAACGAATATCACGAGCTGTATATCGAGCCCAAAAAACTTCTGGTCGACGTGCTGAGGGATGAGCTGAGGCTGACCGGTACGAAAAGGGGCTGCAATACAGGTGCTTGTCATGCCTGCACGGTCCTGCTTAATGGAGAGTCAGTCAAGTCGTGCTCTGTCCTTGCAATGCAGGCCGACGGTGCTCAAGTGAGCACTGTCGAAGGATTGCAAGATAAGGGGAAACTCAGTCCGCTTCAAAGGTCATTCCTGGATCACGGTGCGTACCAATGCGGTTTTTGTACATCAGGAATGTTAATGTCAGCCACAGCATTATTGAATAAAAATCCAAATCCAACAAAGGAGGATATCAAAGAGGGAATTCACGGCAATCTCTGTCGCTGTACCGGATATAACAGCATTATCCGGGCCATAAAAGCAGTTGCTGAAGGGAAGTACAAGGAGGATGACCGATGAAGAAATATAACGTGATCAATACACCGGTTCACAACATCGATGGGATTGCCAAGGTTACGGGGAGGGCCAGGTACACTTTTGATGTCTACTTGCCTCACATGTTGTATGGCAAAATCTTAAGAAGCCCTCATGCCCATGCGAAAATTCTCAATATAAATGCGGGAAAAGCTCTGAGCTTGCCTGGAGTTAAAGCTGTTGTTACCGGTCAAGACACTCTTGGCATCAAACAGGGCATATGGAGGCGTTATAAAGAGCTCTGTGATGAGGAGATCCTTGCCAGAGAAAAAGTTCGTTATATCGGTGAACCGGTTGCAGCAGTGGCTGCCGTTGATGAGGATACAGCCGAGCAAGCTCTTGATTTGATCGAGGTTGAATACGAAACTCTCCCAGCAGTCTTCGAGCAGCTTGAAGCAATAAAAGAGGGAGCTCCTCTCATCCATGAGCATGCCGAAAGGAACATAAATGTCACTCGACATATCGAGTGGGGCGATGTGGATGAGGCTTTTCGAGCAGCGGATTATATCAGGGAAGACTGGTTCAGATGCTCATCGCAAGCCCATATGTGTATGGAGACCCACTGCGCGGTCGCCAGCTATACTCCTGAAGGCAGATTAACCGTATACACTTCAACTCAATCCCATTATTACATCCAGGTCCTGTTGGCTTGGGTGCTGGGAATGAGAGAGAATGATGTGAGGGTGATTTCGAGATACACTGGCGGAGGATTCGGTAGCAAGTTCGAGCTTGATTCTGCTCAATTCTGCAGCTCGCTCCTATCGATGAAGATTTGCAAGCCCGTCAAGATTGTCCTGAGCCGTGAAGAAGAGTTTATGGCGACCAAACGGCGCACCCCCATGTTTTATTACCTGAGGAGCGGCGTCAAGAAAGATGGAAGCTTTCTGGCCAAAGAAGCTCGAGTCTTCACAGAGGGCGGCGCCTACACGTCCATGGGTGCGACAGCTCTGTATTTGACTGGATTTTTCCAGGCATTTCCCTATGTCTGGCCGAGCTACAGGTATGATGGATACAGAGTTTATACGAATACGGCTCCGACTTCAGCCATGAGGGGCTTTGGAGCACCCCAGGCTACCTTCACTGCGGAGACCCAGATTGACCTCATAGCGGATGAGCTGGGAATTGATCCCATAGAATTAAGACGCAAAAATGCCATGTATCCCGGCTATGAGGTCCCTGGTCAGGCATACATTCAGAGTTGCGGCCTCAATCAGTGTCTCGACAAGGTCGAGGAGTGGATCAAGTCGAGGGGAAAGCTTCCTCCGCATAGAGGCATTGGCATTGCGGCTTACGGATTCATGTCCGGAGGAATCTTCAACTGGTTCGATACTCCCTATGCTTTTTCATCAGCGGTCATTCAAATAAATATCGACGGAAAGGTAGACCTTTACGTTGGATCCCAGGATATGGGACAGGGATCGAATACCACAATGACCATAATCTGTGCTGAAGAGCTGGGAGTGCGCGTAGAGGACATCAGGCTCCATATGGGCGATACGGAGAATTGCCCCGTTGATCTCGGTGCATGGGGAAGTCGTGAGACACTCATGCAGGGAAACGCTGTCAAGATGGCTGCTTCGGATGCCAAGCGGCAGCTTTTAGAGTTTGCCGCCGCGAAACTTTCACCGAATATTGTCTATGACATGGATATAAAAGACCGATGGATCCACCTCATAGCGCGGCCTGAACGAGGCCTCTCCTATTTTGATGTGGTCAAGGAAGCGATTCGGGGAAAAGACGGCCAACCTGTCATCGCACGGGGGCATTACACTCCGCACCGGAAAGGCATGATCTCTCCGGCTTACAGCTTCGGTGTCCAGGCCGTAGAGGCAGAAGTCGATCCGGATACAGGAAAAATTTCACTCCTGAACTGTGTGACCGCCCACGACTGCGGGCAGGTCATCAATCCCCTAGGAGTCAAAGGCCAGCTCGAGGGAGCCATTGCCATGGCAGCAGGATATGGATTCACAGAGAATCTCCCCATGGATGAAGGGAAGCTTTTGAACCCGAATCTAGTGGATTACAAGATTTTAAGAACAACTGAGATGCCAGAGACGAATGTTTTTGAAGTGGAGACCTACGAACCAGAAGGACCTTTTGGAGCCAAGGAAGCGGGGGAGGGGCTGACCAATCCCACAGCCGGCGCCTTAGGAAATGCTGTCTACCATGCAGCAGGAGTCAGTATCAAAGATCTTCCTATCACACCTGAAAAGGTCTTGGCAGCACTTAAAGAGAAAAACAAGAAAAAGAGAAGGTGAGGAGAGGAGAAGATGGGTTATAAATGTCCAACATGCGGAAAGATTTGGCCCAATACCATGGACCTTGCTCGGCATATATTCGGGACAGGCGACAAGGCCCACAAAGATTGGGTCAACTCCAAGGGACTCAATTTCATAGAGCTTTTGCTTATCCAAACGATGGAGCCCGGAAACAAGGGATACCAGACTTTGGCTGATCTGCTGGAAAAAGAAGCAGAAAAGGTCGATACCCCTGGGTAATCCAGAATAACGGAGGAATCATGCTGCTTGAAGGTAAAGTTAAAGTGAGTGCCCCTATTGAAAAGCTATGGAATGCAATTCTTGAGGCCGAGACATTGCGGGAGTGTGTTCCCGGAGCAGAAAAGATAGAACAGCTTGATGAGAAAACTTATGATTGCATTGTGAAACAAAAAGTTGGTCCGATTAAAGTCAGGTTCAAGTTTAAAGTGTTTCTGCCCACGTTTAACCCCCCGACGCATATAGAGATGGAAGGAGAGGGGGAAGATATCTACAAAGCGGGCCGGGTGATTCAGAGAACTAGCATCGATCTTAAAGAGACAGGAGACGGGGAAGTCGAGATTTCATATAAATGCCGTGCAAACGTAGTCGGGAAATTGGCCATGTTTGGAGACAGAATACTGAAGGCCAAGGCAAAAAAGCTAGAGGCTGAATTCACAAAAGCTCTACAAGAAAAGCTGAAGAGTGTCTGTTGAAACGGGCATCCAGTCAAATATAATTCACTTCATTCCCATTTTTATAATTAATTTTTATGACATTTCTATGGATTTTTGTTCCGGAAAGGCTTAACTGTAAATGATTTTTTACTTTTTTTGAAATAGTAACATCAATGCACATGAAAAGTAGGCCAGAGCTACGACGCGCCATGGGCCTTCCTCATGCGCTGGCAATGGTGGTGGGGACAATAATCGGAGCCTCAATTTTTGTCCAGCCTTCAGAAATAACAGGTCGGGTACCAAACCTAACGAGTGTATTTGCGGTCTGGTTGATATCCGGCATTCTCACATTTTTTGGAGCATTGGTTTGTGCAGAATTGGCATCAATTTTTACTCAATCGGGAGGAGTTTATATCTATCTGAAAGAAGCCTATTCCCCTTCCATGGGATTTTTATGGGGATGGGCCATGTTTTGGAGTGTGCACTCAGGGATTATTGCAGCGATTTCAGTCATATTCGCGCGCTATGCTGCTTATTTTTTCCCTATGAATAAGAGTGCCGTCAAAGCAACTGCCATCGCCGCTATATTAATCCTATCCGCAATCAATTATCTAGGCGTAAAGCAAGGCAGCAATCTCCAGACACTCTTTACTCTGGGAAAAGTCGCGGCCATAGCTTTTATTATTTTAGCTGGTTTTTTACTCGGATCACGCATCCCCGATCATTTCGTGACTGGAGAGATCGCAAATTCTGACATTTCCATTCACAATTTTTTCCTTGCTCTGGTTGCTGGGTTATTTGCGTTTGGCGGCTGGCATATGGTTACCTACAATTCCGAAGAAACCATCAATCCTAAGAAGACTATTCCTCGCGCTCTGATGTTCGGAACGATGATAGTCACGGTGTGCTATATCGCTTTGAATGCTGTATATATGTATATTCTGCCGCTCGCTACTGTAGCTTCCTCCACTCGAATTGCTGCAGATGCGGCTAATGCACTTATCGGATACGGCGGTGGGGTTTTCATGTCTGGTTTAGTTGTCTTCTCGACATTCGGAGCCTTGAGCGGGATCGTTCTATGTGGGCCTCGTCTCTATTATGCCATGGCGCGGGATGGACTACTGTTTCGGTGGGTGGGCAAAATACATCCGCGATACAGCACTCCTCACAGAGCTATTGTGATTCAAGCGGTTTGGTCTTCAATACTTGTTGTAACAGGCACATACCGAACTCTTTTCACTAGAGTCGTCTATACCGAATGGATTTTCTTCGGATTGATGGCTGTCGGTTTATTCCTATTCCGCCGAAGGCCTGGTATTGTTCGGGTTTATAATATCTGGGGTTATCCTGTGATCCCATTGCTTTTTATAGTTTCTTCATTGGCAATCGTTGTAAACCAACTATTATCTAACCTGTCAGAAAGTATATTTGGGCTTTCTCTTGTTTTATTGGGAATTCCTGTCTATTATTTATGGGCAAGAAAAAGTGAGAGAAGGAGCTAGAAGAATGGTTATTATCGATTTTCATAATCATTTTTATCCAGTGGCATACCTTGAAGCCATACAGACCGGACCAAGCCATATCAGAGTGACCTTTGATTCTGATAAAAATCCGCTTCTTCATTATCCCGGCGATTACAATATAATCGTTCCCGAACATAGGGATATAAATCTCAGGTCAGCGGTTTTGGAAAAAGCCAGTATTGATAAGCAAATTCTCTCTTTTACAACTCCGGGAACTCATATAGAGCCTCCTGAACGTTCAGTTGAGTTGGCTCGAATCGTTAATAACAGTTTTGCGAAGATAGTCGAGGGATATGGCGATCGGTTCGCTGCCCTGGCCACTCTTCCCCTGAATGATCCCAACGCATCAGTTGCTGAGATGGAACGCGCTTTTTCCGATTTAGGTTTTAGAGGAGTAACTGTTTTCAGCAATATCAATGGAGTTGCATTAAGCGATTCACAGTTTTGGCCATTATACGAGAAAGCAGATAAATTGAACGCCGTATTTTATATACATCCATCCTTCCCTGTAGGTGTAGAGGCCATGACAGATTACTGGCTTATGCCCCTGATTGGGTTTACATTCGATACAACGCTGGCTGCGGCAAAGCTGGTTTTCAGCGGCGTGGTCGAAGAATTCCCCGGAATCAGATGGGTTCTTGCACATCTTGGAGGGGCAATCCCTTATCTTGCCGAGAGACTTGACAGAGGATATTCAGCTTTTAAGGAATGCAGAGAACATATAAGCACAAGGCCGAGTGAATACTTGAAGAAGTTTTATTACGATACGGTAAACTTTGATGTAAAGGCTCTGCAGCTGGCCGTTGAATTTGCCGGGGCAAGCCATCTTGTGGCTGGAAGTGATTACCCGCATCAGATTGGGAGTCTGGGAAAGATGGTCGATAGTATTGAAAAGCTGAATATCTCAGATGAAGAAAAAGAAGGCATTCTCGGTGAGAATGCCGCTAGGCTGTTGGGATTATAGATAAACTCAATATTTGCCGCCGATTATTTCGGTTAAGATTCCGTATTGTTTGCAGAAGCGGAATGGCACTCATCATGACCATCAGGGAAAAGTTCCAATATTAGAATAAATGCTCTATTTTTCGTCAGCGGGCAAAAAGCTCCTCGAATCGGTACTCTTTCCATGTCAAATAGGGTGCATCCCACATATCGGTTTTCAGGTCATCCACAGCAACCAAAATATGCATCTGATTGGCCAAAAAAATTACAGAATATTCAGTAGTTCCGTGGGAAACGATCTGCAAGAGGCGTTTAGCCTCCGCAAGCCCTAGAGCTTTGCCTGTTCTTGACCAGGCTTCCAGTTCGTTCATTCCAGTTTCATAACGCCAGAGAGAGGAAAAATATACAGGTTTTCCGAAGGAGAGGTCAGGTCGATCGGGGTTATAGCCGTAGACTCTATGGGAGTTGGAAGCCATGATGTTGTGAGGATGAAGAGGCCTGACTTGTGCCGGGGTCCTCATAGCCCCACCGAATCGGTCTCCTTCATAAACAAAGGCGGGCACCTCTTGATTGTGGAAAGGGACAGCCCAGAGGATAATAGAGCCAGGGGCGGTGATGCCTCCCCCTTCACATTTGAATTGTTCCATCCTGTTGAGGATCTTTTCAGGAGTGGCTTCTTTTCCTTCCTTTTCTAGTATGTATCTCTGTGTCCAGGAACAGGGAGTAATATTTCCCACCACCGGTCCAGGCCCCGTGCCTCCGGCATTTTCCATGCCGTAAAGGCCGTCCTCGTTGATTCCAGAAATTGTGCCCACAAATCCCGGCCACATAGCTGAAAACCATCGCTTGTGTCCTGGCTCAGCCGGATCCACGGCAAAGAGGAGAAAGTGACTGACGGTGACCTTGCGAACGTCGCACTCCCCGTCCATGTTTCGAGCTGCGATCAATCCTCCCTCCTGTGGGCCGTCTTGGGTCAGGGATCCCCAGAAGGCAAATTGGGTACAGGAAGAGGGTGGAGAAACCGGAAAAGCAGCCCGCTTTTCGATATAAGCGTTGATGGCCAGGAGATCAGTCCGGTCGAACTCCCGGCCCAGTGATTTGACTCTTGTATCGATTCCCGAATCTTTCATCCCCTTGATCACTGCGTCACATTCTTGGAGGAATTTAGGGGGACAATTCAGGCGATTTTCCAAGAAAGGAACAAAAATATCCTCATAAAGTTTGGCAGAATGCCAGGAGTCCTCGACGACGTAGAATTCGAAAAAATCAATTATTTGCTTTCCCACCAAATATCCATGGGCATAACCACGCTCTTGGGCTTTGCCCCAGAGCTGGAGAACGGGAAGACCATGGATCCAGCGGAGAGCTCCATGCTTGATCTGTTTGTCCTTTCTTGGAAAAGGAGTTGGAGTACGGAGATGAATGTCCGCATTCTGATGATCTGATTCGGTAAGGTCTATCAGGGAACAGTCTCCTCCAGGTTGGGAAGCATACCATCCGAGCGGTTCGGCAGGGTTGAAACCCAGACGGTCATCTTTATCCACATCCATGAAGGCCAATACAGAATAATGCTTGGGTGGAAGGTCTAGAAAGGAGTAAGAGCCAGGTTTCTCAAGAGTGAGGATTTTATAAGGATCTTTGGCTCCGTAAATATCTCGCTTGGATAAACTTCGGACCTTTCCTTCAGAAGATCGAGGGAGCTGGTATAAGTAAACCTTAACTGGCCCCTGATATGTGCCTTCAAAGAAAACGGTTCCTGAAAGGGTCCTTTCCTGGTTAGGGCTCACCGAACAGGTTAACCCAAGGATGATAATGAAAAAGATGCAAAAACGTGTTTTCATGGTTATCCCTCTGCGCTTTATCAGATTCCAATGAGAAAACATATAACACAGCTAAAATAAGGTGTCAAAAATGGGGACACAATA
>CAYVAT010000017.1:0-62153 GCA_964449165.1 uncultured Eubacteriales bacterium | reverse complement strand
AGAGAAGCTTTTCATGGCCCCCGTATCGATTCTGTTTGAGAAAGAAGAAATAAAACCATCAAGATCCATTCTATTCACACCATCCGGAGCGATGCGGATGAACAGGGCGTTCGCGATGAATAAAGACCGGAACCGGTCCAGATCCGGCTTCTCTCCTTCTCGGAAGGTAATCGATTCATAAACGGTTTTAATAATGGCATCAATCGAGGAAACATCAGATTGGTCTTTTTGCTGAGTGAACTGACCGGAGTCTATTCCTTTCCATAGGTTATGGGCAGGGATTTCACTCCCATCATTTCCTGATAAACCGGAGGAAAGGATAACCGGGGCTGTTAAAAGGAAAATAAATAAAATGAGTTCTCTGAGTCGAGTCAATTTTATTGATTCATTGAAACCAAGATTTTTCTTCATACTCATCTCCTTTTTTTAATTGTCTCATTTTTACCTTTCATACTGCAATTCTTACCAGTTGCCGCTCCCAATATGGAATTTTTCCTTCGAGCCAATAATCTCTTTAAATATTTTTGAGGAACTAATGGGAGCAATCATTCCGTTTGTCCCTTCATACAACCTGCCTGATTGGCCGTAATAGGTATAAGGCTTATTTAAAGGCACAAATCCAACTCTGGCATACAAGCGGCCTGTCTCCTCGATATTGGCGCAGAGATAAGCGACATCGCATTTCCACGTCTTCAATATCTTTACCGCCTCTTTGAGCATCATGGTGGCAATACCTTGCGATCTTCTGTCCTTTCGTGTACACACCCTGCCCAGTCCTCCTAGAATCATCACCTGATTTTTATGCTTCAATCGTCTTTTGTGAAGCAGTATTGTTCCGATGATTTCGCCTTGCTCAAAGACCAGCAAATAGGCTTTGGGTTGACTGAAGAATTTTTCCTTGAGCTCTGCCTGGCCTTCAGGAGTCTTCTCTCTTTCTGTGTAGAAATTTTCAAAGGTAAACCGCTCAATTTCTTTAACCAGTTCAGCTGGCACCTCTGACAAGATTTTTATTTCCATAAAACAATTCTATCAAAACACGAATATTTTTTCCTATGGGAGTTCCTTTCTCGGAGATAGACATAACTTAAATAAATTATCAAAGGAAAATCGCTCATTCTTGTTAAGAATCCCTTAGTGTTTAACAAGAGTATCAGAAAGTTCCCATAAGTTCTCATTTGACCCATCTGTTTTGTGTATGATAAGTTCATTCCAGTTAGAGTACTCAAAGGAGGCGAACATGAAAAGGATACTCACATCTATCTCAATTTTTCATCTCCTTCTGGTTTTCGTATGCACCTCTCCTGCATTATCCGAGGAGCAAACAAAGCCTGATTTTTCCGAGGCCATACGCTTGATCGACACATGGCTTGAGGCCCAGCGCGATTATGACCATCTGCCCGGCATATCGGTTGCAATAGTCACGGATCAGGAAATCCTCTGGAGTAACGGCTATGGGATGGCCGATTTAGAAAAAAAAGTTCCTTCATCTCCCAATACCACATATAGTATCTGCTCAATCTCCAAGTTGTTTACTTCTGTGGCGATAATGCAGCTCCGCGACGCCGGTAAACTCCGGCTCGAGGATCTAGTCTCCGATCATCTCTCCTGGTTTAGTCTCAAGCAGCAGTATCCAGATACGGGTCCCATAACCATTAGATCCCTTCTCACTCATTCGTCCGGCCTTCCCAGGGAATCGGATTATCCCTACTGGTCCGGACCCGACTTCCCCTTCCCTTCTTCAGAGCAGGTCAAAGCCAAGCTCGGCGCTCAGAAGACCCTCTACCCGCCCTCCACCTATCATCAGTACAGCAACCTCGGGCTGACTCTGCTGGGAGAGATTGTTGCCGAAGTTTCGGGAGTCCCTTATAAACAGTACATCAAACAGAACATACTGATACCATTACGGCTGGCCGATACGCGCCCGGAACTTCCGGAATCCCTGTGGAGAGGGAAATTGGCCACAGGATACTCCGCTCTTAAGCGCGACGGCACACGCGATATGCTTCCCTTATTCCAAGCCGAAGGCATCGCCCCAGCAGCCGGCTTTTCTTCTACAGTCGAGGACCTGGCCCGTTTTGCCTCCTGGCAATTTCGTCTTCTGGAAAAAGGAGGGAAAGAAATCCTCAAGGCATCCACTCTCCGGGAAATGCACCGTGTGCATTGGGTGGACCCCGATTGGCAAACCACCTGGGGACTGGGATTTTATGTCAGGGAAGTGGATGGCCGGTCAATGGTCGGCCACTCGGGAGGCTGTCCGGGCTACAGGAGCATCCTGAATATCGACGATCATGAGAAACAGGCCTTCATCGTCATGATCAATGCCTGTGGTGTTTCCCCAGGTAAATACGCAAGAGGTATGAGAGATGTTATGAAGAAGGCTGCTGACGGCGGCAAAGAGGAGAAATCGACGGTTGAGCTTGAAGATTATGCAGGCCTTTATAGTGCACAGCCCTGGTGGGGAGAGACAGGGATTCTTCCCTGGAAGGGCAAATTGGCCATATTTGGGCTGCCGTCTGAAAACCCAGCCCAAAGCATGGGACTGCTGAAGCACATCGAGGGCGATACATTCCGCCGTTTGCGCAAGGATGAAACTCTCGGCGCAGAAGTGGTTTTTGAGAGGGATGAGACCGGAAAAGTGGTTCGGTTTTGGGAACACAGCAACTTCCAGAATAAGATCAGATAAAATCACCTATTATTTTTTCTCTAGTTCTGTTATCGAATTCCAATTTTTTGGGTTTGATTGGGGAAAAATTGTAAAAATATTTGGCACATTGTGTGCTTTTCCTGTCAGCTGATACCCTGAATTGAGACGGGTACATTTCTTGCAGACCAGATAACCGGGATTATTCATGAAGAATTCAGGCAGTTGGAAAAACCTTGGTTATCGGAATGAAGTATATGTTAATGTAACGAGGGTGGAATTTTATCGTTTTCAAGTGTTTAATATTGTGTAAGAGGAGAGTATATCATTACCGAAAAAAGAGGTTCTGATTCCAGGGAAATCGATGTCGAAGACTATTATCTTCGCTACGGACCCATGGTGTTGAGGCGTTGCCGCCGCATGCTCAAGGAAGAGCAGGCCGCTTATGATGCGATGCAAGAGGTGTTTTTGAAGGTACTAACCAACCAGGATCGTTTGACGGGGATGTATCCATCAGCCCTGCTCTACCGCATCGCCACCAATGTTTGTTTAAACCGAATAAGAGACGAGCGCAAACACACCATACACGAATACCTGGATATCCTGCTCAATATGTCTTTTTTTGAAAAACAAGAAGGGAGTGGTGCGGACAAAAAATTGCTGGAATATGTTCTCCAACGGGAAAAGGGATCCACGCGGAAAATTGCGGTCATGTATTTTGTCGAGGGAATGACCATCAAAGAAATTGCCGAGACAATAAAGCTCTCTGTTTCCGGTGTCCATAAAAGGCTTAAAAAGCTGCGCCGGAGAATAAGAGAAAAGGGAGAAGTCTCATGAATCAAGAACTCTTAAATGAATATTATCTGGAAAGATACGTGCTGGGGGAGCTGCCCGATGAGGAGGCTGAAGAAATCCGCCGCCAGGTGTCAGGCAATCCAGGAATAGAGGCTATGCTTAAGGAGATTGAATCCTCCAATCATGATATTTTGGCACTTTATCCTCCACTCTCCGTCAAGGCAAGCCTTATAACCCAGATGAATGAGATGCAAAGCAAGCCCACACGGTTTTCCCTGAGACGCGTTCTGTATATCTCATCCGCCTTGGCCACGTTCTTGATATTCCTTTTTCTGATTCTTCCCGTCATCTTGGAAAAAACAGGAACAGAGCCTTTCGATAGCAGGCCGGAGCAGAGCGTGGTTAAGGGAGTTCCGGTTATTGATCTTTCTCAGACACAGCTTTTGATTTTCCGAAAGATTGATGACCAGGTGGAAATGATGGCGGACAGGGAGCAGGCCAAAGCCGGGGATCTTCTGCAATTGGCTTATGTGGCGGCCGATGAATCTCACGGCATGATCCTTTCCATCGACGGGAGGGGGAGTGTCACCCTGCACTTTCCTGCCGAGAAGGGAGGATCGACCGAACTGGAACAGCGCAAAGAATCTTTTCTTCCTAATGCCATAGAACTGGATGATGCTCCGGATTTCGAGCGATTTTTCTTCGTCACCTCGGGATCTCAAATCGATGTGGAAGATGTTTTGAAAAGAGCGGAAAGCTTGGCCAAAGACCCGGAGCAAATTCCCCAGGCAAAGCTTGACTTGCCAGATGATTTGAAACAATGCTCCATCCTCATCCTTAAAGGAGAAGGCCGATGAAAAGAGTTATTGTTTGGATTTTTTTGCTGTCTTTCTTTTTATTGAGTCTGCCTGAGCTTACCGCCGGACAACAGACGGACGAACTCTACACCCGTCGGTTTGCATTCTTGGTGGGGGCCAATAATGGAGGAGAAGGCAGGGTTACCCTCAGGTATGCCGTGCATGATGCCCGAGCCGTCCAAGAAGTGCTTGAGGAGATGGGTGGAATTCTTCCCGGGGACACCCACTTTCTGGCTGACCCAGGAAGAGAGACTTTTTTCGAAGAGATAAAAAAACTCGCCGAAGATGTGGCCCAGGCTAAAGAAAAATTCAGAAGAGTCGAAGTTGTTTTTTATTATTCTGGCCACTCCGATGAGGAAAATATCTTCTTGGGAAACGAGAGGGTTTCTTATAAAGAATTCAAGGACCTGATTACCTCGATGGGTGCCGATGTGCGTATCGCAATTCTTGATTCTTGCGCCTCAGGAGCTCTGACCCTGCCCAAGGGAGTCATCAAAAGGCCTCCTTTTCTGATGGATACAGCTTATGATATGAAAGGGTATGCCTTCATCACTTCCAGCTCCGCCACCGAGGCTGCCCAGGAATCCAACAGGCTGAAAAGGTCCTTCTTTACCCACAACCTGATTTCTGGGATGCGAGGAGCAGCCGATATGAATCAGGATGGACGCATCACGCTCAATGAGGCTTATCAATTCGCTTTTGATGGGACGCTGACCCAGACCGAAAAAACCATGGCCGGTCCACAGCACCCGAGCTACCATATCCAGATGTCGGGGACAGGAGATGTGGTGATCACCGAGATTTGGAAGAGCACCGCTGTTTTAATCTTGGAAGAGGATATTACCGGTAATGTCTACATCCATAACCAGGAAAATGTTCTGGTGGTGGAGCTGAGGAAATCCGAAGGCAGAGAAATCTCCATCGGATTGGATACCGGAGTCTACCGGATCATCATAATTGGCCATAGTGCCAATTGGGAATTAAAAGTCACTCTTGAGGACGGAAAAAGCATGGATGTGGGTATAGAAGAGTTCAAAGAAACAGACAAGATTCCCACCGAGCTGAGGGGCAGCCTGCCTCTAACTTTCCCAGAGCCCGCTATGAGGAAAAACCGTAAATGGCGGGTTGAAATTTTTGGTGGATTTTCGCGTATAAACCCCAGAGATTTGAATTTGAGAGCGACCTTCGATGACATGTACGATACTTTTTACGCTGACGACTATTTTCAGTATCAAGCGGACCAGGGCGAGATCGTCTCATTCCTAAAGACTAACGAAGGGGGAAAGGCAAATTTTCTCAGACATTCCATCCCTGTTGGAATCCGATTGCGATATGCCATCAGCCATTGGTTTGATCTTTCCTTCGGATTTTCTTATTTCACAGGTTCCAGGAAATCTAGCTTTAAAAATACGTTTGAAGTCATCGGGAACGAAGGACCCTCGATTCTCTATACTAACGAATTCCTGAATTACACCTTGTCAGCCAAAGGATATATTCCCTCAATCGGGATTCACCTGGGGAAAAAGATAGCATCTTCTTTCCGGCTAGAGGGTTTCTTGACCGGAGGGCCGCTTTTTGCTGAATGTATGTATTTTATGGATTGGAGCTCGGGATGGCATGGTCCTGATTTAAGTGGAGATTATGGGAATCTGGAGGAAGGATTTTTGGAAGAAAAAGGCAGCGGCACTGGGCTGGCATTGCAGGCCGGAGCCAAATTGGATTTTGATCTCGCCAAAAACTACGGCTTATTTGTGGAAGGAGGATATGCGTATCAATCCGTCTCCGATGTATCCGGACCCGGAACACGCTCTTTGCCTTCCCACCGAGACTCCTGGGAAGGGGAATGGGCCATGAAACAGGATATAAAGGTTCAACCCTGGGGGACCGCCCGCTTTCTCTGGCCGTCGAACGGTTGGGATTTATTCGGAGGAACGTGGTGGCGAGCCCGGGATTTTAAGCTGGATCTTTCAGGCTTCCAAATCAAAATAGGGATATATTATCGTTTTTAATCCATAGACTTTTACTGCAAAAAAGAAATGGCTGTATAAATGAGGGTGTTCTTTACCCAAAAAAGGAGATGAGATGATAAAAAAAGTGAATTGGCTGAAAAAAGCAGTTATTTTTTCTTTGGTTGCAGGATTTACTTTAGCAGGAGCCACCAGTTTCTGGGGCATGGATCAGCATTCGAACCAAAGTCGACATGAGAGTCCGAATCAGGAAATTGGAAGTGGGCAACAAGCATCAGCAGCCCACACAGGGACCGAAAATCCTGATCCAATCCTTCAAGAGACAGCGCGTGTGGGAGCGATCAAAGGCCGGATTCTGGACTATGAAACCCAAAAACCGCTCCCTGGGGTTTCGGTGGCTATAAAAGGCACTGATTTGGCAGCCCAAAGCGACGTAACGGGTGCCTATGAGTTTCTGAAGTTACCTGTGGGATACTACGTTATGTCCTTTGAACTCGAGGGGTATTACACCGATATCCGTACCGATGTGATGGTGCGGCCGGGACGCGCTACATTTGTGAACGTAGAGATGTTGGCGGTCCGCATGCTCACAGAGGAAGTCCGGGTCACGGCTGATTATTTTCCCACAACGCCGGCAAAACCCGGCAGTCAAATGCAGTTCAACGCCGAGGAACTGCGGCGGGATGCGGGGTCGGCCGGAGATGTGAGCCGGGCTCTGTATGATGTTCCCGGGATCCTTAAGGCTGATGAAGAAGCTAATGATTTAATCGTCCGCGGCGGCAGCCCTGTGGAGAACGGATTTTATGTGGACAATATTTTTGTGCCCAACATCAATCACTTTCCCCAATGGGGCGCTTCCGGCGGGAATATTAACATGCTGAACATGCATTTTATCGACCGGCTTGATATCTATACTGGAGGATTCGATGCCTCCTATGGTAACCGCCTCTCTTCTATCATCGATATCGGCTACCGCGAGGGTAACAGGGAAAGGTTCAACGGACAAGTGAACTTGAGCATAATCGGATTCGGAGCACAGGCCGAGGGGCCTCTGCCAAACCAGAAGGGTTCATTTATGTTGTCCGGATACCGCAGCTACCTCGATATCATTGCAGGCCTCATAGATTCAGGCAACCCATCGGATTACTACGACATCCAGGGTAAGATCGTTTATGATGTTGACGATTCGAACCGTCTTTCTTTCCTGACCATAAACGGGCACAGCGAGACAAAAGAGGATCCCGAACATGAGCAAGCCTCGGGTATTGATGACTACAGTTGGGAAAGATTCCGCAGTTCGACCGCCGGGCTCACTTGGCGCCACATTTGGGGCGGCAGGGGTTTTTCCGATACATCGGTTTCCTATTCCTACATGAAAGGTAATGATGATGGCTGGAGTATATTGGACAATACGACCGTATATTTTTTCAACTATCGCGACGAATGGATAACGCTCCGCAACGCAAGCCAAATTCATCTGAGTCAGTCCCATCAATTGAAATTCGGTGGGGAAGCCCAATATATCAATTTTCGCTGCCATAATTTTGATGACGACGGACCTAAAAAGCTCAATGGAACATATAGTTCGGCATTTGTGACCTATCTCGTTTATCCTTTTGAAAACTTTTCCATTTCTACAGGCTTTAGGTTCGATCATTTTCCTTTGTCCAAACGTTTTCATCTGTCGCCGCGGCTTTCTTTTACCTGGGTGTTGACCAAGCGTTTTTCGGTCAGCGGGGCTTTCGGGATGTTTTACCAGCAGATGCCGCTTTTCCTTCTCAAACAACACCCGGAAAATACCCAACTGAATGAAATGCAGGCCCGCCATCTCGTTTTAGGCTTCAAATACCTCCTCTTCCCTGACACACAAATAACCCTGGAATTCTACGATAAACAATACGATCATTTTCCGATGTCATCCTTTGCCCCATATTTTTTTGTCATCGATGATATAAGCGGCGATGACGCCATGTTCTCGAAATGGGGCCGCTTGGTGGATGAGGGGAAAGCCTATACCCGCGGTATGGAATTCACCATCCAGAAGAAACTGGCTAAAAATCTTTACGGATTGGTCAGTTTGACCTACTACAGAGCTAAATATCGAGACCTGATGGGTGTCTGGCGCAACCGGCTGTACGATAATCGCTTCATCATGTGCCTATCCGGAGGATATAGACCCAGCAGAAGTTGGGAATTCAATGTGCGCTGGACCTGGATGGGAGGCAAAGCTTTCACACCCGTCAATGAAGAAAGATCCATACAGTATGGATATTCATGGGTGGATTATGATGATATCATGGCCGGGTATTTGTCTGACTACAATAATTTGTCCATCAGAATCGAACGGCGGTTTTATTTCAGAAAGACAAGCCTGGTCATTTATGCCGGAGCATGGAATGTTTTCGACCACCAGAACGAACTCTACAGATACTGGGACTCATACGGAAATCAGTACCTTTCAAAATACATGTGGGGTGCTATCCCCTATATCGGCATAGAATTCGAGTTTTAGAATCCTGGTGGAGACTAACATATAATCTTGGAGGGCTGAATGAAAAAAATGATTCAGATTTTAATTTTATTGTTGTGGGCTGCATTTTGGGTCGGGGCCCCTCATCCCCTGCTAGCCCAAACGCAACCAGAAGCCGGGTTTTGTACTCTGGAAGAGAATGATCATTATTTTCACACCAACAGCTATTTCAATCGGCTCGCCTTGCATTCTTCCCGAACACGAATATGGCGAGTTTATCAACCGGCCGATAACGATCCAGCGTCCAAGCCCCTTTTTGTCTTTTTCAATGGAGGACCGGGGGGAGCGACAAGTGCCGGACTTTTCAGTGCGAATACAGGCCGTAACGCTGTTACTGTCGATCCTCAGACAGGTGAGGGTTCCATTATCATCAACCCGCACAGTTGGACACGCATAGGAAACTTGCTTCATATCGACGCACGCACAGCGGGCTTCTCCTACAGCCTGATGGAAAATCCCCAGGACGACACCTCGCGCCAGGCCGAATGGGATGCCCAGAACTACAATCCTTTCACCGATGGAGCTGATTTTGTCAGAGTCTTATTGCGATTCCTGGCCGACCATCCCCCGCTTCAAAAAAATCCTGTTGTGATCGTCGCTGAGAGCTATGGGGGAGTGCGCACCCTGGTCATGCTGCATTTGCTGCTCTTTTACCAGGATTACGGCAATGGACAGGCGGTCTACCAGGACCCGGCTCTTGTCCAGGAAATCCAGAACCATTACGATATTGTCTTTCCTGAATACTCGGGCCAAACGGTCCCGCCTTCAGTCATAGCCAGACAGTTCAGTCATATGATCTTGATCCAGCCCGCAATCACCCGATATTTTCAAAGACTGGTGGCTGTTGAAATGCTGGAAGCTCCGGGGTCGATCCTTGATCAGTTAGCAGAAGAAACAGGCATGCCTTACATCCGTTACAAGGACCAGCCAGGGGCAAGGGAGAATCCAACTCCATACGATATCATGAATAATATTTATAGCTACTTGGAGCAAATCGGCCGCGATCCCTACATTTATTCTAAACCGGAGGGCTTTTTTAATGGTTTCTTCGATGCTTCGGCCGAGCTTCTGACTCATTATGATGCTTTGTCCCTGATGACGGGAGTGGATGTGGCCGGGATTCCCGAGTTGTACGCTTCGGCCAGGCAAAGAGCTTATAAAATCAAGTTTTTGGAGGATTATACTTCTCTGATGTCTTTTTCTGCCCTGATGGGGCCAGCGCCCAAAGCGAGCGACATCCATTCCTTCTTTTTTCCATGCGCGGAAGATGACATGGCCTTGGTTTTCGGGAACCTTCAACCCTGGGATCGCTATTTTCTTGATCTGAACTATGATGTCTCTACGGCCTTCGCCCTGAACATGATGGTTATGCAAGGCTACAATACCCGGTATGCGTATTCCGAGATTTATGGCGAGATGTTCCTGGAAGATGTGGCTTTTGTGGAAACCTTCGTCACCAATGCCGCCTATGACCTTGTTGTGTATTGCCCAAGCCTCCCGGAAGCTCTGGCTTACCATTCGTCCTTATTAAATAGTTCGGTGCACGATCCTGTCGGCCCATCGTATGCAGAGCGTCCGGGCCGGATTCTCCTGGACTATAAGCCGGGAAGCGTTCCGGGTTCCAGCGTCAGAACCCGGACTATCCGGTTTCCCCGCTACACCGTCAGCGGCCATGCTGTCACGATGACCGAACCAGGAGAAATCCTGGAGGATGTGATTGCTTGGATGGAGAGAACAGGATTCTTGGTAAACACACAGATTCCTCATCCGAGCGATCAGTGTCAAGGAGTGAAAAAATGAGTAAAATCGTCTTTTCCAAGTTTCTGGCTGCTGCCTGGGTGGTTTGTGTGTTGTTTTTTCTCCCTTTCGTCTTGACAGGAACAGAACGTTTTCAGATCGAGCTTTACGGCGGTATTTCCTTTATCAATCCCAAGGATTTTAACCTTCTCAGCAAAGCCGAACAGCAGTATAACGATATATATTTCATCCAGCGGCTGCGCTATTACAACGGTTATTTTGTGAACGATTTTCCCGAAATAAAAAATGCGTTTCCAGCTGGATTTCGCCTTCGGTACCTCATCCTGGAAAAATTTTCCGTTTCTCTCGGAATCGAGGGATTTATTCGAAAGAAAGAAAAAACAATCGCAGGTTCCTTTGGTTACATTTCGACTGTATCTGAAAACCACGCAAAAAAATACGACCCATTCCAGCTCGGATTATCAGGATATTCCGTGCTAGGCGGCGTCCATTATAAGATGCCTGTCGCCGGTTTGACGGACATCGAGGTCGGAGGCTCAGTCGGATGGACTTTTGCTGATTTTGACTTTTACTCCAATTGGTCCTATACGGCCAGTTACCGGGGAACCGATATATATTACTACTCTGTCGACGGCGGCATCCTGGAAGAAGATGGCTCCGGGAATGGATTCACAGCTCAGGCAATGCTCAGGCTCAACAGGATGCTGGGCCGGCGCTTTGGGTTTTTCGTGGAGACGGCCTACACCTACTGCCGTTTGAAATCAATCGAAGGGTCAGGCCGGGAAACTCGGACAGGTCTTCCCGGAGAAAAGAATTGGGAAGGTACTTGGGGAATTAAAAAGGAGGAAATCCATGTGCTCTGGGTCGATGCCGATGTTTCTGTTCCCACCAATTACTGGGAGGGATGGACTGCGGCGCAGCGTGAGCGGGATTTTGTCCTTGACCTTTCCGGATTCCGGCTCGTCCTAGGCATTTGTTTCAGGTTATAAATGAGGAGCTGAGATAAAATAGCGGCCCGGGGCGTTTGCCCCAGGCCGCTGTCGTTAAACCTTTACGCCAGGCGGATCTCAGGCTTCGCTCTTTTTTTCTTCCCGCTCTTTTATCCGGTGCAGATAATCTTCGAAAGCTGCCTTGCCTTCTTCCTTCCAGTACTGCTTGTAGTGTTTCCAGCCTTCCATCATTTCATCGTCTTTGATCTCAGCGCTGTATTCCTCCCGCCTGTCCTGGAATCTCCGGTGGAAATGGTCAGTAGGATCTCTGTGGTGATGTGCGAATGCTCCGAACAAAAGCTTGGCCAGGATGACGATTCCGAATGCCTGCCAGTAGGTGATCACACCGAGTCCAAAGATAGCTGGCATCAGCCAGTTCCAGAGGACTTTGACGACAAATCCGAACACTAGGGCAAACAGAGCCGCAAAAGCAACTCCGATAAAAGTCATCCCGACGATGCGCAGTGCCTTGGGTCCACGGTCAGACATGAAACCGCCTGTTCTGTGAAAATTGCTTCTTTGCATTTGTTTCCTCCTATTCTCCAATCAAACTAAACCGGTTAGTTTTTCTCTTATTTGTTGAAGGGCCCTTGATTTTCTTGCCAGAAGAGTCCCGATCGGAATCTCCCATTCTTCAGAGAGCTCACGGAAGGACCGTCCCTCGAATTCCGTGGCGATCACGACCGCTCTCGATTGAGGGGAAAGAGAATCGATTGCCTGGTAGACATGATCGATCAATTCTTTCCTTTCCACTTTTTCCTCTGTGTTGTAACTGGTATCCGGAATTTCCTCCTGGAGGAGGATCTCATCTTTTTTCTTCCTGAAAATGTCGATGACCTTGTTTCGAATTGCGCGGTAAACATAGGCCGAGAGGTTTTCGATGGGGATGGTTATATCGGCCCTGTCGAAAATGCCCAGCATGACATCCTGCACGATATCTTCGGCCTCCCGGTCCGCCGCATCATCGATCAAACGCCGCACGTACCGCACCAGCCTTGAATGCTCTCTGCGAAGGAATTCTGTCCATTTGCTCATGTTCTTCTCTTCTTCAGTCTTTCCTCACCTTATAAAGACGCAAAAGCCTGTTAATTATTGCATAGCGTTGCTGACTTTCTGCCTTTTGGAATAGGCATCCGGTTACTTTCTTAAAAAAAATATCTTACAGTATAGTTCCGATTGACTGAAATGAAAATATACGATCGTTCGCACTACCGAAACTGTGTGGATTTTTAAATCCATCGGGCCAGATGATAAAGAAAGAATCTGGAGACAAGTGGGCATTCGGGGTCAGGCTTCATCAGGAATGAAAGAACAAAGCAAGAATATAGCTTTTGGCCTAACATGAATGACGAAGCCTGACCCCAGAGGAGACAGTCTACTCAGGAGGGCCTTATTTCTTAAGCGCCGTGCGGATTTGAGTCGAGATTTCTTGGAGGGTGAACGGCTTCATCACAAAGGCCCGGATCCCGTCGCGGCCGATCATTGCGTCGTTGACCTTCTCGCTGAATCCTGTGCACAGGATGATAGGGATATCCGGCCGGATCTTGACCAGGGACTTTGCCAGTTTGATCCCGCTCATCCGGGGCATGGTCTGGTCGGTGATGACCAGGTCGAAGATGTCCGGGCTCTTTTTGAATGCTGCCAGGGCCGCATGTCCACTCGCCTTGGCCGTCACCTGGTAGCCGAGCCGCTCAAGCAGGTGGGTCATACTCTTCAATTGGGCGGCTTCGTCCTCGACAAAGAGGATGTGCTCCCGGCCCTTTTGTATCTGGAGAGGTTCGGTGGAATCCTCGGCCGAAGCGTCTCTCACCTGCCGGGGGATGTAGACGTTGAACACGCTGCCTTGGCCCGGCTCGCTGTAGACGGTGATAGCTCCGTCGTAACTGTTGACTATGCCGTGGACGAGCGCCAGCCCCAGGCCGCTTCCTTTGCCCGGTTCCCGGGTCGTGAAAAAGGGTTCGAAAATCCGCTCCATGAGTTCACTTGACATTCCGCAGCCCGTATCCGCTACCATCAGGCGCACATAGGGGCCAGGCTTGAGATCGGGATGCCGGCCCGCCATGGCTGAGTCAACCTGGACAGGTTCGAGCTTGACTTCCAGCTTTCCGCCGCAATCCCTCATGGCCAGGGCGGCATTCTGGCAAAGGTTGGCCAGGATCTGATGAATCTGGGAAGGATCGGCCAGGATGACCCCGGTCTTGGCATCGATTGTTTCGTGGATCTCGATGTCATTGGGCAGGGTAGATCGGAGAAGTTTCATTCCCTCCTTGACGATTTCAATGATCTTCAGGGGCCCTCGTTTCATCTCCCTCTGGCGGGTGAAAGTGATAATCTGCTTGACCAATTCTTTGCCCCGGGTGGCCGCCTGCAGGACCATAGACAGAGAGGATCGGGCGGAGTTGGACAGATCCAAGTCAAGGAGGACCAGCTCTGTGTTGATGATGATGGTGCTGAGGATGTTGTTGAAATCATGGGCAATCCCACCCGCCAGAGTCCCCAAGGCTTCCATCTTCTGGGCCTGACGGACCTGCCGCCTGAGGGCGTTCGCCAGGGTGACGTCCTTTTCGGTGACCAATCCCCCGATTACAGTTCCAGAAGGGTCCTGGGCAGGGGAGATCGTCACTTCGAGTTCGACCGGCCGCTCGTCAGTAATCGGCCGAGCCAGGTGTCCGTGCCAAGTCCTCCCCTGGACGATGGACTCGCGGATCGCAGCGGCTGATTGATCGTCGGCGATGAGATCGAAGTAGGAACATCCCACGGCCTTATCTCGACGCATCCGGTTGATAGACTCAAAGGCGGCGTTGACGTACTGGATCGTGCCGTCGAGGTTGACCATGACCACCGCGTCCGAGGCCAGCTCAACAGCTGCGCCCAGCCGGAGCCTCTCCTGCTCTATGAGGGCCTGACGCAGGGCTTCCGTCTTCTTGCTCTCGGTGATATCGTGGACCATCCCGATCGAGCGGATAATCCGGCCGGAAGCATCACGCACGTGCTCGCATTTCTCATGGACAACTCGGATCTCGCCGTTATCCCGGCGCACGATCCGGTGCTCTATTTCGTAGCTGTCGCGTCCTTCGCGCAATGAGCCGGAGTATGCTTCGTCGACAGCGGCCCGGTCCTCCGGATGCACGGCATCAAGAAATGCCTCATAAGTTGCACCGAATTCCTGGGGCTGAAGGCCGAAGATCCGGTAAACTTCGTCAGACCATGTTAAGGTGTTATTGACCAGGTCCAGCTCCCAACTGCCCAGATGTGCGATTTCCTCCGCTCGCTTCAGCCGTTGCTCGCTCTCACGCAGGGCTGCTTCGGCCTGTTTGCGTTCAGTTATATCCTGGGTAATCCCGAAGCCGCCCCGTACCTCGCCCGACTCGTCGAATTCCAGGTAGGCCTTTTCACGTACCCACTTCACCTCCCCACTGGTCACGATGCGGTGTTCGATGTCGTAGGGTTCTCCGCGCAGGCTTGCATTCCACTTCGTGTCGACGTATTGACGGTCGTCGGGATGCACTATCGACAAGAAGGTCTGGTAGGTCAACGGCGTCCTCAGGGGTACGCCGAAGATGCGGTAATTCTCGTCGGACCACGTCAGGATATTGCGGCGAACGTCCATCCGCCAACTGCCGATCTGCCCGACCTCCTGGGCATGATTAAGATCATTACGACTTTCCTCGAGCGCCGCTGTTGAGGCCGCAAGCTCGGCGGTGCGCTGTTTCACTTTTTCTTCGAGCGCATTGTAGGCTTTCTCCAGTTCTTCTCTCGAAAGATTTTTCTGCACACAACTCCACATCTCGTTCATAAGCAGAACTATCTGGCGCTCATCGGATTTGTTATAATCGGAGGTCTTGTTGCCTACTCCTGCGATAGCTACGATTCTATCACTCTCCAGGATGGGCACAACCATAAACCTCTCGACATAAGGATGCCCTGGTGGAAGACCTCTTTTCCTTGGGTGGGGTTTGCTGTAATCGTTGACAAACAGTGTTTTATGCTCCCTGATGGCATCGGCCCAAATGCCGGCATCGACAACATGCCATTGCACTGGATCGCCGCTCACATTGCACTCCTTCACCACGTCTTTTGAAACCGCGTGAAGGGTATAGACTGACTCATCCTCATTCAGCAATCCCACGAACCCGATTTTACTGCAGGTCAGGGCAATAGCCTGTTCAAGGGTAAAGCTGGCGATTTTGTTGAGAGGAACTTTGCTCATCTGGCTCAAACGCAAAAGTGCGTCTAACCTGGCCTCCTCCAATCTCAGTGATTGCTCTGTACGTACACGCTCCTGGTTTTCTTCCTTCAACCGCTCATTTATTTGCTGCAGTTCAGCAGTCCGCTTCTTGACCTTAATTTCTAGATCAGATTTCGCCTTTCGCAGCGCTTCTTCTGCCCGCCGTTGTTTGGTAATGTCGCGGGCGTACAGGTTGATGTAGGGCTCTCTTGCCGGACGGACGGCGGCAAGCCAATGGGTCTTTCCGAAGCTGTCCGTCAGCTCAGCTTCGATGACGCCCCTCCTCTTCTTGGCCTTTTTGGCGATGGCCCAAAGAGGTTGGGGGATTGGCGTTTTTTTCTTCCAGCCCATCGACTTGAGCAGGGCCTGAGCCGGAGTGTTAGCATACATCACGGTGCCTTCTGATGTAATCCGGAGAACAGGATTCGGATTCTCTTCAGGGAAATGGGCGAGTCGCTTCAGCTCGTCCTGGGCACGCTTGCGTTCTGTGCTTTCTACGAGATCCCAGCGTCCTTGCCGGTGGACAAGCGCGAAGCGGTGGTTACGGACGATATCAAGGATCTCGTTGATTCCGCATCGGTGAAGGGAATAGGTGCAGATAGCGAGCATGCGGTTAAGGCTGATGACGCTGTCCACAGCTGCCTCATAGTCCGTAAACGCAGCCCAGTCCTTCTGCTCGAGCCAGAATGTGTTCCCTGTCAGCCGCAGGCCCTCGTAGCCGGAGGACCGGGCCTCGTCGAGCTTCTTCATCCAATCTTTGAGAACGCGCTCGGAGTCGAAAGCCCCGCCCTTGAGATACCAGTCAGTGTGAGGAACGATCTCGATCTGACCTCGGCGGACATATTTTTCGAAATCGGACAAGGCCGCTGCCATTGCCGTTCGAGCAGCCTCCACTCCCAGGGGTTTAGAAGTGACCCACATGCAGAATTCGTTGTTTTTCAGCCCCTCGGAGAAATAGGGGACCAGGATGTCGAGGAGATCCTGTTTAGTCTGGTAGAATTGGCAGAAATGCGTTCCCCAGGGAACGTCGCCGATGATCTCGAGGCCGGTTTTTCTGAGTTCCTCGCTCAATATTGATAAGAAATCCTTATTTAGCTCATCACGCAATACCGAATGATAGAAAATATAAGGGGTGATGTCAAGGCGAGGCAACTTTGGTTTTTCAGAATCTGGAGGTTAGAGTATTATCAATTGATCGAAAATCAAAAAGACATTAAAGATAGAAAATGCCCATCATCATGATGCCATCTGCTCCTTTTAAAAAGGCTTTTATCACAATAGGTTTTGTTTATCTATTGAATAAACACATTGGATCTCAAACTATGAATTGGTCAATAATTCTTGCTTAATTTTTTCCTCGTATTCAGGAAAATAATTCTTGATGATTCTTAAGTCAAACTTAGACAATATAGATTCTTTGGGTTCTCTCTGCAGCAGAAATACAAAAGACTTTTTGACCAAGTCTTCTTTGGGGATCTCGCCATTGGTTAAATTTTGGTAATATTTATCATCCAGAGTCACCAAGTGTTCTGTTTGGGTCTCCTTCTCTTTTATGGTGACCACAAATTCCTGATCGCTTTTCTTACTAACTTGTATCATTTCCAATAACCTCGATAAGGTTTGCCAATGCCCTTTGAGTCTTCCATTTTTATTGCCATGTGAGATATTTAACCTTATCCCAGATATTTTTTATACTTTCAGTGATAGGAGCCTGAGTATATTCAACGACAGAAAGTTTGCTCAGTTGAGCCTCAGTTATCTTTTTATCGTAGGGTATTATTCCTATAAAATCAGCATGGTAATGTTGGCCTAGAAGCTTTATTTTCTCAGTCATCTCCATGTTTAAATCATACTTGTTCACCACAATCCCTGATGGTATCCTAAAATGCATGGTGACTTTTAAAATACGATCCAGATCATGGATGCCCGACACTGTGGGTTCTGTGACCACTAAAGCATAAGTTGAACCAGTTAAAGAAGCTATGACGGGGCACCCGGTGCCAGGAGAACCGTCTATTATTGCTTCATTGATTCCAACCTCTTGAGCAAGTTGGGCTTCTTTGTTTCTTACCAGTGTTACCAGTCTTCCCGAGTTTTCTTCAGCAATTCCCAGTTTTGCATGGCTCATCGGGCCAAATCTTGTCTCAGAGACAAACCATTCTCCGTTCACAGCATCCTCTATGCTTACTGCTTTATCTTTGCAGACAAGATAACAAACTCCGCATCCCTCACAAGCAAACTGGTCAATTATGAAAAGGGATTGATTATTGGCTGCTTCCTCTCTGATGGCTAAAAATCGACATGCTTCTTTACATTTACCGCATCCCGTGCATTGATCTTGCTTTATTTCTGCAGCTACTCCGCCGCTGAAGTCTCCTCTTGCTTTAATTTGAGGTTCTAAAATGAGATGTAAATCCGCGGCATCAACGTCACAGTCAGAAATGACTGTTTTTTTAGCTAAAGCAGCAAAGCAAGCAGCTATGGAAGTTTTCCCTGTTCCCCCTTTCCCGCTTATGATGACAAGCTCTTTGGGTCTTCTTCCTCCAGGAGTCCCGGATTGTTTTGCCTTTTCTATTTTCTTTTTTTCTCTACGCTGTTTTTTCCTTCCCGTTTTCTTGACAGTCCTCTTTTCCTTGCCTGCTTTAATTATTTCATCAGCGATTTCTTCAAAAAGCTTTTTATACTGGGGAAGTTTTTCTATGACCAGATCTCCTGTGGAATATATTTCAGCTATCTTACGATCATCCGGAATCTCTGCCACTACCCTGAGTTCCTCCCGGCTCAAATACTCCTTTAAATTATTATCCCTGTAGTCAGCTCGATTCACTGCAATCACAGGCTCCTGTCCGAGTTCCCGTGACATATCCACGGCCAATTTTAGATCGTTGATGCCAAAAGGGGTGGGATCGGTTACCAAAACGCACAGGTCTACATCCTTTACTGTCTCCACGACCGGACAGGCTGTTCCGGGGGAAGAATCGAGGATGTTGATTCCCTTTCCTACATAGCTCCTTACCTTTTTAACTAACCTTGGTGACATGCCTCCTTCCGCGGTTTCAAGAAGAGCATAGTGGAAGTTAATCAGGCCGCTCTTTCCGTGAATTAAAGTGCCTATTTTTCTTTCTTCCTCCACCACTGCATCTGTAGGACAGACCACTTGACACGCTCCACAGGCATGGCACAGCTCTTTAAAAAACAGAACTTTCTCCTTTATCACGGCAATTGCATTGTAATGGCATGAGTCAGCGCATTCGCCGCAGTTTATGCATTTTTCTTCTTCGACTCCGGCAGGAGATAGAAGCATAACATCCTCTTCCTTATCAATACGGGGTTTCAGGAAAAGGTGTCCGTTTGGCTCTTCCACATCACAATCCAGGTACTGAACCCTTCTCTCTTTTTTTGCGAGGGTAGCTGCTATGTTGGTAGCGATAAATGTTTTGCCTGTACCGCCTTTACCGCTTGAAAAGGCTATTTTCATGATCCTTTGCCTCCTTCCTTTACTTCTATTCTGATAGATTTTATGGTCTCAGCCTTCCGCCCATTTTTTTTGTGCTGTCATTGTCTAGCAGTTCGCCTCTGATTTTTGGAAAGAAGAAATTTTTTCATTGTTGAATTGGTAAATTCTCATGCGTGTAAAAATTTTATTCCAAATAAATCTTAATTTTTTCCTCTAAAGCATCTTGAGGCATGGCGCCGACGATGGAGTCAATTTTTTGCCCCTTTTTAAATACGAGCAGTGTGGGAATAGACATGATGCTAAAACGTTCGGCGATTTCTCTGTTTTGGTCTATGTTCAATTTGGCAAATGCTATCTTCCCTTTGTATTTTTTAGCCAAATTTTCAATTATCGGATGAACCATAAGGCAGGGAGCACACCATTCTGCCCAACAATCAATGACTAAAAAGAGGTATTTCTTGATTGCCTCATCAAAGTTAGAGGTTGTTAAAATCACAGGATAATCTGGACTATCCACAAGCATTTTCTTTTTTCTTTCTTCCTCCTCCATTTCAGCCAGAATTTCATCTTTATTTGACGAGCCGTTAAGTATAAGCTGATAGATAAGCTTTTCTTCTGAAATAAGACCAGATATTGAAGACTCACTGTTTCCGTTGATTAAAACTAATGGCAAAGCAGGTATTTTTGAAATTTTCGCCTTCTCTACGGCCTCTTCGACTTCTATAGATCGACTGGTAATTCTGCCCGGAAGTTCAACCGCTATTCGGTTGCTCAAAAGAACCGCCTGACTGGATACGGGAGAGTCTAAGCTGAAATAAGTCTCTATCAGCACATTTTTATCTATACTTTTCAATCTCTCTCTCAAAGATTTATTAAGGCCACTTTTCCTTTGAGAGACAAGAGATAAGGTTTCAATAAGTGCACTTGCTATCTGGCCAGCAGGAACTCCCCAGAATTGAATGGAATAACCGTTATTTTTGCCGATTACGATAGTAGGAGAAAAGGATAAACCTAATTCTTTTGCATTTTCATCTCCAAGGCTTAAATATTCTGCTTTTATTCTTTTATTTATTTGAGAGAGGTCTTTTGCCAGTTGTTTACTGAACTGAGCATACTCGGGGTTTTCCCCTTTGATAATGATGTCTCGAGTGAAAACTTTCACATCAACATCTTCTTTTAATTCCTGACTATATTTTCTCTCTAAAAATTCTCTTGTTTGAGAGTCAATTAGCATCTTCCTTTTTCTCCTTTCATGTTTTGATAAAGGATATCCTTCCTTTTTAAATCTTCCTGTTTATTCCCGCTTTAGCGAGCAGGCTGTCCAAAGAGATTGAGTTTAAATCCAGTCCAAGATCCTTCTTCGGATCCCCTCCTAAAGCCACACCAAGAAGTTGAGGATAGAGAAGAACTGGAATTTTGTATTTTTTCTTAAACCGCTCATTTATTATCTTTTGTTGATCGCTGTACATAAGATAACATGTTTGGCACTGAACAACCATGCAGTCTATTTTTTTACCCTTTATGTTTTCAAGCTTTTTTTGTACAAGAGATAAAGCCGGCTCCTCAGAAACGGGAAAACTCTTGCCTCCACAGCATAAAGGGAGAGTTTCATATTGAACGGGAAAAGCACCTGTGGCAGAGATGAGTTGATGAAGGGTTTTCGGATTATCCGGATCCTCAAATCTTTCAAACGCAGACTCTGGTTTTAAATAATGACAACCGTAATGAGGAGCAACGCGAAGGTTTGATAAATCCCTTTTTATTTTTCTTTTGATTATGTCCACACCCACGTCTTCATATAAAACTCTGGAAATATGTTTCACTCTAGTCTTTCCGGTGTATTTGAGGCCAATTGTGTGCAATTTACTGTTTACTCTGTTTCTTGTTTCCTGATCCTTCAACTTCTCTGCCGCCTCTGTTAAAGCTCCTGTACATGCAGCACAGAGGGTGAGAATATCCAATCCTTTCCTCTCGGCATAAGCTAAATTCATGGCTGCCAGGAGTAATCCTGCCTCTTGACTTAAATTGATTTGGTTTATTCCGCAGCAGACGAAATCATCTATATCAATTAAATTTATTCCGAAATATTGACATACCCACCGGGAAGAAAGTTCGTATTGAATGACTTGGGTGGGGGTTGTGCACCCCAGAAATAAAGCATATCTATTCATTTAACGCTTTTTCTTTGCTTTGATTTTATCAAGACCTGCTAACTTAATGAGTCTTTTCGCTTTTTTACCATCGCTTTTTAAAGCCGGAAGAGAGAAGGATTTTCTCTTCTCTGCCAGAGCTTCATCCGTGGGGAATATCAGGCCAGTTTTCATCATCTGCTGAGCCTGTTCAACCCATGGAGAAGGAGCGTAGCCATGTTTTGCTGCCATATTTTTCAGCACATTTAATACATCGAAGAACTTGACATTCTGTGGGCAGTGTTGCTCGCAGTTACGGCAGGTAACACAATACCAGATATAGGGACTGCTCAAGACGTCTTTTTTCATTCCCAATTTCACCATTTTGGCCAGCTTTTTGGGACTATATTCAGAAAAAGCTTCGCTAACAGGACATCCAGCCGTGCATGTTCCGCAGGAAAAACAAGCATTCAGCCCACTGGCTTCTTTGTGCCTTATGACATCCCACCTAAATTTTAAATCGAGATTTGACACTTGAACCGGATCTTTTGATCTATTATCCTGATCCATCTTATTACTCTTCTATTTCCTCCAAAATCGCTTTTTTCAATTCTCCCTTACTGGGGACGCCAACGAATTTAAGGATTCCGTTGACAGCCACTGCCGGAACGGACATCAGCCCGTATTGTGCGGCTCTCGCTGTATCCACAGTAATATCCACTTCCTCCACGATCAACTTCCCTTCAAATTCATTGGATAATTCTTCAAGCATCTCTTTAACTGCTGGACATCCTGTACATCCAGGAGACATAAATTCTTCCACATAGACTTCTTCCATAATTTATGAGCCTCCTTCGTTGAATTTTCTTGCTTTTACCATAAACTCAGGAAGCTTTATCTTTTTCTTCCTCAGTTCAGCGTCCACACAGGAGGCGGCTGCCTTGGCCTGAACGATTGAATCAGGAATATCTTTAGGGCCTTGGTCAGCGCCACATATATAAATTCCACGGACATTTGTTTCCACGGGACGAAGCTTGGGGTGCATTTCTTTAAAAAAGCCATTCTCATCCAGTTCGATTCCAAGAGTTTGAGCAAGCTGTTTGGTACCTGAAGAAGGGATGGTGGCGCAGGAAAGGACAACTAAGTCTGCTTCTATTTTCAGGAGATGACCTATATCAGGGTCTTCCACTCTGACAAGAAGGTTCTTTGTATCTGATTCTTCAATAATTTCGCTGGGTCTTCCGCGGATAAAATTGATTCCCAATTCCCTGGTTCTTCTGTAATATTCTTCAAAGCCTTTTCCCACAGTACGCATATCTATAAAGCAAATATAGATCTCAGAATCAGGCAGGACCAGTTCTTTGATCATCTGGGCGTGCTTCAAGGCATACATACAGCAGATATTGGAACAATACGGATTGGCATTTTCGTCCCTTGAGCCTACGCATTGAATCATAACGACATTTTTTGGCTCTTGTCCGTCGGTTGGTCTCACCAGCTTGCCTCCTGTGGGGCCATCGATGTCTAAGAGCCGGGCCAGTTGAAATTGAGTGATAACGTTGCCATAACGCCCGTATCCGTATTCACTCTTGGCCGCTGGATTATATTCATCAAAACCTGTAGCAACAATTATAGCCCCTACATCCAAGTTCATTGTTGCGGTCTGCTGCTTAAAATCTACAGCTTGGGCAGGGCATGCCTTTTCGCATAAACGGCAAACACCTTTCCTGAAATAAAGGCAATTTTGGGAGTCAATAACCGCTTTCTTAGGGATTGCCTGATCATAAGGAATATATATGGCTTTTCTTTGTCCCATCCCTGCAGAGTATACATTATCCATTACCTTAACAGGACATTCCTCCACACACTCTCCGCAGCCAGTGCACTTTTCTGTATTAATATACCTTGGTCTCTGGACGACTTCGACATTAAAGTTGCCTATGTAACCCTCTGTACTTATGACTTCTGAATTGGTTAACAGGGTTATATTGGGGTGGATATTGGCATATGCTGTTTTAGGAGCTAGGATGCAGGGAGCACAATCATTTGTTGGAAAAACCTTGTAGAGCAATGCCATCTTTCCTCCAACAGTGGGCAGCCTCTCCACAATAGAAACCTTATAACCTTTGTCTGCTAAATCCAATCCTGCTTCTAGACCAGCCACTCCTCCTCCTATGACTAGAACGGATTGTTCTGCTTTCACTTCTATCATAGGAATCAATCGCTTCAACATCATTCTTTTTACAGCTAGCTCAATCAGCTTCTTTGATTTTTCTAATGCCTGTTGGGCGTCGATCTTCTGAGGACTTCCATGCATAGTCCATTTTCTGATGTCAATTAAATCCACAAACTGTGGCTCTATTCCGGCTTTTTCTCCGCATCGCTGAAAAGTCAAAAGATGGAGAGAAGGAAAGCATGCAGCCACAACAACTCTATCCAATTTCTGATCCTGAATAGCTTTTTGGAGGTCAAGTTGGCCGTCTTCAGAACAACTGAACTTATTATCCACCACATACGCAACTCCCTTTATGTGTTTTGAACTTTCTACTAATGCTTGAATATTTAAGCCTCCAGCAATGTTTTTCCCACAATGACATATGAAAATGCCGATTCGTTTTTCCTTTTTAGAGGTCATTATTTTTGGAATATTGATAAATCAGCTGCCTTATGTTCTGAGGGCTTCTATTTAATGTATTCTAATACATTCAGAGCTGCGGTGGCAGCTTGTGCCGCTGCTGCTACTACCAGTTTGGTAGGAGAAGCAGTTATGTCGCCAACAGCATATACGCGATCAATGTTTGTCCTGCCTCTTTCATCGACAAGAATATAGCCATCTTTATCGACTTTTATCCCAGTCTCTCGTGCTATCTGACTGTTTGGAATGCCTTCTAGCTGAAAAAAGACTCCATCGGTATCTATCTCTTTTGTTTCACCGGTTTTTTTATTGAATAAAACAACACTCTTTACTTTAATATCTCCTTTGATTTCTTTGAGCTCCATACCGCCAAGAATTTCGACTTTCTGTTCTTCAAGATCTTCTAAGAGGACCTTCTCTGCGCATACTTCATCTTTTACACAAATGATTTTCACATGAGATGCTAATCGAGAAAGAAATGTGGCAACTTCTGCTGCCCTTCTGTCCTCTCCGACTACGATGACTTTCTTTTCTTTGAAAAAGAATCCATCGCATACCGCACAATGACTAAGGCCTTTACCGTAGAATTGTTTCTCGCCAGGTACTCCGAGCTCTCCAGGATATCTTCCTGAAGCAATAATAACCGCCTCAGCTGAGTAATCAGATTTTTCTGTCTTTACAACAGGCTTTTTGCCTTCGAGGTTTAATCCAACCACTCTCTCAAATTGATGAATTTCCGCCCCGCTTTTTTGACACTGCTTGACCATTTTATCGACAAGGTCTTTCCCGCTAATTCCTTCGCTGCAACCAGGATAGTTCTCAAGGAGAGGAATTTCAACCGCATATCCTCCTGCAATTTTTTCTTCAAAAATTATTGTATCAAAGCCGTAATGCGCCAGATAAAAGCCTGCGGAAAGGCCTCCTGGTCCTGCGCCAACCACGATTGCATCTCGATGTTGCATTTTAACCTCCTTCTCTTTTATCTCTGAAGTTTATTCCTTTTCATTCATCCACTAAATATATTAATGTCTCTGCGCGCTTGCTTATCTTTCAAAAACGCTCTTATTCCGAAGGAATTCTACATGTGGGGCAGATGCCGCTTGCGCATTCGGAACTGCTTGTACCTGAAGATGAGAACACTGAGAACTGCTTAATCGGCTTTGGAGTGCTACATTCTGGGCAACTCACTCCTTCGTTAGTGGCACCCATCCTTTGGAACAACTCAAATTTTTTGCCACATTTTTGGCATTTGTATTCGTAAACAGGCATTTCTCAACCTCCTTGAAAAGCTTCTTGCCTTTGATATTGGTGGCTTTTCCGACTCCCACAGATACGAAATATTCACCGTATGCTTCTTGGAGCAAAGATTTTGCTTTGTTGCCACTCATGGACACTTGACGGAAGTTCATTGCTATCTACTCTTCAAATCAACCAGTCTGGGAACCATTTCTATTTTCTATCTGGATAAGCTCTTTTCTTGTTCCTGTATGGGTAGTCGGAACGAATAAAAGAGGAAAAATTATATCACTCAAACAGCATGGAAGCCATACAGCGAAGAATAAAAATATAAAGATAGAAATGATTGTAATCAGATTTATTGTCTGACCTATTGCCATCATAATATGAAATAAAGATGCCCAGGTGCTGATTAATACATGTCCAGAATGTGGAAATTTGGTCACAGGACTTAAAAAAGCAATGGCAATACCCAAGAATGCTGCAGGATTTGTTAGCCACGGTTTTTCAATGAAACCTATATGAATACCCTTATGAGGAAGATCAAGCAATAACTCTCCAAGATAGGGAATGATCGAGTCACTTAAGGTAGCTATCCCAATGGAGCCAACATATCCAATCACTATTCCCCATAAAAAATTACACTTAGGCCTATGTAGTCTGTACATGGCTGTGGTCACAATTGCGCTTAAAATGATGTGTGTTGGATGTAAGATATAAAAAATAATGAATGAAACCTCAGAAACCTGGGAGGATATATCAGTAAAAATTATTATTAAGAGTATGACAATGCCAGTTATTGCCCCAAAAGCCGTGAATGGAGCGTGCCTCTTGAGTTCGATAAGTATTTCTTTGATCATTCCTTAATTACAGCCAGTGCCTTCTCCTGTTTCATTCTGGTATTTTATCTACCTCTTCGTACTTTGCCAGAAGATCATCATCAGAAAGCAGGACATAATCTTCCCCTTCAAATTTCACTTTCGTCCCACTAAATTCCCTATAAATTATATGATTACTCACAGCAACTTCTTCCGTGGCGTCATCTGCTACAGCAATAACTTCTCCTTCTTTAACTTTTTCTTTGGCTGTGTCCGGAAGATAAATGCCACTGGATGTCCTCTTTTTAGCCTCAATAGGCTTTATCAAAATACGCCCATTGATTGGTTGTAATTTCATAATATTACCTCCTATCTAACTTGAGAGAAGTCTATCAATTTTTGCCTGATTGAAGCCGACTACTAAATGGCCATCAATATCAATTTGGGGCACGGCCATTTGGCCGCTACGTCGGAATAACCTTTCGGCTGTATGTTGGTCACGAGATATATCTACTACCCTAAAATTAACACCCCGACGCCGTAAATAAGCCTCTGCAGTTCCACATGCAGGACAACCTGGCCCACTATACACAATCACTCGGTGAGAAACTGCCTTTTTACCTGTTTTATATTGCGAAAAAAATACCCCAGAAAAAACATGAGCATAAAACTTGGCACTTTCAACACCTTCAATCCGCTGCGAGACTTTTCCTTTCTTTAGTAACAATACTGTAGGAACATTTTGCACTCCAAACTGTTTATGTATTCCTTTTATTCTCTCCACATCGATGATATAAACGGGTATCTGATTATTTTCTTTGCTGAATTGTTCAATTTCAGCCAGAGCGCGCCTCGCATGAGAAGAGAATTTCGCGTAAAATGCTAAAATAAGAAATTCGTTATGTTTCTCTTGTACCTGCGCAAAATGCTTATGGTCTTTTATCCAATCAATCACTGTACTCACCTCAATATTAATTGGTAAATTTTAGTTCAAACTCACATTTTATATCTTTTTAACCTTTTTTTGACGATCCTTTTCTTTTTGACTTCGATCATTTCATAAATCCTTGGTGACTTCAATCAGTACTTCTTGTGTATCTCCTTTCCTAAAAGAAGATCTTTATTCCTCTCTCTTGCAGCCTTGTTATTTTTTTTGCCGAAAAGCGTTTAATTCAACACCTGAGTCAGGATATATTTATCTGTTTTTGAGTTCACTTTTTACAATTGATTTTCCAGATAAAATAGAATGATGAGAAAATAACTGCAATAAATAGTACAAAAAACAGATTAAATCCAAATTCAGTTATTAGCCAGCCGCCTATAAATGGAAATACGACAGGGGAAATGGAGCCCGCACCGGATAATCCAGTATATAATGCCCTATTCTCATTATTCGTGACTTCCAATAATATCCCGCTCATTGAAATCCTATGAATGGTAAAAACGACTCCGCCAACAAGGAAGATATAAGGGAAAAGTATAGATCCTGGCATCATTAAAATAATTAAAGGAATCAGTATTGCAATAATGGAGGTGATGTACAACATGTGTTGATATTTTATTTTTTGGGAGTAATAAAAAATTATGCTACCAATTAAAATACTGCCGATCACCTTTAGAATTAAAAAATTGCCGATGTCCTGACTTCCTGTAGCAAATGTTCTCTTGGCATAAAGAATTAAGAAGGGCATCAAAACAATGCTGATTCCCTGAGTGTTTATTAAAAACAAATAATTTCTCAATTTTTTATTGGTACTGGTGAGTTGAATAAAGATGTCTCTGAATCTCATCAGTCCTTCAATTTTGGAATAGGACGCTGGGATCTCCTTAATTTTCCAAAATCCAAAGGACGCAATTCCGAGTAGCACAGCAGCGATAAGGAATAATGTGGCATAATTTATAGGGTAAGCATATCTTGACAATACACTCTTGGCAATGAAGGCTGACAGAAAGACTACAGTACTTGAAATGACCTGTTTGACGGAAAAAAATGCCTTTCTCTTTTCTTTTAAAACGGATTTCCCCAAGATGTCCACATAATTGATGTTTGCAAAGGCACCGCTCAATGAAAACAGTGAAATCAAAATGAAGATGGTCCAGATGATAAAATTATTATTAATGTGAAATGAAAAATAAAATAACAGAGCCATTCCGCCGAGAGCGAAAATACGAGCGTTAATTCCGCCTAGTAAATAGTCTTTCTTTGAAGGCTTATTACTCAAGAATGGAGCAAAAAATAGTTGCGCAAATCTTGTTCCTCCAAGCATAATTGATGTCAATATTCCAAGCTGAATCGAGCTGCCCCCTGCATCAACCATCATGGCCGGAATGATTGTGTCCACATCCATGAAATTTATTGCCAATGCAAGAAACACAGCATGCCATAAAAATGAATAGTAATTATGTTTTGATATCTGTTCGTTTAATTTCACCGTATTATTTTATTTCTTATCATTGGCTGAAGATCTGTTAATATTAGTGTAAAAGCTATTGGTCAAATTCCTTAAAAAAAATTATCCAATTCATTCATCAATGAAATTTTTATAATTCATTCCATAATTGGAATAAATTTTCATTTACCTTTTCCATTTCGCTTGCTGCGTTTAATACACTTTTGTAAATGGCATCGTTTTTCACCTTCTCTACTTTTTGCGTCCATTTTCTGAATTTGACGCTATGCTGTTTGTTGTGCTTAATCCAAGATGAGAGTATAACCTTCAGTCTACCTCTCTCGTCAGTTGGAAATCTCTGGATAACATCATCAACTTTTGACCTGATCATTTGTTCAGGAACTGCTCCGAGCAGTTCATCGACTTTCTCGCCGTTGGCAAAGAACATCTGCATAGGTATACTCATGATCTGATATTTTTTTGCTGTTTCAGGATTCTCATCTACGTTGATCTTGCAGAATTTAAAATTCCCATATTTTTCTGAAAGACTATCATATATAGGGGATACAATCTGACATGGTCCGCACCAAGGCGCCCAAAAATCCACTTCAGTGGGTACGTCTGAATTAAGAACTTCTTGCTCAAAGGTTTGGTCAGTGACTTCTATAACCTTGCTCATAATGCCTCCATTAAATTAAATTCTTTTATCTCAACAGAATCCAACTAATTGGCAGATGATGTCATTAAAAGTCGGACTGAAAATCCATTTCCCTTCCGTGGTGTAACATGCCTAATGGTCGAGATCGAAATATATTACTGATCCCACAGGTTTATTTAACGCTGGTGCCGTGAATGGAGCGTGCCTCTTGAGTTCGATAAGTATTTCTTTGATCACTTTGTCATTCCATGTAATTTATAATTATCGTGAAAGAGCTTTATATACTATTGCGAGCGCAAGAATTATAACAAATATTGAAAGTCCAAATTCCAACCATATGGGCTTTGTTTTAAGTGATAATAAACTCCCTATTCTTGCTCCACTAATAGATCCTAGAATTACAGCCAAAGCAGGCAACAATATTATATCTCCTCTATACCAATAGATAATCATCCCTGCAGTGGCAGTAAAAATGGTTGCAAATAAGGATGTGGCTATTGCTTTGTGCATATTAAATCTCATTGTCCTTAAAAAAGGAGGGAACAAAGAGCCTCCGCTGCCTCCTCTCATACCTGTAAGCAAGTTAAGAAAAAATGTTCCACCGACAATAGCCTTCGCATTTGGCCTAATTTTTTGGGCAACATTTGGAATGACTCTATCCAAATAGATTCCCAATACAGTTATGATGGAAACAATGACAAAGATAATTGCGAGGGATAGGGTTGGTATAATACCTGCTAAAAATGCACCTGTTAGCGAGCCAAAAGTTCCACCAATCACCATATGTGGAGCGAATTTCCAATCTATATTCTTTCTATGACTTATGGCTCCTACGAGAGAAGAAAATGGTATGACCAATAAATTTATTCCAAAAGCACTTAGCAGGGGCAATCCTGCAAAATAAAGCAAAGGTGTTCTTACAGAGCCACCACCTATTCCGAACATCCCGCTCATAAGCCCAGCTGAAAAACCAATAAGCAAGCACATGGTTAGTAGTGTTAACATTTCCATTTGATCTTGCTTTTTTGTATTTACGCCAAAATCTTTATTGACAGCCTTTTATATCCGTCTTTCTATTAAAAATAATTTCCTTGTTATATTTTATCTCCAAAGACCGTTAGGCAGTTTCACTTAAAGTCCAATGTATTAGAGGGTACTAAAGATGCTTTCCTGAATTGGTTATAATGCTTTTGCTGTTTCATAACCGTCCCTAATGGCATCCTGGGCATTCCCAACTCTCTTAGCATCTCCTATAACGTAAACGGGCATTTTCCCCTTTAACTCCTTCTCCAGGGGGTTATAGCTTGTCATACTGGTGGAAACAACCATGACATCTATATCATCAAAACGAATGTTGCTTCCGCTTTTTTCAGCATAAACAGTCCTTCCTTCAATCCTTTTAATATGCGTATGATCGCTAAATACAGTCCCTTTTTCTTTCATCATCTTGAGGGAAAGTATCTTGGCAATTGTTTCCATATCCTCGCCGAAATCAGTTGTTCGTTTAACAATGATTACTTCATTGTTTCTAGGAATTAAAGCAGTGGCGATATCAACTCCAATAAGCCCACCTCCGATAATCAATACTTTTTTATTTTCAGGCAAATTCTCCTCCAACAGGATATCAGCCCAGTAAAATTTATCTAATCCGGGTATAGACGGCACTGCTGGCTTAGAACCAGTGGCCAATATAATCCCTTCATATTTGGAGATAAGATCTGACTTTGTGGCCTCTTTAAAAATTATATTCACTTTTGTATTCTTCAATTCATCTATAAAATAGGAGATGAGTTTTGACATTGATTTCTTATTAGGAGTCAAAGGAGCAAAATTAAACTGCCCACCTAGAGTATCCTTTTCATACAAGTCAACCTCATGTCCTTTTTTCCTTAAAGTTATGGCAGCTTGCATTCCCGCTAAGCCTCCTCCTACCACAGCGTACTTTTCAGGTTGTTTTGCAAGCTCAAGGGTTTCAGTTTCTCTTCCTGCTTTTGGATTCACAAGACACTGGAGTCCCTGTCCTGATTTCACACCTCCCAGACATCCTTCCACACATGCCAAACAGGGCCTTATCGGCTCTTCAACTTCTGCAAGATACTTGCCAACAAAGTCTGGATCTGCCACCAAGGCTCTTCCAATGGCCATATAATCAGCTGAATATTCTTTTCTCAATTTCTCAATATCCTCAAGACTATTTATCCGTCCCACAAATATTGCCGGAATATTTATCTCCTTTTTAATCCTTTTTGCCATTTCCCAGGTTTTTCCTTTTGGAACAAACATATGCTGGAAGAGCCAGGGCGGTGTAGAACAGACAGTCCCAGCAGATATATGTATGGCCCTCACTCCTTTTTTCTCAAGAAGTTTGGAGAGTTCTATCATCTCTGGCAATTTTATGCCATCGGGAATCATTTCATCACCACTTATTCTGACAATTAGCGGTAGATTCACAGAACCCATGACGGCCTGCAGAATTTCCAGAGGAAACCTTATCCTGCTCTCGAAATTTCCCCCAAATTCATCGGTTCTGTCATTAACAAAAGGCGAAATAAACTGAGCCATGAGATAACCATGCCCGAATTGAATCTCTATGATATCGAAGTCAGCTTTCTCAGCTCTCACTGCCCCTTCTACAAAGAGATTAACGACGTTCTTCATCTCTTCTCTAGACATTCTTATTGGCGCCGCTCCTCCATTTTCACAGGGCTTATCTGTTGAGGAGAGAAAATAATTGCCCGGAATGTTAGGATTTGCCATCCTTCCCGGATGATTGAGGTGGACAATGGCTTTCGTTCCTGACTGGTGAATGGAATCTACTAATTTTTTCAATCCTTCTATCTTGCTATCATCGTCAATCCCCATCTGTGTGGGCAGTTCCCTCAGGCCTCTGTCCAGATAAAAAGGTTCAGGAATAACCGCGCCTAAATAGAGGGATCTTCTTTTATAAAAAGCAAGATGCCTTTTGGTGACGACCCCACTTCCGTCGCTATAACCTGTTTTAATAGGGGCAAAAATGAATTGGTTTTTAAACGGTAACATCCTCTTTTCTCCTGTTAATTCTGGCAAAAATCAAATATTCTTTATTTTTCCTTCATATTCTGAAATATAATTTTTGTGACATCCAATTTTTTGGCTTTTAATAATCTTACGTAATCTTTGAAGAAGAAAAACTCTTCAAAGTCAGCGAAATTATGATTTATCAGTATCTGCTTCCAATCTCGCTCGATAAAATCAAAAGCATAGGGACATTCTATGAGTTTAAAAGGAACCTTCAAATAAAAAGGTGCCGCATTAAAAGAGAATTCATTGTAATCCAAAATATACAAACTCCCATTAATTTTCAGCACCTCAAAAGCACCCTTTACAATTGTTTCTCTAACATTCTGTGGAAATCCATGGAGCACAAAAGAAATAAAAACCTTGTCAAACTTTTTTTTGAAAGGCAAAGATTTGTCAACCCTTGCATGGATAATTTTAACATTGGGAAAATTGGCACACTTTCTCTTAAACTGGGAAATCATCGCTTGGGAAATATCAATCCCGATTAATCTTCCTTTTTCCGAAAGATATTTCGCCATTAAACAAGCATTCCTGCCCGTGCCTGTCCCTAAATCAAGGATTCTGTCTGCAGGTTCAATTTCCATCAATCTAATGGATTTTTTTATAAGTGAGGGATATCTACCGATAGTCGCAAGACCCAGTAAGGCGTCGTAATGCGCTGCCATAAATCCATTCGTTTCAACCTTTGATTCTGGATAATAACCGCCCATTTATTTCCCTTGCCTATAGTCTATACTTATATAAAAAATTGCATCTATTCGCCTTTTCTCAGTAATCATGAGGGATACCTTTTATATGTAAAGACAGATGTTCTAGGTCTTCTAATTTTTCTATCCATCCGTAGTCTGCGTCACACTTAGAATCAAGATCCTTTATATAAGGTTTGATATCAATCAGAGGAGTCCCATCAAGAACGTCTAAGCCTGATGTAAAGACCTGGTTTTTGATTATTCGCTTCACCCGGACAATGCTGATTCCTATTGGATTAGGACGTACTGGTGATCTGCTTGCAAACAGGCCTACTTTCATGTTCCCAGTCCATGGAGGGACTACGGTCATTGATTCTTTGCGCTTTATCTTATGCATGTAGTAGATCACATAGATATAACGGAAAAGCTCCAGTTCACGAAGCCCTTCAGCATACGAAGGGTCAATTACAATACGGAATTCACCCTTATCATCATCTATGGGCTGATAAGCTGCCTTATCAGTGTATGGTGTTCGAATAATGCCAATCTGTTTCAACTCGAAATTCATAAAAATTTACCTTTTTATCTTCAGCTGGATATCTCCACCCAGCTTCATTACTGTTTCTTGTTCGACAATTCAGCTAATCTATTCCTCAGAGACGTTATGGCCATCATATTTTCTCTATGCTTCTTTTTTCAGGGAAAACGCTTTCTCGCCTGCTGTCACTTCAACCTTAAGCCAGTTTTCAGGAGGGACAAAGGGACATATATAATTTTTATTGTAAGCACACCAAGGATTATAAGCCCTGTTTAAATCCAGTATCCATTTCCCTTCTCGCGTGAGATGTTCATCTGGCAGTAAATCCAAATATCGTCCTGCTCCATATGTCTGTTTGCCGCTGGTAACGTCGCGGAAAGGAATAAATAATCTCTCTTCTAAGGGATTGGCTTTATAAGCCTGAAGTTTACATTCTTCATTTCCTACTTTAAAGCGGAATTCCCCCCAACGAATAAAATCTCTCATGTTGCCGCTAGTATCTTCTATCTGCAATCTTTTCTTCTCGCTGTGCTCATGAAGTTCTAATTCAAAACAATAATCTGGATTAGGTGGATAATAATCCAGCTCTTTAAACCTGCTGCGTTCTTCAAAAGGAATGGGAGACTGAAAATGTTCAGCAAAAAACATATCCTTTTGTTCTCGTTCCATTTTAATTTCTCTCTCCCACTTAGAGATTTCCATGATTAATCCTTTCTAAAATTCAGTATATATCCCTCATTGTAGTAATCATCGTGAATAAGCTTTTTTAAAAATTTATCGTGCAAAGAAAACCCTGCTTCTTTGGCTTCTTTTATTATATCCTCCAATTTCATGTGAGCTAATTCCATTAAAGGATAGTCATTTTTGTGATGCTTTGGGTAAAGAGAAAAAACTCCTTCTGGTCTCGAAACTCTATAGAATTCATGATAAATGATTTTTCTGTCTTTTAAATAATGGACAACATCGTAACACAGAATGAAATCTATCGAATTATCTTCCAGAGGAATATTTGATTCCTCTTTAATAACTTCTATATTTTTTATATTATTTTCTTTTGTAATCTGTATCAATCTATCTAAGGCTTGCTCATCTTTATCTACCGCGTATAATTTGCCCTTCTTTCCTATAAGCTTCGCAGCTGGCACGGCATAATGACCTTCTCCACAACCAAAGTCCAATACAATCTGTCCCTTTTTCATGCCAATAGACTTGAAGAATTCCACACCATCTGTTTCCAACCAAGTTCTAACATCACTATCCATATCTATTCCTGCAATAGCTGTGATGTCACCTTTATAAATACAGGCTGTTCTTCATGCATCATCTATCCAGATCAGGAATGATGAGTTAATGCCTGAATCTGCCGCCTCTGGGTCCTCTTCTCTGGCCCTGGTGTCCCCTTTTTCTTAATCTTCTTCTTCGGCCAAAGGATGAATCAGGTTGAAAAAAGTTGTTTGCAACTTCTCTAATTCTATCTAATAATCTTCCGTCCCTATTCGATGTTCTTTGTTTTCTTTTAAATGCTTCCAAGACTTGGTTGGATTGAGAAGAAGTGTGAGGGAGATAGTAAGGCTCTGAATTCTGCCTCTCTGCAACAGAGATTTCTTTCTCAGATGTTTGATAAATGGCATTGGTTGGACATTCATCCCGACATTGGAGGCATTCATTGCACCTGCTTTGGTCGATAAGGGCTTTTTTCTCGATGATAGATATCGCCTGAGCTGGACATGCTGAAACGCAAAGGCCACAGCCTACACATTTTTCAATACTAATAAATACAGACATGTTCTCAAGAAAATGAATCTGCTTTGTGCCTAATTTCCGATCTCTTCCGAAGGCTTTGAAAATCTGGATATATCTTTTTATGAATCATTTTAGACTTAAGTTCTCCTGTAATGCCTTTTCCATGGAGCTTTCCTCTGATAGAGATAATCAGCCAATGCACGCCTCATAGCCTCTGCTGCCAGTTGAGCACAGTGGACATCAGATTCTGGCAAGCCTCCCAGCCGTTTGAGAATCTCATCTGTGCTGATAAACCCCAGAGCTTGAGTGAAAGATTTGTTCTGGGCAAGTTCAGTGGCAACACTTCCACAAACAATAGAGCTTGCGCAGCCGTCAGTTTGGAATCCGCATTCGGAGATTTTGTTCTCTCTCATTTTTATAAACATCTCCATGGTGTCGCCGCAAGAACCTTTCACTTTTGCATACCCGTCTGGATCTTCTATTTTTCTGAAGTTTCTCGGATTTTGCCAGTGGTCGATGACTGCTTCAGAATATTGCTTTCTAGCTTGTTCAAGAATGTGTTCTTGCAGTTCACGGGCGAATTTTTCAAGATCCTCATCCTTATTTTTCATTTTCTATAATAATCCAGCACAGCCTGCAAATTTTGTGAAAGTCTTTTTATCGTTTCTTGAGTCATCCCTGCGTAACCAAATCGAAGACATCTCGGTGCACCAAAAACAGAGGCAGGGACTGCACTGAATTTTTGGAGTTCCATGGCTTTTTCCACAAAGGCTTTATCGTCAACTTTGATCTCTTCAGGCAATTTCACCAGAACACTGATGGCTCCTGAAGGAAAATCTGTGTCTCTGCCAGCCAGAGTAAATCCCTTCTCCTTAAGGATAGAAATGATGAGGTCGCAACGTTTTCTGAGTTCTCTTTTAACCTCAGAAATGACTTTAGGAGACTGGCCGTTTTCAAAATCTCTCACTTCTTCCCTTAAAATATCAAGCAGCACACGCTGGCCCAGGACATTGGGGGAAGAAGAGAAGGACCGAATCATTTTTGGCATCCAGGAATCTGTGAACGTTTCTTCAGCAGAGAGAACATAACCCACTCTCGCTCCGGGAATGAGATACTCCTTGGAGGCAGAGCTTATGACCACTGTCCTCTCCGGGGCAAAGGACAGCATTGACTGAGGCTCACCTTTGTACCGTATGAAATTATAAACTTCATCGGAAATGATAATGAGATTCATCCGCCTGGCCAACTCAGCGAGTTCTGTCAATTCCTCTTCAGTGAGCACATCTCCTGAAGGATTGTTAGGGAAATTGATAAGGAGAGATGTGATGTTGTTATCCTTAATGCGCCGCTCAATTTTTTCAAAATCGACATTGTAATCTCCATCGAAAAATTCGATCACTACAGGGTTTCCTCCCGCATTCCTGATGACTCCTCTGTAGTTGCTCCAGTAGAGAGGCGTGAGGCCCACATTCTGCTTAAAGGCAAACAAATGCATAACAATAGCCAAACCTTCGGTAGCACCGGAAACGATGGCCACATTTTTTTTATCCAGCCCATGAGAAGGAATTCCTGGTTTCCCTATCAACTGGTAAGCGTGTGTCCAGAATCGAGCGACTAAATCCCTTAATTCTTCTAAGCCAGAGGATGGTCCGTAATAGACTTCTTTTTCTGGGAAAATCCCCACCACCTGTCCCTGGTCACTTCGAATGAATTCAGCGTTTGACGCAGCAATAGTTTTTGCCTTGGCTGCGATGGCGGGAATAATCGGTTCTGAAGAGATGGTCTCTCTGATTCCATCATGCATTAAAGACCATGCTCTCGCCAGAAGAGGAGGCTTGAATTCAGGATTTCTTTCCTTTTTTTTCGATTCCTTAAATCTGCTAATAGTCACTTTTGTTTCCCTCCTTTTTTTTCTTCATCAAAGAGGCCACCACATCCCTCACTTCTTGCAGGGAAAAGACATATCTTTTCCTCAGCCTGCCAAGATGTTCATTGAGCGCTGCGTTTGCAGGAAGGCCTAATTCTTCTGCAATCTTCCGGGCTGATATTCCCGTTCTTAGCTCAATATCGTAAAGAGTCATCTGTCCGGTGATAAGGATTCCAGAAGTATCTCCAGCCATACGGCCTCTCGTCAATTCATGCTTGTGTTCTTCTCTGTGCTCTTCTTGAATACGCTGCTTTACCTTTATCTCTCCCGATATTTTTTCATCTGTTTCTTGCTTTTCTATTATCTGACTTTCTTTCTCTTCGATTTCTTCATGAGCCAGAGATTCTCTTTTGTTTATGAGTTCAGCCACCACATCTCTCACTTCCTGCATGGCAAAAGGAGATCTTTTTCTCAATTGTCCTAAGGTTTCATCCAGAGAAATTTTTGAAGGCAGGCCCATAACCTCAGCGATTTCTCTTGCCGGTATTCCGCTGGCTTTTTCTAAATCGCGGAGGGTCATCTGACCGGTGATGACGATATGTTCCGGGCTTTCTCGAACAAAAATTCTTTCTTCCTGGAGGAATGGATTTCCTCTTGAAGCCTCTGCCCTCGCTCTTCTCCCGGCCCCCACTCCATAATCTTCATAGGCGCCTGGTACCTTTGGATAGAAGGCCCAAAAAACGAATAAGACCAGAAGAGAAGACGAGGCTGTCAGGATAAGCATAGTCCCCCAGCCTTTATGGAAAAGCTGGCGGGCTTTGCCTTTAACCCAGCTCCAGCTGAGTATGAGATGAATAATGACCAAGACGACAAAAGCAATAGAAAGGTAGAAATGGATGTTCCCCCACTGATGACGGTGAAGTCCCAGGAAATATTTGGCGCTCTCTGAGGCTTGTGGTCCTTTGGGAATAACCAGGCCCATTAAAAAACCAATGAAGGCTATTCCAACGATGCAGATGAAGAGGAATGTATCTACAAGATATTGCCAATCTGTTTTTTTCATCCTTTGAGGTCCTCCCTCGATAATAATTTTAAGAGCCTTTGCCACAATTTTCTAATTTCATCTGACACAGAATTTTCTGAAAATTCGATGAGCGGGATGCCTTGAACCAGAGATTTTGTCACCATCTCATGGTAAGGAATCTTCGCCACCACAGGAACAAAATTTTTGCCGCACCAGTCTTCAATTTGATCAGAGATCCTGAGGTTAAGGTCGAACTTATTGATACAGCAGGCTGTTTTGGTTCGGAAATGATGTGCCGTTTGGATTACCCGCTCCATATCGTGAATGCCGGAAAGAGTAGGTTCAGTAACCACAAGGGCCATATCTGTCCCCGAAAGCGAGGCAATAACCGGACAGCCTATCCCTGGAGGACCATCGATGATGACTAGGCCAGAGTTATTATTTTCAGCAATCTCTTTAGCTTTTTTCCGGACTTCAGTCACCAGCTTTCCGGAATTTTCCTCTCCTATTCCAAGGCGGGCATGGACAAAGGGTCCGTATTTGGTTCGAGAGACGAACCATTTTCCTGAAATATTCTTCTCCATTTTAATCGCTTCGGTTGGACAGACATAAAAACAGACTCCACACCCTTCACAGGAGATACGGTCTATAGTTATTCGGCTGTCTTCTCTCTCGGAGATGGCTGAAAACCGACAGACGTCATGACAATTTCCACATCCAGTACATTTTTCAAGGTCAACCATCGCTTTTTTCCCCCCGGAGAAAGAATGCTCTTCCTGGATTTCAGGATGTAGAAGAAGATAGAGGTTAGCGGCATCCACATCACAGTCAGCCATGACTTTCTTTTGTGCAAGAGCGGCAAAAGAGGCAGAAATAATTGTTTTCCCGGTTCCTCCTTTTCCGCTTATGATGACCAGCTGTTTCATCTTTTTAATTCTTGGATCCTTTCAAACAGTTCAAGAAATTTTTTCCTGTATTTTGGTTGGGCTTCGATTAGAGGTCTTCCTTCCGAATAAGCCACAGCAATGTCGCGATCCATGGGTAGGATCATCAACAGAGGAATGCCTTCCTTCTGACAATAGTCTTCCACTCCGCTGTCTCCGATTCCAGCTCTATTGATCACAATGCCAAAAGGGATATTCATTTCTCTTAGAGTTTCCACAGAGATTTTAAGATCGTTCAAGCCAAAAGGCGTGGGTTCTGTTACCAAAAGAGAAAAATCGCTCCCTTTTACCGCTTCTATCACTGGACAGGATGTTCCAGGGGGGGCGTCGATGATAACAAGTCTTGTCGAATTATTGTGTTTTTTTATTTCTCTTATAAGAGGAGGAGACATCGCTTGGCCAACATCCAGTTTTCCGTGGATGAATTGAATAGTGTTAGCTGAACCAAATTCTATGATTCCTATTCTCTGCCCTTTTTCTCTTATAGCTTTCTCCGGGCAGAGAAGGCTGCATCCTCCGCATCCGTGACAGAGCTCTGGGAAGACAAGGACTGTATCTTTCAGAACTGCAATAGCATTATAGGCGCACACTTCGGCGCACTTTCCACAGTAGGTGCATTTCTCTTCAGCAATCTCCGGGATAGGGATAGAAACTTCCTGGTTGCTCAGGAATCGAGGTTTGAGGAAGAAATGGGAATTGGGTTCCTCAACATCGCAGTCTAAGAATTGAACGGCCTGGGTATTCTCAAGAGATAGGGCAAGATTTACAGCTATAGTCGTCTTTCCTGTTCCTCCTTTACCACTGGCAACTGATAGAATCATTGAATTTTAATCCCTTTTCCAACTCCGATCTCTATAAAATCATCTTTATATTCTTCATAAAAAAGTATCCGCGCATCATCTCCAGAGCAATGGCAGGGGCCGACTTTTTGAACTCCTGAATCCCGGAATTTATCGATAATCTTCTTTATTTCTGTATCATCAAAACCCGCCAGATGAAAACCTCCTAAAGCAAAGTAGATATCTTTTTTAAATAATTCTTTAACTCTGGCGATAATATTGGTGATCCGTGGATGGGCACAGCCTGTGATAAGGATAAGGCCTTTCTCCGTATCTAAAACCAGAGATTGCTCCTTGATCCAGCCTTCAATCACACCAGAAGAATAGGCGCCTTCACAGATTTTTCGAGATGTGTCGACTTCTACAACCTTGGCTCCTTTTTTTCTGACTCTATCTTTGAAATCAGAGGCAAAAAAATATGGTAACCAGACTTCGATTTTAGGAGTTAGGTTAATGAGATTTTCCATTCCGCCTGTGTGATTTCTATGAGCATGAGAAAGGACAGCCACGTCGATATCTTCGGGATGAATCCCGAGCTTTTCCATGTTGGATATCAGAATCTGACCATTGGCTCCGGTATCGAAGAGAATGGACTTCTCAAGTCCTTCCACAAAGCAGGAAAAACCCCAATCAAGCTCAAGATTGTCCTTGTAAGGATTGTTGTCATAAACGACGATCATTTGAATGGATGATTTGTTATACATATCAGTCGCTCCAGCAAGAAGATTCACCAGAAAAATTGACGAAAAGAAGCAAATGAATATTTTCATGTTTCTTAAAAATCTCATTTAAACAATCGATTTCTTTTCTCTTGATTTCCTGGTAGTTGTTTCATAGCATATGAATTAAAGAGAATACCCTTCTCCTAATAGAATTCTTTCGGAGGGAAAAAACTCAATATCACTCCAGTCCTGATAATTTTGCCGATCTGTCGAGCTTGCCCGGTATCAGATTAACCTAATCCTTTCTGCAAACTCCCCCGTCAGAACATGGTGGTGTATCACACCGCTCTGTTCTTCCACAACAGGTTAATCCCTGATTGGATAATCCTCCCATTATAACCGCAGAAGGAGTAGAGAATATTTTTTGAAGATTTTTACTTTCACAATCCGGGCAGGACAAATCAACCTTCTCTTTAACTGATCGGACAAAGGCTTCGATGACTTTTCCACAATCCTGACATCTGTATTCGTATATAGGCATCTTCTTGTCCTTACCGAGTCATTTTAGACCCACACTTAGGACAAGTTCTCTGGTAGCAGGGAACGCCTCTTTGATGCGCGACTCTTGTTCCGCAGGAAGAACAAATGCAGTACCCCCCCGGGCCTAAACTTCTTCCACCTCCGCGGCCTTGACCACCGCCTCTTCCTTGTCCTCTTCCGCCACCTTGCATTTTAACCTCCTTTTTTAATTGTATGCCTTCATGATTTCTTTATCTTCCTTCATCAATTCGCTGGCAATTTCCTCCATGTTCATTTTTTTCCAGAAGGATAATTTATTATGAGCCTCCAAGTATTTCAGAGGAATGGGATGAGTGCCGATCACCACAGGCAATTCATAATAAGATTCTATAAATTCTTTGAAATGGCGGATGCGGGGACAGGGAGGGTAGCCTACAACCATCCCTGTTGCTAGATGAATAGCTTCAGCTCCGTTTTCCTTCATCTCTTCTGGCACATATTCTATGTTACCTCCCGGACATCCTCCACAATAAGAATACCCGACAACTTCAACCGCTTCTTCTTTGGGATACCGGGAGAAACCTCCCACTCTTTCTCTTGCGGCTCTAAAACATTTTCCGCCGCCGCAGTCCTGATAGCGGCCGCAGATGATAATTCCTATTTTTTTCATGATCGTACCTTCTCTCGATTTCCAAAAAACTTTGCTTTACAGACGTCCTTCTTAAGCAGATTTCTTCTTCTCTTTTCTTTGAGAGAGTCTTTTATCCAGCCAATTTCCGAAGAGCATGGATGCAAAAGCAAAGAGAGTTCCACCTAGAGTCGATTTTTGAAAAAGAGAATTTGTACCGAATTTGCCTCTGCCTCCTCCTCTTTGCCCTCTTCCCTCTCCAAAGCTACTGCTCATCTTTTCTGCTTTCGGCATAGCTTTCACCTCCTTTTTAGAGCATAAAATTTACTAAGAATTGGGGGAGCTAGTTGTTTTAATGACCTTCTGCTTTTATGATTTTTTCAACTATTTTCATGAAGGCCTGGCTCGCTTCAGAATCAGGTTGTTCCGTAACAAAAGGCCTTCCTTCGTCGCCTAAAGTGACAATTTGAGGATCGATAGGAATTCTCCCTAGAAAAGGCACCCCCAATTCAAGGGCAGCCCGTTGGCCTCCTCCCACTTTAAACAGCTCTATTTCCCGTCCACAGTGAGGGCAGACCATCCCGCTCATGTTTTCAATGATTCCGAACACCTTGAGGTTGAGTTTCCAGGCAAAGGAAACGGCTTTTCGGGAATCCAGAAGGGAAACCTCTTGGGGGGTAGTAACAACAATAGCTCCTGTGGCAGGAATGAGCTGGGCCACAGAAAGAGGCTCGTCCCCTGTACCCGGAGGCGAGTCGATGACCAGCCAGTCCAAATCTCCCCAGTTGACATCCCCCAAAAACTGCTGGATGGCCTTCATCTTCATAGGCCCTCGCCAGATAACGGGCAAATTGGGATCTTGAAGAAGAAAAGCCATGGAGATTAATTTCAAATGATCATTGATCTCAACAGGTTTTATGCCTTCAGGAGAAATGTCCAGTCTCTTATCTTCAACGCCTAGAAATTTAGCCAAATTCGGCCCGTGGATATCGATGTCCATAAGCCCAACTTTCAACTTCCTCTGTGAAAAAGCCAGAGCAAGATTAGCTGCCACTGTACTCTTCCCTACACCTCCTTTTCCGCTGAAAATCAGGAGTCTATTTTTTATCCTGGTTAATGTTTTAGAAACCTTTAATTCTTCTTCCCTTCTTTGTTCTTCGCTTTTTGATGCAGTCATTGTGATACCTCGTGTTTGTATGGGGCGGGAACTTCCTCGCTCTTCCCTCCTGCCCCTGTTATGACACTCTTTCCTGTGGAGTTAATAATCCTCTTAACGTTAGAACCATGACTTTTTCTTATCCCTGTACCTTTATCCTTTTCCAAGAATAGCTTTGCAGATTGAGTTAAGGGATTATTTTTTATTCTTCTCTAGTTCTCTGATCTTTCTAGAAATATCCTCTAATTGTTGCTTGAGAAACTCAGCTTGCTGTTTAAAATATCTGATCTCTTCTTCAGGAGACTGCTGGGGCATATTAGGAGCAGATGGCGTTGCTTGAGGAGATTGAGGTGGGGGCATGTAACCCATTCCCCGCCCCATGCCTCTCCCCATGCCACGTCCCATTCCTCTTCCCATACCTCTCCCCATCCCGAAACCAGATCCCATGGCCCCGCCTCCGCCCAGGCCAAAGTGAGAAGGGACATTAGGTTGAGTAGTTGTCTGGAATTGTCCAGATTTATACTGATCGATGGCTTCCTGAATTGTTCCTGTGACTCCGATGATCACTTCTATACCTGCGGCCTGGAGCGTCTGAAAAGCATTCGGGCCGCAGCTTCCTGTGAGAACAGCCTTTACTCCTTTTTCTGCAACAAACTGGGCAGTTTGAATGCCTGCGCCGCTCGAAGAAACTACATTGGGATTCTCGACGGCTTCAAACTCCATGGTTTCAGGATCGACGAATATAAAGTAAGGACATCTTCCAAACCGGGGGTCAACCGGGCTGGAGAGCTCAGGATTCGAAGCAGATACAGCGATTTTCATTTTTTCCCTTCCAATTCTTCGATTCTTTTTTCTATGCCATAAAGCTCGTCTTCTAGCTGTTCAGCCTCCACTTTGAGCATATTAATCTCCTGCTCTTTAGTGAGTTTAGCTGCACCCCATGGATCATAGGGCGTGGGGAATCCAGGTTGGGAGAATCCAGGCATAGGAGAAAAAGGTATCTGGTCCTGCTGCCAGGCATAATTCATCTGAGGAGTAGGCCATGTTCCGTGTGTCAGATATTGAGCTGCAGGGCCCAAACCTGTAGGACTTCTGCCTATCCAGCCAGGGGAAAAACCGAACCTCATCCAGCCGGGGAGACCGGTCATGTAGTACATCCATCTGTATCTGTTTCTCATTTGGCCTCCTTCTCTTTCTTTTTCAGCTCTTCAAGTCTCTTTTTGACCTGAGCGAGCTGGTCTTCCAGAATATTCGCTTGGCCTTCAAGATAAGTTCTCTCCTCTTCCTTTGTGAAAAACCAGGGAGAGGGATAATAGGGAAAATACCCATACGGATCCAGGTGTGTCATCCAATGAGCCATGTAAGGCCACGCGTACCACCCTGTTGGTCCCATTCTAAAAGGCATTTTCTTTACCTCCTTTTAAAAAAATCAACAATTTTATTTTTTCTGTTGGCTACTTCGGGAAGCTTCCGGCGAAGGGTACTGCGGCGGATAACCCATTCCATAAGGATAATTGTACCCATACGGGAACGGATACCCATAACCATACATGGAGGAATAACCAAAAGGACTCATCCCCGGATAAGTATAACCCGGGAAGGGAAGGAATCCGCCTCGTCGCCATCCGCGGCCCCTTCCAAAACCAAGTCCTCTTCCAAAACCGAATCCACGACCGGATCCAAACCATGGACCAGGATTCATAAATCCCGGAACAGGATATCCGGCACAATAACCCATGGCGCGTCCGGTCATGGGACCGAGTCCCCATGGTCCTGTTCTATCACCCCATGGCATTTTGTTCACCTCCTTTTAAAATTTGATTATTTATTGGCAATCTTCACACAATCCATAGAATTCAATATTGTGATCATGAACGATGAAATGATATTTTCGTGCTAAATTCTTTTCTGCCCTTTTGACTAAATCCAGTTCTTCATCTATGAAATCGCTGTAATCGACGATTTTTCCACATTTTTTGCAGATAAAGTGATGGTGATGATCCTTTTTTTCATCTGACCTGTACTCATAGCGGCTCTGACCACCGCCTATATCTAGCTTATTAATAAGACCAATCCGAGACAAAAGGTCCAGAGTGCGGTAGATTGTGCTAAGTCCCATTCCCGGATATTTCTCTAGGAGATAGGCATAAATCTCTTTTGCACTCATATGTTTTGATGTTTTGCTCAAAAGATCCAGGATTGCTTTCCTCGATAAAGTCCAGCGAGGGTCATATCGCTGGAAACGATGCCTCCATTTATTACCGTCAGACATTATGCACCTTATTGATAACAAAAGCTAAATTGAAAATGAAAATCATTTTCATTAATATAATAAAATTAATATCTATTTTAGTCAAGAAAAATTTTTATTTTATATCTAAAAGTTTGTTTGTTTATACTTTTGACTGTAAATTTTTTCTCTGTCGCAAGCCTCTTCTAGAAAATTAGAGAAAATAGAGAGGTAACACTCAAATTAGATTAAGAGATAATTTGTCTTTTCTAAAAGTCGATTATTATGTATCCGGTAATCATACGTGTATATTGTATTGTAGCCATTTTATTCCACCATAGGTTTACCTTAGAGAACTGGATTAAGCTATAATCAAGACTTTTTTTCCAGGAGAAATGCCAATCAAAAACCATAAAATGATTGAGAAAATTGATTCTATTGGCTTTTACCCGTTCTTGCTCCCTTCTCTTTCGATTGATCTCCTGATAATCTGCTAAAGATCTTCTTCTGGTATGAGTTTTATTCCATTTCTCATTAGATATTCGGCTGTGACTCCCCGGCCATTCATTAATTCTCCAGAAAATGTTCCATCGAAGATTTTTGAGCAACTGCATGACGGAGAATTGGATTTTCCGATAAATTCTTTGACCTGATAGAGATTGGCAATTTTTAGAGTTTCTTCTGCACCTTTTACAAACTGCTCTGTAACGTTATTTCCTTCTTCGTTAATTACTTTCGCTCCCTTTTCCAATACATCTCTTCCAGTTCCTCCCTGAATTTCCTGGCGCGGGCGGGGAGTGGAAAGACCTCCCAGTTGTTCGGGACAAACGGGAACGAGAGTTTCTCTTTGGAAAAGTTCCAAAGCATTATCATTTCTATTGTCCTTTCTGTTCCATCTGCATTTTACTCCCAAAAGGCATGCGCTTATGAGTTTCATGGACGTAATCTAGACGTTTTTAGACTTCAATAACTTTTCCAACTCCGCCATCAACAGATTTGTCAGGGTAGAGCTTCTTGATTTCAGATTTGTGTTGGGTGCAGTGGCAGGGGCAAATCATTTCTAAATCTTTAATTAAATCAAATTCACGGAATCCATGCATTCCCCCGATGAGAGCATAAATTCTTCCAAATTGGGATGCTGCATTGAGGATGCTTCTCACTCCAGGATGGGAGCATCCCACAATGACTGCTGTTCCCTTCTTTGTCTTAACAGTTAGAGATTGTTCTATGCCTTGAAGCTCGCCAGTGGAAAAAACATTGTCTTGAATCTTAGTAGGTTTTGTGACAGAAATGACATTAATCTTTGGAAATTTTGAAGAGCCAGGAACATAGACATTTGTGTTCTTGTTCACTTTCAGGAAGTCTGATAGCCCGCCCACATGGTCCCAGTGGTCATGGGAGATAAATATTTTGTCGATGGATTTTGGATCTATGTTTAGTTTCTTCATGTTTTGGAGAAGGATTGATCCATTTGCTCCAGTATCAAAAAGGATTTTAGGGGAATCCTCAATTTCCACAAGACAAGAAAATCCCCAGTCTGGTCTAAGGTTTTCTATTTGTGATTCGTTGTCGTAGAGAATGGTGATTTTCATTTCTTTTCTCCTTAGCTGTTCTGAATTTCAGTAAAAAAAAGAGGATATACTAAACATTCCAACCTCTCCAGCTTCTATACTGATCTATGTCCACCTTGCCCAAGGCATAGGCTTTATGCCAGCCTTCAGGCACTGGCATCTCTTGGTAGAGACGCTGCCTCCAGGCCTCAAGTGGGAGGCGGCTGCGTCCCATGAAATCAGCAGCACAAAAGATTTTGTGTCCGGCCGAGGCTGAGAGGTCTTCTAGAAAGCGATATCCCTCCTCACTCCTTAACAGGTGATGATCAAGAATTAAAGTGGGAATTTCTCGGGCTAAAAGCAGAGCATTTTCATGAACTTTTTTCCGTACCTTTGAGGAGAGACGCCGGAGGTATAAAGGCGGTCCCGAAGCTAGAACAGTATCGGGCTTCCAGGCTAGTATTTGCGTCACGGACTCTTCGCTTATGAGCTGAATATCCGAGGCGTGTACGAAAACTTCCTTTGTATCCTCTATCCGCGTCATCATCACCGCACCCAGATGGGTGTTAGCCTCTCCGTGTGGCATGGATGGGGAGAAGCTGAGGAGACCATCCGTGTGACCTTCTGAGCCTGTTATGGTCCGGCCCAAGACATTGGATAGATACATGTAGCGTTTGGCCATTGCCGGCGAAACATCATTTGGACTCTTGCACCACAACTGAGGCTTCTGGAAAAGTGGAGAGACCTTTCGGGCTGAAAGCTGATAGGGATTGGCATCTGCCAGGGGGATATGGTCACCATGGAAGTGGCTGATAATTATATCTGTGCAGCCCTTCAAGGCCTTCACAATTTCCCGACGCACTTTCTTTCCCACAGCGACTTGAAAAGGGTGAGGGAGTAGTTTATAGCGTTGATAGCCCAAGGCCAATCCGGGATCTATGACTATTTTGCGGTCGTGAATTTCCACAAGACAAGATAACCCGCGAACACCCAAAGACTCTGACCCTAGTATTTTAATTTTCATGCTCTTCTTCATTGTTAGCTTGAACAGCCAACATATTTATCATTTGAAATAATTAGTCGGGATTATCGGTTGGAAATACTCCAGAAGAAGGATTTATTCAAACACAATATATCTCATTTTATATGAGAGAGAATTATTTATCAAACAGAGGCAGAATGTAGAAACAGAAATCAGGAGAACGTTACCGATTTCAGAAAATCGGCGCATATCCCTGATTTCTAAATGGAGTAAAGGCTTATTCTAGATAAAATTGACTTTTTCTTGGCGATCGGTTGTCTTCTAATATACCTTGAAATGTCAAATGTCAAAAAGGAGTGAGAAATGAAAATAAGCACTGTGGCGGAGATGAGAAACCTGGATAAAAGCGCTATGGAAAATTTTGGCATTGCTCAAACCGAAATTTCTGGTTGGGGAATGTGATGAAAGAAAAGATACCTGTCAGTCTTGATTCAGCAATTCTTTCCCCTCCCGCAGGTGGCCTCGTAGAGCCTGCCCTAGCTCAGGTGGAGAAAGGGAAAAATAAAAGAACCAAACACAGTTATAAAGATTTATTAATGAACCTACTTTTCTACAATCTCAAGAGCCTTTCCTTCAGCTACTGATGCTTTATAAATTTAATTTCCTTGTATTGTTTCATCCTGAATGGGGCAATTTTCTTGTGTAAAATTTCTTATCTTTGTAATTAACTTCAACCAGTTTATCTTCATTAACGAGTTTTTCAATTACTGCCCAGTCTCTTTCAGCTTTGTTTAAAAGCGTTTTCACCTGATCTTCTCTCATGGGATGTACTGCTGTAATACTTAACAAATCCTCCTCCGCATTTCCTGTAAAAGCAAAAGCTTCTCCTTCATATCCGATTAGATATTCTGTAGGAATTGATTTCTCTCGGAAGATCTGAAATGCAATATTAACAATATGTTCATCTGGGGGCTTGACCCATTTCTCTGCCGGAGGTCTTGTGGGAATAGCAATATAGCTTTTGTTTGGTTTTATCCTAGCAATAAAGTCAGAAATTTTCTCCATTTGTTCTGTATTATCATTGATAGCTTGAACAAGCATGGTTTCTGTTGTCAGTTCTCCCTTAAATCTTCGGGCAAATTCTGTAATCCCATCTAATATTTTATCAAGCCTCAAAGATCCATGTGGTCTGTTAATTCTTCTCCAAATATCCTGGCTTAAAGCATCTATTTTCACAGAAACCCAGTCTGACTTATATAAGTCTTTCTTGACATCCTTGTCCCACAAAAGTGAAGAATTTGTGATAACCGCAATTTTTATACCCAGGGTTTTGAGAAGTTCAATTTCTCTGCCAATGTTGATATCCAAAGTGGGCTCACCGTCAGGAACAAAGGTGAGATAGTCAACAGGCTCGCTTCTCTCTTTGGATTCTTTGACTTTCTTGTCTACGATCCGAAGGATTTCTTCTGGCTTATAGAATGCCTTCCGTTCAGCCTGCATGTTCAAGGTTCTTCCGATTTGACAGTAAACACAGGAATACGTACAGATTTTTGGGGGAATATTGTTTATTCCTAGACTGTGTCCTAGCCGTCTGGAGGGTACCGGACCAAATGCTATCATTTCAACTTCATTTTTCATGACTGTGTTTCTTCGCCGAGGAAAAAATGGTTTTTCATATCTTATTTTTTCTTGATTTTCGCTAAAAAATTCGCAGCTTTTTATTTCTTTGCTTTGTAATCTAACCATAGAAATCAAATCATCAGAAGGCTCACAGCCATGATGAGCATCCCTAAGATAATTCCCAGAATCACAGAATGGCCATGGCCTGAACGATGAGCTGTGGGAAGAATTTCATCTACCGATATGTAGACCATGATACCAGCTACGGATGCTAGAAGGGAGGCAATAAAGACTTCAGATAAAAACGGCATTAATATCAAGAAGCCGATAATAGCTCCTACTGGTTCTGAAACACCGGATAAGAAAGAATAAATGAAGGCTCTTCTTCTATTTCCCGTAGCATAAAATATGGGTATAGAGACCGCAATGCCCTCCGGTATGTTATGTATGGCAATGGCTATGGCAATAATCACGCCCAGCTTGACATCGCTTAGAGCTGTCGCAAATATGCCCAGTCCTTCTGGGAAATTATGAATCCCGATGGCCAGAGCAGTGAACAATCCCGTTCTCATAAGACCCTCGTCTCCTTTTGCTTCATCAACATCTGGTAGCTCCCTGTAGTGATGAGGATTCTTTGCTTGGGGAATGAAAATATCAATAAGACCTATAAAAGTGATTCCAGCGAAGAAAGCTGTAACACTCCAGGATTTCCCAACATTTTCGATTGATTTGGGGAGAAGTTCCATGAAAGAGATGTATATCATCACACCGGCTGAAAATCCCAGAGAAAAAGAAAGATAAACTATTTTCGGCTTCCTGATAAAATAGGCAATAGCACTTCCTATGCCAGTAGAAAGACCTGCCAGAGCAGTGAGTAGTAAAGGCAATCCAATATTCCAATGCATGAATCTAACGCCCTGTTTATTTTATTTGCAGCATAATCTTTTTTGCCATATTAATATAGACCATTTAATAAAATGAAGAAAGTAGGTTTCGACTTCAACTGGGCCGGAACGCTCACAAACGATGCCAACCTGATGATGGTCTCTGATGAGCAAGGTCTGGGAGCAGAGATCAAAAGAGTGGTCGATATTCTGGAGACGGAGAATGGATAACCGAAGGCATCTGGGGAGCTTATGAGAGATGGACCATGGGCGATTCAGGGGAAGAAGTTTTAGAAGAGGAAGAGCTGTGGCGCCTTTGATGTATACAAGAGTCTTTTTTGAGAAGATATAGATGATCAGACTTCAGTCACCTTTATTCTGCCTGAGATGGCCAAAGTAATTTTGTGCTTTCCCCAGGAGTTAGAGATATAGATCGATGCCAGATTGGAGACAGTTCCTCTGGGATGAAAGATAGGACTGTTATTTGCCTGAAGAGTAACTCCGTCTAGAAGACAGCTCCGATCGATAATCCATTTTTCTTCTGGTTCGCTGTATTTTTCTATGGTATAATTTTCTGTGTCGAACTTAATCCTTACCTTCACTCCCTCAAACAGAGCCTTGTAGCGGGCGTAATTTAAGCTGGAGTGAATTTCCCAGACAGCTTTTCGAAGTTTGTATTTATGCGAGAGATTCAGAAAAGAGTGGGAAAGAAGGCCGATGAGTATGCCTAGAAGGAAAAGAGAAATCAAGGCGTCCAGGAGTGAAAATCCTCTCTTGAAGGGATGAAAGAGAGGGCTTTTTCTCGCCATTTAAAGTTCTCTCCACTCTTTCGCTCTAAAAGAAGCAAGATAGATGACCGGCTTTCTAGTCTTGGGAGCGTTTTGGAGAAGGTCATCATCTTCTGTAAGACGCTGGTTAAAAGTGATTTTTAGGTTGTTGTTCTGAACGGAGAGATCGGATGTCTGAAGGCTGCCCATGAGGTGAACATTTTTCTCCTTGCCTTCCACTGTTAAGCCCTTTCCTGAGGCTGTGAGGGATGCCTGAATTTTCAGATTATCAGGAGAATTTTCATCGATCACGATTCCCCCTTCTGTTTTGCCTCCTCCCAAGGGATCTTCGCCGGCTGCATAGATAATCAGTTGTGACTGAGAATCCTTGAGATAGGGCACTCCTTCCTGCCACTTCAGACCCTGGTGGATGAGATGGGAAGAGATTGTGACTTCTTTTGAAGAGATGATCGTCAGGTTGACTCCTCCAAGGATCGAGGGGATTACCTCTTCTTTGACCATATTTATTTCACCTGTAGCATGGATGATGCCTCCACCGAGAGAATGAATTTCACCATCGATGAAGATGATTCCCAGGGGGATGAGATCGTAATAATGATTTTCTAAGGGAGTTATAAATATCGTTTCTCCCTTTGATGGGCTGAATTTAAGGAGCCAGCGACCGCTTTCTGTCACAAACGAGATAACCTGAAAATCTGCTTCGATGGCCAGGATCATTTCATCCACATCTCCCTGGACAAAAACGCCTCCCAGGCCAAGATCATCCTTGATCAGGTAAACTCCCACGGGCACTGGTTCATCGGTCTCTTCCAATCCGAGGATGACTCGAAGCTTTGCGTCTGAGAGATTCTGGGGAGATAACATTTTTATTTTTAAGGCTTTCATCAATTGAGAGTTCGCATCTTCAGGAAGAAGCTCCTCTTCGGCAAAAGTGATTTGAGGAGGTATGACATTGTTATCAGGGGTTGAGATATCTATGTTGTTTTTTTCCTTGAACTCTTCTCTTTGTTTGGGAGTGAGCTTTTTATCGATAAGGAGTGGAATCTTGGGTAGAGGAATGTTTCCCGCCAGAATTTCCATCTCACATTCAAGAATTGATTTTCTTCGGGGTGGGAAATTTTTTATCTTTCCTTCAGATTGGATTGATGCCTGATAGGTCAGCTGGGCATAGTCTTCTTTTTCCTCGATTTTTTTCATAGAGAATGAGGTCTCGCTTTTCCAGCTGAGATTTTCCCAGCTTGAGGAATGGTGGAGGGGAATTTCAGTCCTTAAGAATCTTTCTATTATTCCCAGCTTGTTATTCAGAACCTCTGCTTTGAGTTGGGCAGCCTCCTGGTAAGTAAGCACGGATAGGGAGGAAGCCTGTGAGAGCGAGCTGAGGAGTTGATGGAAACCCTGTTTGATTCCGTTCTCGGTTGAATAATCGAGAAGGATGGAATTTTTTTTAAAAGCGCTGAATTTGAGATAGATTTGGGATAGATAGAGCATGCCCAGACCCAATACGGTAAAAACAAAAAGAGTGAATACGGCGACAATCGAGACAACTCCCTTCTTTCTCAACTTATTGCGCCTCTGCCAGAGCCATGTTTTTTGGAAACACACATATTTCATACATTTTCTCCTTTTCTTCCTTTAGAGTAATTTGTAATTTTAAGAGGTGAGAGGGTTCGTCGTAGGTAAAAAAGAAATGGGAAACATCTTCCAGAAGAGGTTGAGCAGGACTGGCGTTGACTTTTCTTCTGAGTATATGTGTTTTTTCATCCAGGAAATATGTGATTTTTCTCAGGAGAACCAAGGAAGTTTCCTGTTGTGCATATGAGAAATTCAGGGGAGATGTCAGGATGACGCTGTCCTTGTCCGAAGAGATAACAGTTTTCACCTCGCCATTTTTGGAGTCCTGAATGCATATCTGTCTTTGCTTTTTGACTGTTTGAGTGCCTTGCAGAAAAATCCGTTCCTGGCCGGCTAAAAGGTCGGCATCTGCCCGGAACTCATCTTCTTTGTAAAGGAGGGTGAGAACCTCGTTTTCTCTGCTTATCCCCTCGAGAAGCCTCCGTTGAATGGGCTTATCCAGGCCGCGTCCAGCATCCAGGAGGTCGAGCCTCATTCTGTCCAGAGCAAAGGAGACTCCCTCCCTTTTTTTCTCTTCTGCATTGAGTTTAAAAAAGACATTGCGGGCGATTCCGAAGACCTCGAGGCTAGAAAGAAAGATAATCAGGAATAAACTGAGGCTGAGTAGGCTTTCCAGTAGAGAGAATCCCTTTTCCCTTTTTCGCATCCTTAAAACCCGAGTTCCTTGCAGATATAGAGGATCAACCGGATTTTTCTCTTTGGATTGTGCTCGCAGAAACATTTCATTTCAATTTTCTTCATGCTGGAGGATATCTCCTGAATCTCCCATTCCCGATGATAGGCTGTATTCAAGGATGCTCCTTTGACCGATTCTTCATCAAAGCCTTCTCTCAGATTATCGCTCTCAAAGGGGAGTGATTTGAAATATTCGAGCTTGGAAGAGGCCAACTCGGCCGAATTCATCCTGTAATCGGATAATCTTTTCACTAGAAGGGAATGAATAGTGAGCTGTGCCAGTCCAATAAGGAGCAGAAAAACGATTGAGGCTGAGATAAGGACCTCGATCAAGGTAAAGCCTTGGTTTTTCCGCAGAGCATTCATGTCGGAGATGCTTGATTCTTTTCTCATCGTGTTATCATGAGTCTGAGGATACATCACTTATGCAGGACTCGTGCCAGCTGATTAGATCGAAACACAGGGGAAGGATGAGAATCAAAACCGGGATTATGTCAACTTCTCGAAAAATTTGTGCAGAAAGAGGAATCGTTATGTATACTTTTATTTACATATATTTGGACACATGATTTTGCGACCTTGATATTTATAGGAATTTCGTCTTTGTGCTTGCATTAAAGTTCTCACCATTTTTCTCAATATCAACCGCCTGACATACTGAGATAAGATTATTTCATCCAAACCGAGATGGCCAATGACTCCTCCCTCTCCTCGGCTGTCATCAGGAGTTTCTGCTGGAGAGGATGGGGCGGAAACGGCCGCACGATATAGCAAAAGAACACCGGATAGAAAACCGTATGTTCCGAATGGTGCTTGCACTAATCTCTTTCTCAATCGGCTGTTTTCCCCCAGAACATCGTATATGTGAATAATGCGTAGTAATCAGGCAGGTTTAAAATAAAATCCGGTGAATCCGGTAGACAAAGACGCCGGAATTCCGCCAAATCATAGGATGACAACTCGGTGGATACTTCCGGCCAGCGCATATCAAAGAGAGCCAGCAGGGCATTGTATGTTTCATCGTCCAGGGGAGCATAGACACTATCGGCAAAGACTTTTGCCCTGGGTTTCTTTATACCCAGTTGGCGAAACCAGCCTAGCGCGCGTAAGAAGTGCAACTCCGGCTTCTTACCTTGTGTAAAAGGAGCAATACCGGCCGATGTCGCCCCCAGCCGGGCTTCTAACTGTGGATATCCGGGTAGCAGCTTTTCAGAAGACCAGGCAGCGATGGCCACAATGCCACCCTGCTTTATCACCCGTGCTAGCTCTTTCAATAAAGACAATGGCTCCAAAGGGGCATAGCCCACGCAGTCAGCGCTCCATGCCCAATCGAATGTATTATTATCAAAGGGAAGTTGAGTTACATCCCCTTCCTGAAAAGAAATCCGTTCTGACAGACTGGCCTTACTAACCATCTTTTGGCCATAATCAAGCATCTCTGCAGATATATCAACACCGGTGACGTGCCCTCTAAGACCTACCTCCTCGGCCAGCAACAGGCATTGAAGGCCAATCCCACATCCTGCATCCAGTCCCCGGCTCCCCTTAGGCAGCTCTAATGCCCCGACCATTTCACGAAGGATTGACTTTCTTAGCGAGTCAGACACTAATAAGCTCTGTATATATGACCCCATGTCCATTGTTTTCCTCCCGGCAACATTGACTTTTTATTCACCAGTACAAAATATTCACTTTGAGTTTAGCCGGAAACATACAAACATGCAATTTCTCGCCACTAAACTTAAAACCGGTCTACAGGTAATGAATGAAGGCTTCGATTTCAGCCTGATCATTCCTGTTGAAATTTCCATCGAAGGTTAGACTGAGAACCGGCGTATCATTATTAAGACCTCTATGCAATATACCCAGAGCTATTCCAGTATTTTTATATGTTGAGGCTACGATAATGGCGCCGTGAATATTCGGCAAGTCATCGAGTAGTTTCGCTTCCTGGTATGAGTGAAAAATAACTTTTCTGTGAACCTTTTCCTAACCTGAATCGTATATATATTAGAATCCAATAAAACTGGAGCAGACATGAACATCATAACCAGGCTGGAAGAAGCCATACTCATTGCCGTATGGAGACTCGAGGATAATGCCTATGGTGTGACCATCAACAGACACGTCTCCCGGTCGTTAAAAAAGAACTATTCTATGGGCTCCTTGTATTTTTCTCTGAATCAACTCCTAAGAAAGGGCTATGTCAGAAAGACCACGAAACAGTTCTATCATGAAAAGGGAGGCCGCAGCCGCACTTATTACAGCCTGACAAAAGATGGAAAAAAAGCACTTCAAGAGGTCAAAGCTTACCAGAAATCACTCTGGAAGGGCATTCCGGGGATAGCTTTTGATGTGAAAAGAACCAAATGAAAAGAAAAAAAGATACGCCACCTGCTTTAGCGGTTTGGATATTGTCAAAAATAACACGAGGTGAAGAGTGCCTCTCGATCCTGAGCGACTTTTCTGAAATCTATGAAGAGCTAGTCAGTGAGCGAGGAACCTTGAAAGCCCGAAAATGGTACTGGATTCAAGTTCTGAAGTCCATTCCTATGTTTGTTATCGATCATTTGTATTGGAGTGTAGAGATGATTAAAAATTATTTGAAGATCGCTTTAAGAAATTTTAAAATTCACAAAGGCTATTCCTTTATCAATATTGCCGGACTTGCTGTGGGAATGGCATGCTGCCTGTTTATTCTTTTTTATGTTCTCTATGAATTCAGTTATGATACTTTCCATGAAGATGCGGACAGAATATACCGGGTTGCCATGGAATTCCGGGCAAAAGACCAGCCCGTAAAATATGCAGCTACTACTCCACCACCTGTTGCCCCAGCAATCCTCGATAACTTTTCCGAAGTTGAGTATGCCGTACGTATTACCCAGGGTAGCGGTATTGTGAAACATGGGGAAAAACAGTTTTTTGAAGACAGGATTTTTTATGCAGACCAGTCGTTCTTTAACGTTTTTACATTTCCAATCATTAAAGGTAATCCTGAAACAGCTTTAAAAGAGCCCTACACTGCTGTTCTGACGGAAAGCATTGCAGAAAAATATTTCGGCAGTGAAGATCCCGTTGGCAAAACAATATCGATTAATTATCAAAGGGATTACAAAATTACCGGCGTTGTAGAAGACGTCCCGCCAAATTCTCATTTCACTTTTGATTTTCTGTTTTCTTTTGCGCCTATAGAAGAATCATTACAGAATGCTTCTATCGGTAAATTGTGGTTTAGTCATAGCTATTATACCTATATCAAAACCAGAAGTGAGAATCTTTCACCCGCTTTTATTGAGGGTGTGTATAATGTATCGGCTAACATTATCGGAGATTTTGAAAAAAAGGTCGGATTTGCACAGCGGTTTTTTCTTCAGCCGTTGAAGGACATATATTTAACGTCGAATCTCCGTAATGAACTCGGCAGTACTGGAAACAAAACCTATCTTTTTTATTTTATTGCAATCGCAGTTTTTATTTTAATCATTTCCAGTATTAATTTTGTCAATCTGTCCACTGCCCGCTCTACCGGAAGGGCGCGGGAGGTTGGAATAAGAAAAGTGGCAGGAGCCGAGAAAAGGCAATTAATCAATCAATTCCTGGGAGAGGCTCTCTTTACTACGTTTATTTCAGCGGGAATTGCCATGCTGATCATGCTTATTAGCCTCCCGCATTTCAGGGTTCTTACAGGAAAGGATATAGAACTTCATTTTATCAATACAAGCATCATTTTATGTATAATTCTTATCCCTCTGGCAGTCGGTTTACTTGCCGGTAGTTATCCTGCTTTTTTTCTTTCTGCATTTCACCCGATTGATACGTTAAAAGGAGCTTTCGGGCATACGATAAAGGGGGCAAGACTGCGTAAAGGTCTGGTTATATTTCAGTTTGCTATCTCAATTCTTCTCATTATTAGTACGATAACTGTTTCTAAACAATTGAGTTTTATGAGAAATCAGGATCTCGGATTTGATAAAGAACAGATTGTCGTTCTTTCATTGCGGGGTTCCGGGGAGGCTCGGCAAAAATATAACGTTCTTAAAAATGAATTCATGAAACATGCCACAATAGTATCCGCATCTGCCTCCTACACCGTTCCGGGAAGAAACCCCAGCAGCAACGCAATGCTTCCCGAAGGATTCACAGGTGATCAGTGGCAGACTTTTTTGATAAACTGGGCGGATTATGATTACCTTGAAACATATAAGATTAGGCTGGTTGCAGGGAGGAATTTTTCACGCGATTTTGAAACCGATAAAGAGGGAGCCTTCATTTTGAATGAAGCGGCGGTAAAATCTCTCGGGTGGAATTCTCCTGAAGATGCGATTGGAAAAACCTGGAATCTCGGTAATCGTAGGAAAGGAAACGTAATAGGTGTGACGAAAGATTACCATTTCAACTCACTGCATCAGAAGATATCACCCCTCGTCATTCATCTTGATCCCAATTATTTTGTTTACCTGTCGCTGAGGTTTACAACCGGTTCCGTTTCGGAGACATTGTCTTTTATAGAGGAAACATGGAAAGAACTTGTACCGGATGAACCGTTCAGTTACTTCTTCCTTAATGAGGATTTCAACAGGCAGTACCGCGCCGAGGAACAAGTGCAGGTTATTGTTAGTCTGTTCACAATTATGGGACTTGTTATTGCATGCCTTGGGCTTTTCGGACTTACTTCTTTTTCCGTTGAACAGCGGAAAAAAGAGATTGGGATTCGCAAAGTACTGGGATCGGCGAATCACAAAATTGTCTTCCTACTCGTCAAAGACTTTTTAATATTAGTGCTTACAGCGAATGTAGTGGCAATTCCGGTCGGCTGGTTATCAATGAACAAATGGCTGCAGAACTTTGCCTTTCGAATCGACCTGACAGTTTGGCCGTTTCTGTTAGCGGGTCTGGTAGCCCTTGCGATTGCCTTGCTGACTGTCAGTTTCCAAACCATCAAAGCCTCCATAGCTAACCCTGTGGATTCGCTCCGGTATGAGTGAATAACAGGGAAACTTCAAATTCATGTCAACCTTTTTGATGGGGATGACGTTTATATTTTAAAGTCGTACGATAATATCGTACTGTTAGGAAAAGAAACCTAAGGAGATGTGAATTGAAATTTCTATCAATCAATGAACAAATTTTTCTCATCGCCATTTTGTGGCTCAAAGATGGGGCTTATGGAGTCAAGATCCGGGAAAAGATCAAACAGATGACCGGCAGGGCATATACATTTGGAACTCTGTACAACACGCTGGATAATCTGGCAAAGAAAGGCTATGTGACTTCCCGCTCTGTACAAATCCTCAATCAGGCGGGAGGAAACAAAAGAGTTTACTACACCCTCACCAAAGCAGGATTTGAATCCCTGCGGGAAGCCCGAGAGCTCCAGAAATCCATCTGGAGAGGCATTGAAAAATACGCTTTCTGAGAGAAAATGAAGACATCTAAAAAAGCTTCTCCTCCCCGGCTGGCCGTTTGGCTGGTCAAGCGTCTTGAACGGTACCAAACAAATCATGCCATTGTTGATGACATGCAGGAGGTTTTTACCATGATCTGCCAGGAACAGGGCATTGTTTCAGCCCGTCTCTGGTACTGGGGACAGTCTTTGGATGCGGTCATCAAAAACGCACTTTTTAACCTTACTTGGAGGTTTGTCATGTTTAAAAACTATTTGAAAATTGCTGTGCGGAATATTAGAAGGCACAAAGGATTCACATTCATAAATATTATAGGCCTTTCGATTTCAATCGCATGTATCATCCTAATATTGCTCTATGTGCACTATGAAATATCGTTCGATGACTATCACCAGGATGTCGACCGTATTTACAGGGTTGCCTTGAATCTGGGAGAAAATGAAATCGCAACAGTTTCTGGGCCTCTCGCAGCCACGCTGAAGAATGATTATCCAGAAGTTGAATACGCTGCTGGAATTTTTCGGAAGACTAAAGACATCTACTCGATGGAGAGACCGGTCGTCCGGTACAAGGACAAAAAGTTTTATGAACCGCGAGTCGTACTGGCAACATTGGATATGTTTAAAATATTTAATATTCATTTCTTAAAAGGAAATCCCGATGCGGCTCTGGATGGCCCGGGAAAAATTGTTCTAACACAGAAAATGTCGGAAAAATATTTTGGTGCCTCAGATCCGCTGGGTGAAGTGATCCAAATCTCAGGAGATAATTACGAGGTCACAGGGATTGTGGCCGATCCGCCTTCCAACACGCACCTTAAGTGTGATTTTATCGGGTCCTTGGAAAGTTTTAAAGAACCGGATACGGTGACGGAATGGACCTGGTGCGGGCTTTATACCTACGTAAAGCTTACTCCAAGTTCTGATCCTCTCGCCTTTGAAGAGAAGATCCGGAATATTGCCGACGGATACATAAAAGATTATTTGAATGAAAGAGGATGGACATACACTTATTTTTTGCAGCCTATCAAGAAAATCCACCTCTATTCGCATTTAGGGGGAGAATATGAAAAACCCGGAAGCCCGACATATATTTATTTGCTTTCTGCTTTGGGCGTTTTCATCTTGATGATCGCTTGTTTTAATTATGTGAATCTCTCGACTGCCCGTGCCGCTAAAAGGGCAAAAGAGGTCGCTGTCCGGAAAGTGATCGGGGTCCAACGACTCCAGCTCATTCGGCAATTTTTAGGCGAATCCATACTGCTCTCTTTGCTATCGACCGTTATGGCTCTATTCCTGGTCCGCTTGGCTCTTCCGGTCTTGAACGGATTGACTCAAATGAATTTCACTATGAAAAACCTCTTGCACACTCATTTGCTTGCAATCGTGTTAGGACTCTCTTTTTTTATCGGTATTCTTGCCGGCGTTTATCCCGCATTGTTTTTATCATTATTCAAGCCAGAGTCGGTATTTAAAAATCATGCCGATACCAGCCTTAGAAAGGTACGGTTTCGGCGGATTCTCGTCGCCAGCCAGTTTTGTATTGCCGTTTTCCTTATTATCGGGACTCTGGTCATATACAAGCAGTTGTTTTTTATGAAGAATTATCCCCTTGGATTCGATAAGGCACAAAAGATCATCGTTCCCGCGAAGTTAAGGAACAATTATGAGACGGTCAAAAAAGAATTTTTGGGTCACCCTTCTATCATTGGGGCCACGGCTTCATGGAGCGCTCCAGGCCGTAGTCCCTGGTTTGTGACTACCCGGCTTATCGATCGAGCCGATAATAAAGAGCAAGGTATGCATTATCAGTTTGTCGATTATGATTTTATTTCCGAATATGGAATGAAAATGATTGCAGGGAGAGAGTTTCAAAGGATTATCAGCGGTGACGAAGGGGGTTCGGTTATTCTGAATGAAACAGCAGTGAAAGCCTTTGGCTGGACATCCATGGATGCAGTCGGCAAACGTATCCAGGGAATGGGAAGAGAGGCTAAGCATATACGGGAAGTTATAGGAGTTGTCCGGGACTTTCATTTTCATGGTCTACAGAAGTCCATCGAGCCGATGGTGATGATGGTTTTTCCTAGACTGTTCAACACGCTCACTCTGACGGTGAGAACAAATCAGTTGAGAGAGACTCTATCCTTCATAAAAAAGCAATGGAATGAATTACATCTAGGAGAAGTCTTCAGTTACTATTTTCTCGATGAGGACTTCAATCGATATTATCTCTCAGAAGAAAGGGTGGGCAGGCTGTTTTCTGTTTTTACCAGTCTCGCTATTTTCTTATCCTGCTTAGGTCTCTTTGGATTGGCTTCGTTCACAGCTGAACAGCGCACAAAAGAGATCGGTATACGCAGAGTACTCGGGGCTTCTTTGTCTGGCGTCGTGATCCTTTTGACCAAGGAGTTTGTCAGGTTGGTCGCAGTGGCTAATATCATTGCCTGGCCAGCAGCCTATTATGCCATGAATAAATGGCTTCATAATTTTGCCTACCGCATCGACTTAGAATTATGGATGTTTGTTATATCAGCGCTTTTGGTGCTTTTTATTGCTCTGTTTACAGTAAGTTTCCAAACCATCAAAGCCGCTGCCGCCAATCCTGTGGATTCGCTCCGGTATGAGTGAAGATAGACCTTTTATCTTTCTTTTCGACCCACAAATCCTGAATGCCATCTTTCAGCTCATGGTTTCCTGCGGCAACTCTTGATGGCAGCCCAGGAGAGGGCCGGTCAAATGCCCGATTGGGAGGACTTCCTGTTTATAGGAATTTCGTTTTTGGGTTTGCATTAAATCTATCAACATTTTTCTCAATATCCACCATCTGACATACTGAGATAAGATTATCTTATCCAAACCGACAAGGTTAAAAGCTCAACAAGTGCCCGAATATTCGAATAAAGTCTGAAAGAGACAAGAAATAGAAAAAAATGGCAACAGACATCCGGTCCATCACCTCTACTTTTCCAACCTCCGGGGGAAATAGAGGCTTCTTTTTTACCAAAGAAAAAAATTAAGCCTGTTATAGGAAATCCGGAAATGCTTCTAGCCTCTTGACATTTTTGAGCACACCTCTTATTATATTAAAGGTTCTTTTCGTCAGATTTATTACTTGAAATATAGATTTTAAGAGGTATAATATACCCAGTTTCTCTCTCGGGATAGAGAGAAGAAGGTCTTTGAAACAAAAACGGAGCAGCCTTGATCGACCCAATTTGCCAATATCAACGGTGTTTATAAGAGCACTTCGGTGCTCTTATAATATGAATTGGAGAGTTTGATCCTGGCTCAGAGTGAACGTTGGCGGCGTGCCTAACACATGCAAGTCGAACGATCCTTGAATAGCTTGCTATTCAAGGAAAGTGGCGAACGGGTGAGTAACACGTGGGTAATCTCCCCTCGAGTGAGGAATAACTCCGCGAAAGTGGGGCTAATACTGCATAATACTCTGGCACATAAGTGTTCAGAGTCAAAGCCTTCGGGCGCTTGAGGATGAGCCCGCGCCCTATTAGCTAGTTGGTAGGGTAACGGCCTACCAAGGTTATGATGGGTAGCCGGCCTGAGAGGGTGTACGGCCACACTGGGACTGAGACACGGCCCAGACTCCTACGGGAGGCAGCAGTGG
>CAYVAT010000016.1:0-65564 GCA_964449165.1 uncultured Eubacteriales bacterium | reverse complement strand
TAAAGTCACTTTTATGAGGAATTGATACTGTCCCTAAAGACTACCCTTGAAAATCGAGAATTTAGACCACATTTCTCAAATCCTATTTTTTTCCTTTGGCATTAAGCCTTTATTTTTTTCCCGATAATGATTAAAATACACGGTCAAACCTTAGAGGAGAGTGTCATGCTTGATATACAAAAAGCCTCATTAAAGGAACTTCTGGGATTTGCCGTTCGATCCGAGATCGATTCAAACCAGGTTTATGCAGATCTTGCTAAAAGATATTCCAACCCCCTTCTCAAAGAAAAATTCCAATGGCTGGCTTTCGAAGAAAATAAACATCGGATTACCCTGGAAAGACTCTTCGAAGCTATGCTCCCTGATGAGAAGCTTGTAATTCCTGACAAGCCCAGCGAGGAGCTTTTCAAGCGCATCGTCATCAAGCCGAGTTCGACACTGGTTGATTTGTTGTATCAGGCTATGGAGTCTGAAAAAAAGGCAGAAGCTTTCTATGCCAGCCTTATGGAGAGAGTAGAAGCTCCCCACAAGAAGATTCTGGAGTACCTGAGTCAGGTAGAACACAGCCACTATATCATGCTCAACGGGGAATATGTCCTTGCTCAGGAATTCGAGGACTACGGCGAAAAGGATATCGATAAAGTTGTTACCTAGAAGGAAAGATCAAGAATACTGCTGAAAAAAAAGAGAAATAAATCCTATTTTTTCTCCCCTTCCAGTGATTGTACGAGCTTCTTGATATCTTCTTGATTGGCGTTTATCTCTAAGGATCTCTTCCATGTTTTCAGGGCTTCTTCTTTGTTCCCCAACTGATAATAACAGGATCCCATAAGATTCAAGATTTCAAGATTCGTGCCTATGCGAGAAAGATAACTTTTATAATGAGAAAGAGCTTCCTCAAACTGTCCCAAGGCATGGCAAGATTTCCCTAGAAAGTAAAAGACTTGGCCCCTAACTCCCTGGCTTACCAAAAATGGAGCGAGAATGTCCTTGACCCTTTGATAATCTTGCTTAATGAAAAGAACCTGGCTCAAGCCCAGTGCATATTCCAATAGTTCAGGTCTCTTATGGTAGGATTCCTTCAAAAGCGAGTAAGCCTCCTCTAAATGGCCCAGGTTCAGGTGTTGTATTCCGAGGTTATATGTGTATTCCTCATAGTGTGAAGCGGGCATGATTCTGGAGATTATCAGGGGTCGGGGCAAACTGGCCGAAGAGGTTATTTCGAAGTCTTCATTTCCAGATAAAATTTCCTCATCATCTTCACTCAAGACAGAGACTTTAAGTGTATAATACCCAGGTACAAGATCTTTCAAAGAGAGTTCTTCGATAAAGTTTATATCCTCTCCAGCATAACTGATTTTATTTTTCTTGGAAGAGACAACTTGTCCTTCTTTGGTGATTTCAAACTTAAGAAACCCACGAGACATCACATCATCACTCAAACCAATAACCTGAGAAAAAACAAAAAGGCTGTCCTTGGATGAGAATATTTTCGAAGGCTGGCACAGAATCTGTCTTCCTCCCACCCTGAAAGGCACAATTTCCCCGGATTCGCTCTTTCTATCCTCAACCTTGTATCCTAATATCAAGGCAGGCATCTGCGGAGCGGAAATATCCTGAGGAACTGTAAGTTTCACCTCGAATGAGGTAAATTCCTTGGAAACTGTGTTCTTCAAGAGAAGATCAAACCTGAAATGACCAGGCACTAAAGGAAACATATCCTGCAAGGCAAAGGATTTTGACTCGAGATCCTTTAGTTGATCATGGTTAAACTTGAGCGGGATCTCCTTGTTGTATTGGAAGATTGTTCTTCCATCCAAATCAGTGATCCGGCCGTTTAACTCGAAGTTAGCACTGTAGCTGTTTCCGTAAAGATCTACAGAAAGCTTTTTAGGTTCAATAGAATAATGGACCAAGAAAAATCCTGATTCGTCTTTTATCAATCTGACCATGGAATCGTTGCCTATGTAATTGGCGGTGTATTCCACCTCCACCATGTCTTTGTACTTTAGAAGCGCTTCTGAGTAATGATCTTCCACTTTTTTTTGAGGGGAAGAGAATATATTACTCAGCAAAGTGCTGGAAGCTAATGACACCATACCTGGATAGGCACTCTCTCCTGGAATGAGCGTTAAAGTTTGCCTGGCTAAGTTGGGTTCCAGCCGAGCTAATGCATCATAGGCTGCCTGAGGATCTGGCGCAGTCTGCATATAATCGGCAATCAGAGCCTGGGGTCCATGGTCTGTGGGAGAATAGAGAATATACTCTCCGATTCCTTCCTTTTTAAAAAAAATGACATTGAAGGCAGTGGGTAAACTTAACTTTGGGTCTCCAAAATAAAACCAAATTTGAGTGGGATACACATTCATCACATTTTCATATTTTTCGATATTATTGGGAGGACCCAGGATGATATATACCATTCCCTGATCAGTCTTCCATCCAGGTCGTGGAGTTCCTCTTCCAAAATATTCATTAGCATAACCCAATCTTCGGTAATGTTCCTCTCTGAATTCATTCCGTGGGGTTCCAGGTGTAGGGTCTCTTTGCTTCCAGAATGCATCGATAAAAATATCTCGTTCCCTGTCGGTCTCTAACCGGAGAAAAACATCCTTCTCCCTTGAAGTGATGATGTAGACTACCTCTTCCTCTATCCATTTCCTGTAATTCTCGGGCAGTTCTGAAGTTTTTTTCTTTTCTGCATATAAGGGTAGAAACAGAACTGAGATGAGGACTATGACAATCGATTTTCTCATTATTCTTGAATTTTTAATTTAAACCATTTCATCATTTTCTTCAAATGCTTATAAAGCTCGGAAAGCATTTCTAAAACAATGATGAGTGAAGAAATTTCGCCCTGTTAATTATTGAAGCGTCGGTTCTTGTTCATCCGAAGCCCATAGTGGCGGGTGGGAGGGTCTTGGCGAGGATGGACAGGAACCGATGCTCCTCGGGCTTACCTGACTGTTACTCCATCACGGTTTTGGAGGTCTTTCCTGAAGTGTCAGGGACATCTAAATGAGGATGCAGGATTTTATGTGAATCCCTTCTGAGATCAGAGTTTGCGTGAAAAATGACGGTAAAGGAAATATGTCAAGGCAAAGGATATAATAAGGACGATGAGAGGGAACAATATTCCAAACATGGCTATTCCTTCTTGTTTTTATTCTTGTGCTTCTTCTGATAAGAAAAATAGGCCAGCAGAAGACCCAAAAAAGAAAAAAAATAGGCAATGGACATCCCGATGACAACAGCAAGGCTCTGACTCATTTATTCCTCCCACCTTTCTATTCTCTCTAAATCTTCCAGATATTCCCTTTGCTTGATTTCATAATCTTCTGATATGGCCCTTAGTTTGGGATCGATGATTTTGATCATCACTACCAACAAAATCAAACTCACAGCGAGGATTACCCAGCCATACCAGAGTAAAAGCAGACTCAAGGCTACTCCCAGGGCCAACAAGAAATAGATGACAGGTGAAATGATGAAGGTCAAATAATCTTCTTTGCTCCATCGGTCAGCCTGTTGAGCCGTCCATTCCTTCTTTATCCAACTCATTTCATTCCTCCTCTGGCCTGTTGTTCCTCATCCTGAAGCAATCCTCTTCTTTCTGCCTCTTTCCGAACCGGACTCCACCAGCCAAGAGGACGAGACATAACATAATATTTAACCAGCCTATCCATATCTTCATGTGGAGTCAGAAAGGTAATAGGAATATAAATCAAAGCACCCAAGATCATCATGAACCAGAACTGCAGGTAATCTGGCAGTACAGGAATGACCTTAAATTCAGGGAGCACCCAGACTACAAGCCAGCTGAATCCCAGATTGGCTATCCAGGAGGAAAGGTATCCCCAGGAATTGAAGCGCCACCAGACGACCTGCAGAATACTGGGGAGCCAGATGCCGGCAGCCATGATCCACAAAGCGAAGATGAGCCATTGAGTGATTTCCTGCATCATCAGACCATAAAGGAAGGATCCCAGAAGGAGAATAAGGGTGGACACTCTTCCTACCCAGATCAGTTCCTTCTCATTCGCCTTGGGACGGAAATAGTGCTGATAGAGATCCCGGGTGGCATAAGAGGCTCCCAGATTGAGATGAGTGGAGATTGTGGAAAGGTGGATGGCCACGATGGCTGCAAAGAAAAAGCCTATAAGTCCCACAGGCAGGAACTTAAACCCCAATCGGTACCAGGCCATCTCATACTCTGCAGTGGATTGGATATTCGGATACAAGGAAAAGAAAGCGATGATAGCAACAGCCCAGAGAGAATTCCGGATAACGATCAATGCCGAACCGGACCAGATGCTATAGCTGGCATCCCGTACAGTCCGGGCTGACTGGATGCGTTGGGCTTCGGGATACCAATCAATGGAGGTTCCCATCCCGAATCCGCCGATGATGGCGATGACCAGCATGGTCAAAAACCAGACCACGGGAAAATCCCCGGAAGTCCATCCTGAAAAGGCGAAGGGATTCAGGCGCCAGCTCTGGCCTATAGATTCGAGCTTGATCATGATTCTTTGGGGTCCTCCTGCTGCCGCTATGCCCCAAATCGAGACAAGGACGATGACCGAAAAGGCGATCACGCCCTGTTGAAAATCCGCCATGACCACTCCCCAATATCCAGCTGCCAAAACATATATGGCACAGAGGGAAGAAAAAAGTATGAGACCGATCCATTCGGGCCAGCTGAAAAGAAGATTGCAGAGCTTGCCCATGGCGATTCCCACCCAGCCAAGGACGAACATGTTCATGAACACCTGCCAGCCGGCAAGCCAGCCCCGGAGAAGCTCTGCTCCCAAACCGGAGAAACGAAGAGTCTGCCATTCAGCCTGGGTGTAGGCTAAGGAACGGCGAAAAATGCGCGTTGAAGCGAAAGCAGAGATGGCACACCAAGCAGAAAAAAAGGTGTACCAGATGCCCCTTAAACCATATCTATAAATGACCCCGCTTACCCAGATAGGAGTATCGGTTGCCGAATGCGTGGCATAGACAGAGGCCGCAGGCAGCCACCAAGGAAGCCCTCTGCCGGCAAGGAAAAAATCCGACATGGAGCGCTTCCCGAGCCTGTAGAAAAGCACTCCACAGACGATCATGAGGACGATGAAGGCAGCAAGCCAGAACCAGTCCAGAAAAGCGAAATTAGCCATACAATCCTCTTTTTGCGCGAAATAGACAGGATATGATAAAAGAAAGGGCTTGATGAATCAAGCTCTCTTTGTCATTTCAAAGGAAAAAGGAGAGTCTCCTCTGGGGCAACTCTCTACTTTTAACATAAAAGAACCTGGGGGGCATGGGGCCCCCCCAGGTTTTTTACAGACCTACGGCCTCTTAAAAATTAAACCGAATGTTGAGCCTGAATGTTCTCGTCGGAATGGTGACAGCTGTCACTATGCCAACTTCGTTGATATTCCCTTCGCCAATATAGCTTGGGGTAGCCGTATTGAAGGCGTTCAGGAGGTCGAGGGCGACATTCAGAGTTCTACCGCCGATCCTGAAATCTTTTGCAAGGCGCAGATCAAGCATCGCTTCAGAAGGATAGTACCACGGATCTTTGACATCGATGGCAACCACTTTAGTCCAAGCCGTATCATCTGATGTAACGTAACCTTCAACTGGTGGTGCCCAACGACTAGTCATGGGGTAAGCTTCGCAAGGCCAGAAAGGCCGTCCTGAGTTCCAGCGAAACCGGAAACCAAAGTCTGCTTCGATTCTTGGGATCAGGTAGGAACCGGACAGCTTGAATTCGTACTTCGAGGTCCACGGCAGAGGCCCTTCCATATTGTTGACAAACAGGTTTACTGTCTGAGCAAAGTAGTCATTAGTGATCATCGGGCCTTCGAAATTGAAGTCCGTGCGGAGTGAGCGGCGGCCGAGACCGTCAGAGCTCGAGTAGAGGAAAGAACCAAGCATCTGCCAACGGTTTGAGTAGTGTTTCCTTAATACAAGCTGAAGCCCGTGATAGGTACGATGGGGCTTTATGCCCTCGAACTCTGGCAAGTTTCTGACCTGGACATCACCGTTGTCGGCGATCCAGCCGATATCGTTTTGATCGATGGTACCATCTCCGTTGTAGTCCCTTAACACAATGCTATAGAGGTCCGTCGTATAGCCATAGCTCGATGTCCAGGGTACTTTTTCATACTCCCAACTCTCGCCTGTAACCGTATTTATCGGATAGTAGGCGTACAAATTTTCTGAGTTTTTATAAATGTAGGTGAGACTCGCTGAGAAATTGGGTAACAGCTCGCGCTCAAGATTAACCGTGATCTGATCCGTATATTGATTCTTCAAATCCTCGGCCACGGACCACTGCCAAGAGGGATCCTGGGTATAACTCCATCCATAAATGGGCGTCAGATCAGTAATTGCCCTGGCAGAATTTGTGGCTTCAAAAAAGTCAACATACTGGTTACCATCGGCATCTGCAATGCTCCAGGGAACTGAATAGACATCCACATAGACATCCTGGATAGGCGCATATGGTCCAGCGCCTTTTAGGTATTCTGCAGCCAGGGGAAGGTAATAGCGGCCATAGCTGGCCCGGAAGATGGTCTTCATATCGGATGTCAGGGCGTAGGTGATTCCGATGCGAGGGGAAACAGTCTTGAAGTCAAAAACATTTTCTGTTTCTGGCGTTTCTTCGATAAGGGTCATGGGTTCATAGAGTTTTTTCCAGTCGCCAGGCCACTCCCAGATTGCTCCCTTGCCGTACTTGGAAGTCATATGGTCATAGCGGAGTCCCAGGTTGATGGTCAGGCGCTTGGTGGGTGTCCACTGGTCGTCGATAAAAAATCCTAATCCATCGTTTGTGCGTACTACCTTATAAGGGTCTTCATACGTCTTCCGGCTGTAAAAATGAGCTCCTGTATCCCCATACCAACCAGTCATGCGGTCGACATACGGACCACACCACCTTTCCGGATAGACGCCGTTGGTGTAACCCCTGAAATAAGCATTTAACGCATCGAGACTTCCGTTGGTCAGCTGGACACCGAATTTGATGTCGTGTTCACCCAGAAAATCCTCAGCATAGTGGGAAATATCCGCCTGGAGAGTATTGCGCCGGGCGATATCCCTGTAAAACCAGGAAAAGCATCCGTTGCCGACTCCATACCTGTACCATTTCCACCAGTTGTGCATAATAGGCCATTCGGGAGCGTCGTCTGGAATCGTTTGTTCAGGTGTGTCCCAGAAACCAAGATACTTGGCCGTCAAGATTGTTTTTCCCGTTGGCATCCACTGCCACTGAGCAGAGATGGAATGTCTTATTGTATCTCTCCCATAGTTAGCTGTTGGATCCCAATCTCTGGACCAGGTGCCGTTTCCTGCCGAATTGCTTTCGAAATGGTAGGCGATCCAGGCTCGATGGTTTGACCAGGGTGCTGCTGTGAGCTTGATATCGCCCAAGAAGCCTTTCCACGTCTCGTCGTACGGCCAAATGGGTGTATCTCTTTTTGTATCGCTATAATCAGCGCCGCCGTAGAACCAGAGCTTGTCCTTGAAGATCGGTCCGCCGAGACTGAAGGATCCTTCCAGGTTCCTCGAAGTTATCTCGCGAATCTCTGCTGGCACATCTGCGGTACCTGGCTCTGCAATAATTCTTAGTGGGACATCGCCAATGTTGCCAAGATCTGCCGGGTCAGGCTGGTTGTTTGCTGACTTTCCCAAATTGGAATAGACGGCGACATTCCCGTGGAACTCATTGCCACCTGATTTGGTCAAGACATCGATCGCCACACCAGAGAAGGCTCCATATTCTGATTTGGATCCCAAAGCGATCAGGCGCACCTCTTCCACAGCATTGTAATTGACTCTGAGCAGAGATCCGAAAGCACTACCCTGCGGGCTGGTGGAGTTCACTCCGTTCAGCAGAAAGACATTCTCATTGCTGGCCCCGCCATAAGCATTTGGGCTGGGCATCCAGCCTGTTGCGCCCGGATTGCCATGATTCATCATTCCCGGCGCTGTGAGTGTAAGGTCGTAGAAAGCGTCCCTGGTTGTGGGCATTTTTTCGAGCAGCGTTTCATCAATTCGTGTGGATGTCGTCGAGGATCTGGGATCCATAATAGGGGCAACTGCCGTGACAGTAACTTGCTCTTCGATGACTCCAGGCGTCATAGTGATATCCAAAACCCGTGCAGTATCCGCATTAATGGTGATATCTTCCTGGACAGCGGTCTTGAAGCCCTGTAAAGTAGCCGTTAATCTGTATTTTCCTACCGGGAGGTTCAAGAAAGCATAAGTTCCTTTTTCTGATGTGATGCTAGAGCGGGGTCCCCCTATCAGGGCATCGCTGGTGATTTCAACAGTCACTCCGGGGAGTGGGACTCCTGTGTCGTCGGTGATAGTTCCAGTCAGCTTCCCGTAGAGAATCGATTGACCACGAACTGGATTTATCACAAAAAGGAGCAAGGCAAATGCGGCGAACAGGCCCAACAGTAAGTAACTTTTGTGTCTGAACATTTAGTCCCTCCTTTTGATCTTTTTACCCCATTCTCTGCCTCCTCCGTATAATGCGGAAGAGACATCCATTGTCCTAAAGGTTGAAATTCCTATCTATCTACCACCTCCTCCAAGACGATATTTTGTAAACGATTACATCTGTACATAGATTTATTGATTTTTTGATCTTTGTCAAGTATTTTTCTCTGGAAAAAAATCTTTTTCAAAAGAAAAAAAAGATTTTGACAACTTATGCGGAGTGTTATAAATTTTCTCTTAAGGATATTCGGGGATGGACTGAATGGCTTCGATTAAAGAGATTGCCAAAATAGCCGGCGTATCCACAGCCACTGTATCCAGAGTGCTCAACAATAAACCCTCGGTCAGCGAGCAGACAAGGAAAAAGGTAAAAGAGGTTATTCGTGCCTTGGATTATTATCCCAATGCCTTGGCCCGAGGGCTCAAAACACGCACATCTAAAACAATAGGACTGCTTCTTCCAGAGATCCAAAACATGTTTATCCCTGCTGTCACTTTTGGCCTGGAAGAAGTTTTGAAGGAAAATGGATATTTAGCTCTTCTGGCTTACACTTTTTATGATGATGACGAAGAATGCAAAAGTATCCTGACCTTTGCTCAAAGGAAAATCGATGCCCTTGTCCACATCGGAACCAGAGAATATGCCGAGAAAAAGACAGATTTCATGACCAATGTCTTAGGCGATATCCCTCTCTTCTTCGTAAACGATCTTATCCCCGAGGAGAACACCTACTGCATCTACAATGATGAAGAAGAAGGCGCCTTTCAAGCCACAAAACACCTCATCGATCAGGGCCATACCAAGATTGCATTCATCAACGGAAATCCTCTCTATACCAGCTATTTCAACAAACGGGAAGGCTTTCTGCGAGCCCTCAATGAGGCAGGCATACCTTTCCTTCCCTCGCTCTATGCGGACTACCAGATGAACCTCCAGGTTGTCTACCAACCTGCTGAAGCTTATCAATTGGCAAAAAGAATCATAGAATCAGGTTCCTCCCCCACAGCCTTTTTTGCGGCCAGTGACCTTCTAGCTGTGGGCATCATCAAGTATCTCCATGAAAAAAAGATTCCTATTCCTGAAGGATGTTCTGTGGTTGGATTCGATAATATCCCTATTGCCCAGCACACCTATCCCCCATTGACCACTGTGGACCAGAAACCCCAGGAGTTAGGCCGTTTTACTGGGAATCTGCTGATAAAAGTTTTGACCACAGGTCCCTTGGAGCAAAAATTTTATCCCATTACGCCAACCCTGATTATTCGTGAATCCAGCGAAAGAAAAAAGACTCAACCAGACTATCTTCTCTCGTCAAAACCTTTAAAGACTTCTAAATAGGATGTGAGTTCTCTTTATCTTAAATCTAGCTAATCAATGTGTTTCCACCCATCGAGAAATCCAAAAAGATTAGAAAAACACATCTCACCAAATAATATTAATATCCGTTCAATGTTCTATCCAACAGAACAGAATCCGATTTATGCTCGGAGGTTTATATTATGTCTCAAGAAGTGCTATCTATTGCCAAGATGATAGACCATTCCCTTCTTCATCCAACTCTATCAGATGAAGAACTCAAAAAGGGATGCAAACTTGCCAAAAAATTTAATGTCGCCTCTGTCTGTATAAAGCCTTATGCTGTTCGACTAGCCGCAGAGGCCCTGAAAGGCACAGAGGTCAAGATCGGGACCGTAGTTGGATTTCCCCATGGCAACAGTAAAACAGAGATAAAGGTTCAGGAGGCAGCCTTGGCTTGCCAGGAAGGCGCAGCTGAAATCGATATGATGGTTAACGTGGGGAAAGTGCTGAGCAGAGACTGGGAGTATGTAGAGAGAGAGATCCGGCAAGTTACCGAGGTGGTTCATCAGCATGGAGGCCTAATAAAAGTCATATTTGAGAATGATTTTCTGTCCGATGATGAATCGAAGATAAAGCTTTGCCAAATATGCGAAAGAGCTAAGGTTGATTTTGTCAAAACTTCAACCGGCTATGGTTTTGTCAAGGGTGAAGATGGAAAATACGACTACAAGGGAGCAACTGACCACGACCTTCATCTGATGCGTAAAAATTGTTCACAGGATGTTCAAATCAAAGCTGCTGGCAAGGTGCGGACTCTGGAGGATGTTCTAAGGGTTTATTCCCTGGGTGCGACAAGAGTCGGAGCCTCTGCCACTGAGACTATACTGGAAGAAGCGAAAAGAAGACGCTTAGGAGAAAAAATAAATTAATCGTTGCATCACTTGACTGAAGGAGTTTATACTCAACGGGATATTAAAAAGAAAGAAGAAGAGAACAGCATGGACAGCAGGAAAGCCAAGGTGATTGATTTTCTTCTCAGCAGAGGAATTGTGCCTGAGCAAATCGAAATGGACAAATACTGCAAGCTTTTTCTGGAAGAGATGAATCGAGGGCTAGAGGGTAAACAGAGTAGCCTCCAGATGATTCCCACCTTCATCGAGGTAAACCGGGAACTGCCACTGAATCAGCCTGTCATCGTGCTGGATGCTGGAGGCACCCATGTCAGGGTGGCTACTGTATATTTCAACAGCAGCGGTTCTCCTGTCATCGAGCATTTCAACAAGCACCCCATGCCCGGCTTGGAACGGGAAGTAGAAAAGGAGGAATTTTTTCAAACACTGGCAGGATACACGGCGAAAATCGCTGATACCTCACCTCGTGTGGGCCTCTGTTTCTCCTATCCTGTAGAAATGCTCCCCAATAAAGATGGAAAGCTGGTGAGATTTGTCAAGGAGGTGAGAGCGAAAGGGGTTGAAGGTGAACTCATAGGGGAGAGTTTCTTGCTCGCACTCGAGTCATCCGGCATTAAAGCTGATAAGCACATCGTTCTTCTCAACGATACTGTGGCCACCCTTCTCGCCGGGAGGTCCTCGCGGGGAAGACGAGCATTCGACAGCTTTGTCGGCTTTATCCTGGGAACAGGAACCAACTGCTGCTACATCGAGCAGAACAGCCGCATCACAAAAAAGACGGATCTGGATCCTGCAAAAAACCAGGTCATCAATGTCGAATCCGGAGGTTTTAGCAGGGGACCGGTCAGCGAGATCGACCGGATGTTCGACAGGACAACAATCAACCCCAGTAAGTATACCTTCGAAAAAATGATATCAGGAGCATATTTCGGCTCCCTCTGTTTCTTTGTCATGAAGCTGGCAGTTGAGAACCAGATTTTCTCTGATGAATTCAGTAAAAAGTTGCGTGGGATCGAAGAAATAACCACAGAAGATATCAATCAGTTTCTCCTTTTTCCTGAGAGACACGATCATCCCCTAGGCGCAGCCCTGAAGCGGGCAACCAAGGATGATTCAATCTACCTGTTCCATCTCATCGATCGTCTGGTCGATCGGGCTGCGAAGCTATCCGCCATCAATATTTCATCGGTTGTTCTTAAATCAGGAAAGGGAAAGAATCCATGTCTGCCCGTATGCATTACAGCCGAGGGCTCCGTTTACTATGGTCTGCACTCATTAAGGAAGCGCGTGGAGTGCTATGTCGGGCGGTACCTCATCGAGACAAGGGAGCGGTATGTGGATTTTATCAGTGTTGATAACGCAACTCTCATCGGAGCTGCTATTGCCTGCTTAACTAACTGAAACCCTCAAAGAAATAACAACGTTATCTACTGTCAGATTCGAGATCCCCTATTTTTTGATCTGTTCCTTTATTTTTGTGATCAGCTGATCGAGAAAGTCGATCTTTCCCTGGTCCTTAGATAATCCCTTCGCTTTCTCCAGATAATCTATAGCCTTGGCATAATCTCCCTGATGGACATAGCAGCGGCCAGCCATCTCAAGGAAATCGGGATCTTCAGGGCTCAGCTTTAAGGCATTCTCGAAGTGGGCGAGGGCTTCAGGAACACGATTGAGCTCAAAGAGAATGAGTCCTGCGTTGTAAAGAGTGTCCACACTGTTGGATTCGCGTTCTAAAGCCTTTTCAAAATACTGAAGAGCTTTCTCCTTCTCGTTCTGCTGCTGATAACACAGGCCCAGCTGATGGAAGGATCCAGCAAAGGAAGGGCTTAATTCAGTCACTTTCGTCAGGGCCTCAATCGCTTCGGGATACGCCTGTTTATTCGTGTAGGCGATGCCGAGCATATAAAAGGCATTCGCGTCCTTGGGATTGTCAGCAACCATTTTTTTCAAGATTTCTACAGCCGCATCGAAATCTTCCTGTCGCATTTTTTCGGTGGCTTCCTTAAAATTAGCTTCTGCCTGTTTCGCTCGTTTGAATTCACTGAACTGGTCCCTTGTGACTATGACGATTGTCTCCATTTCTACTTTCTGCATTCTATCCTGAGAGAGGTTAAAATCCCACTCGTCTGTCATCGTTTCATACCCTTCCTTCTCTACGGCAACGCTGTATATACCATGGGGCAATCCGATGAGTTTGTATTCTCCTTTCTTGTTTGTTTTGACGCTATAACCACGGCTTGAGTTTTTATCCTGGAGTGAAACTTTAACTCCCTCAACGGGCTGGCTATTTGTGTCCACAACTTTCCCGTAAATATAATATTCTCTATACTGGCCAAAAGAGGGCAGAATCAAGGCTACGCAGAACAAAGACAAAACAATTTGAAAGACAGTAATTCTCCGAAAATTCATGGAATTTCTCCTTATTTTGATGTATAAGAACGCGCCTTTTTCAAGGCTTCCTGGACTTTTCCGGGTTGATTCTTCCTGGTGTAAATGTCTGCCAAAAGATAATAGCCCAGAGCTTTCAGCTCAGAGCTTTCTGCCAGCGAAAGCCCCTGCTGGATCAGTTCGAGAACATTTTCGACATCCCCAGGTTTTTGCAGAAGCCCCCGAGCCAGAAAAAGATATCCTTCTGCTTTCTTGGGAGCGATTCGGATAACTTCCTGCATCTGCTCCAGATATCCCTCTCTGTCTCCGAGTCTGTACAAGAGTTTTCCCAAGTTGAAACGAGCCATGAAGTTTTCAGGATACAATTCCACCTCTTCTGAATATGCCTTCTTGGCTTCTCCCCATCTTTTCTGCTCTTCGTAAAGGAGCCCCAGGTGATAATGAGCCATAGGAAATTTGGAGTGTTCACCCACGATTTCCTGGAGCAGGCTTTCTGCCTTATCATACTGGCGAAGTCCCACAAAACAAGCCCCTAGATTCAGTCGATTTCTGGTCAATTTCGGCTGGATCTCGGCAGCTTTTTCCAGGTGAGGCAAAGCCTGAGAGTAGTCCTTCTCATCCATATAAACCTCTCCCAGAATGGTGTAAGCCTGGACGTTCCGCTCATCAAGAGAAAGTGTCTGCTTGCAGAGTGCGATCACATCTTCTTTTTTCCCTTCCTCCTGCAGGAGGTTGGCCAGGCCGATCAGAGCCTGGATGCTCTCAGGGTCGTCCTTGAGTATGCTATCGAACTGCTCCTTGGCCTCTTCTTTTCGATCCAGTTTGATGTAACTCTGAGCCAGCATCAGCATCGCCTGGGGAATCAGCGATTCCTCTCGAAGCACAGACTCGAGGATCTCAACTGCCTGGTCATACTTTTCTTGGGTGATCAATCCTCCAGCCTGCTGTATCGACTCGAATATGCGCTGTTTGTCTTTCGGGTCAGCTAAGGGGCCACTCGTTCTGCGAGCCTTTGTTGAAACAGGCGCACCGATATACCCCAGAGCTGCCAGCCGCGTAAGGGTTTCTCGATCAATGTTTGCGGCTTCTGGCTTGGGCGCTTCAAGGCTTGTCTGTTCGATCATTCTGTCCAACGCTTTCTTTAATTTTCCTGCAATTCTGGGAGATATCTCAATGATATTGGTCAGCTCTCCCGGGTCTTTCTCAAGGTCATAAAGCTCAGCACGAGGAGCTTCTATGTACTTGTAGCGTGGTGTCTTCAGGCCGCACAGCGGGCTCCAATTGTAATGGATGTTCGGAGTAAAGGACTCGCAGTAAGCATAGCTCTCTACGGATTTATCTGGATGAAAAAGCATGTCCAGCAGGGACTCTCCCTGGTTCTCCTTCGGGACTTCTACTCCTGCCATCTCAAGAAGAGTCGGGTACAGGTCGACGGTTCTCACCTGAGAGGACACGCGTTTCTCCCTGAACTCTTTAAAAGGCGTGACGATCAGGAAAGGCACCTGCACCGCATAATCATAGATAAAATACCCATGCTCCAATTCACCATGGTCTCCGAGGCCTTCCCCATGGTCGCCCATAAGAGCTATAAGAGTTTTTCCGGTCAACTCTTTTTCTTTCAACCATGAAACGACTCGGCCAATCTGCTCATCCATGAACGCGATTTCTCCATCGTATAAACCAAACTGCTTGGTGCTGTATTCGGCTAAATAGGGCTCAGGAGGCTCGTAGGGTGTATGGGGGTCATAGAGATGGATCCAGGCAAAGAATGGGCTGCTACTCTGTCCTTCCAGCCAGGAGAGAGCCGCATCCACCACCTCATTGCCGGGTCTCTGGATCAGACCGAGGTTGGCCTCGTGGTACTTTTCCAGTTCGAGCTGATCGTCGTAGTGGTGAAAACCCTGGTTGAGACCCCAGCGACCGTCCAGAATAAAGGAGGCGATAAAAGCGCCGCACTGGTATCCCTGCTGGCTAAAAAGCTCGGCAAGAGTCAGGAGTTTTTGGGAAACTGCTGTGTTCCCGTTCACCCGGACCCCATGATAGGTGGGATAGAGCCCTGTCATGATGGATGTGTGAGAAGGGAGAGTCAAAGGAGAAGAGGTGGTACACTGCTCAAAGACGATACCTTCCCTTGCCAGGTCATCGAGATAGGGCGTCTTTACTCCTGAATAGCCGTAGCACGGTAGATGGTCGGCTCTTGTCGTATCCAGGGTAATGAGGATGATATTGGGTTTTTCAATTCCCTCTTTATCCATCAAATCCGCAAACCTCTGGACAGAATCCTCTTTTTGAAGGAAGATCAAAAAGAAAACAATTACAGCAGCAACAAGAACTGCGGTAACAGTCAAGTAGAGGAAAAGCTTGCTTTTTTTCATGGGTCGATGAGATTATTTCGTCTCTCTGTTCCTGATAATGACAATCAAGTCCTTCTTTTTAATTATACACACCTTTACCTCAATCTCCTATTAATCGGCTGATTTCAGAAATCTTTTCTGTCTTTTACTTCTCTTTGATGAGAGCTTTATAAACAGCCCAGATAACACCGGGACGCATGTACTTCATGGCCCGGAAGAGGTTATTTCCATGTTTTGTCTCTGGATTATTCCAAATGCCCTCCTCAGGATTGCAGTACGCCTCGGGCGTTTTGAAGAAGTAATCTTGCCCATAGGGTCCATAGACGATATAGTATGCCCCATAAGCTGCACGCATTCCTTCCTTCTTCAAACCGTGAAGAATACAGTTGGAAGCAAATGCATAGGTCGTTCCTATCCAGACCTCATCGCCTTGCTGGCTGAAGAGCTGTTTTCCCTGGGCATTCCGGCCGTTAACTGCCCCCATCAACCCCTTCCCATAACCAAGGACATTTTTCTGGAAAATGGTGTGCAGAGTTTTCTTGACCTGCTCCGGAGGGATACTCCTTGCGCCTTCCTGCTCTTCAAGGCCCAAAATCTTGGAGTACCAGAGACCAAAAAGCTGATCGGTCATGATATCATCGGTGGAGGCGTCCATATTAAAGTATCCCCCATCCATATTCCACAGCTTTTGAAGGGCTTTCCGCCCGGCCTCAAACCAGGACTGATATTTCTCTATGGCCGCTTCCACCGCGATTCCTCTCAATTCAGTTGTCCCTTGATTCATTATTTCCTTTCCCATCTTGGCAGTCGCTTTTAAGGCGGCCAGCCAGAGGATACTCACGTAGGCGCTTTCTCCCTTCATCTTCCATGTATCGTAAGTCTGGTCAGGGATTCCCTCATTTAAGGGGATATGACTCTCCGGGTCTCCAAATCTCTTTTCCAGGGTATCCATGGCGATCACAGAGGAGAAGAACATTTTTTCCAGAAAATCAAAATCTTTGGAGCCGGAATAAAGAAAATCCCTGTAAGCCCGCAAAGGAAATTTTGGATTCAAGTCCTTCCAGACATTTCCGTTTTGCCAGTCAAAAGCGTTGAGGATCACCCATGGGCGCTTCCGTGGAGATCCGATATCATGGGGAACCATGCCATAGTCCTTGTTAGTGTTCCAGTAGTAATCCATCTTTTCTTCAGGAACTTCTCCAGGAAAAATAACTGGATACCTATAAGCCTTATATGCAGGATCTTCCCATGTCACAGTCTTGCCAAAGTAGCGCATGTTGTTCTTTTCCAACTCAGGCCACAACATCAATAGACTCCAAGATGAATAGGCATCAACATCAAATGTGCCATACATCAAATAATCCACGCTCTCGAGGTAGGTGTGGAGGTCAGTTAAGGCATCCCAGATGCTGGTTTCCACAAGAACATAAAGCTCATTGAAAAGAGCCTGTATAAACCACTCAGGCAATCGAGAATCTGTGAGAATACCCTTCTGCCAATCGTCTATGGCTTTCTCCCATTCCTGATATTTGTTCAGAGCTTCTGATGCGATGGAAAAAACACTCTCTCCATCAGCTCCGAAAAATTCCGTGTATTTTTTCCTGTATTTCACACCCTCTTCAAACTCATAGAAAGGGAAATCCCAAGCCACCACCAGGGGAAATTCTAAGCGTTCCTTGGGCTCGAGAATAAACTTCACGGCAATGGCCGCAGCCGTGGCTTCATTCCCCCCAACTATCCTCGATTTCTGGGAATTTGTAAGAGTGCCGTTTTCTGAGAAATCCTTCCAGACATCCATACCATTTCCCAGAGGATCAAAATCTGTGTGATAAAACACCTCTGTCTTTCCTGGTATTTCCTGGGCAGCTATGCACATTGAGCCTGTCATGGCGTTCCCCGATTTTATATCCATATTCTTTTTTTTAAAGAGGATGGCTTTATTGTTTCCTTTTTGGATAAATTCATTATAATTTCCAGAGCTTTCCCTGTCCCAAATAAAATCAAAAGGATGAGTTCGGGGAGCCTGGGCCAACGGCTCCCAACCCACCATATTCTGCCAGGTGAGCATGATGCTGACTTCCACGGGTTCTGGTGATGGGTTCTCCACGATCCACTTATAGACAGCCACAGGATAGCTTGTCTCTCTGTAATTCTGAGGAATCACCGGCGAGAATTGAGTGACCGCCAGCCAGACTGGAAAATCATCGTTTGTCTGGTAAGAAAATCCGGATTTGGGAAAAAGGGCATAATAATTTCCTTTTCCTTCAGGATATTCCCATTCCCAGCTCCGCAGTTGATCGGAGGAAGCGGGGGCATCTGTGGATAAAGTCTGGACCACGATATCATTTCCTTTCTTCATGTAAACATGGAACTGGTTGGCCCAAATGGTATCATCGACCATCCAGCCCAGTTTAAGGAACCAGTAGCGGAAATTTCCGCTCATGGTCCATTCGAAGGCTCCGGCTCCAATCCCTCCAACAGGACAGGCGCTTCCTTCTGCATCAGCGTCGATGTTAGAAGGCTCTTGAGAATGTCCAAAATCTGTAAGTTTGTATCCTATGGGCCGGTCAAAGGTGGAGGAAGGAAAATTTCCCAAGTTGGCTTTTGTGTAGTTTAAAGTTTTGAGGATATAATCCATGATTTCTTGGCTTGTTCTATATCCTTTTTTCTCCGCTTCCTTCATCAGCTTACTCATTCGCCCATCTATTTCTCTGCCCTGATCATCGCATATCCCCTTCTCCATCAGGAGCTGAAGGTATTGGCTGCGAAACATTCTTTCCATCTCGCCTTCCTGGTTCTCTGAAGGATGTGACTGGCATACCAAGGCCTTCTGGTTGAGAAATAAAAAGGTGATAAGGAAGAAAATAACAAATGATAAATTTCGGATAGAAAATACGGGATTAGCTTTCTGCTTTGGTAAAATGAAAGACATCAAATTCTCCTTAATAAATAATTTTAGTTTTTCTTTTTTAAAACAGTACGGCCACGCAGAATCGTTTCGACTACCTCGAAATCTTCATTAAAAATCGTAAAATTGGCATATTTCCCTCTCTGGATGCTTCCCCATTTATCTTCCAGACCGAGCACTCGAGCAGGGTTGAGAGAGGCCAAGTTTATCACTTGATGGAGAGGAAGGTCTGTCCATTCAACAACGTTTCTCACAGCTCTATTCATGGTCAAAACACTGCCGGCCAAAACTCCGCTCTCGCGGAGACGAGCCTCATTACCTTTAACCTCAATCTCGAGATTTCCCATGGTGTAAACACCATCCCCCATTCCTGCTGCCTTTATGGAATCCGTTATCAAACATACACTATCCACACTCTTCCGGGCTAAAACCAGCCTCAAAGCCGAGGGATGAAGGTGGACTCCATCAGCGATGACCTCTGCTGTGACTCCAGGCGAATCAAAAACAGCCCCCACCACGCCCGGATCTCTGTGGTGGTAGCCACTCATGGCATTGTACAGATGGGTGGCATGAGAAATACCTTTTTCGAAACTTTCCAACGCTTTCTGGTAGGTGGCATCAGAATGGCCGATGGAGACAACAAGGCCATTTTCTTTCAAAGTCTTGATAAACTTCTCATTCATATTAACTTCAGGGGCTATGGAGACAATGGTTTTTAAACCGCGGACAGCTTGAATTATTTTCTGGACTTCCTCCTCACTCATCCCTCTGATGAAGGAAGGATCCTGAGCTCCCTTTCTTTCTCTGCTCAGGAAAGGACCTTCTATATGGACCCCCAGAATTTCTGAAGGCATAGGAAGCTGTGCAGCATCTCTTATGGATTTTATGGCTCGGAGGAGCAATTCTAGAGAAGAAGAGACCGATGTGCCCAGGAATCCAGTGACTCCACAACGTGCCTGGTGAAGAGCGATCTGCTCGAGGCTTTCCAGGTCACAATCCATGACATCCTTTCCTGCCGCTCCATGGAGGTGGATATCGATCAGTCCGGGAGAGATCAATTTTTGACCAAAGTCACGAAAATCCGCTTCCTTTTCTGGTAACCTTTCTCCCTGGGACAGAACATCAGCAATTTCTTCTCCTTCGACCAGGACTACCCCAGCTGTTAAAACTCTATCTGGAAGGATGATATTTCCTTTGAGAGCATATTTCAGCATACCAGACTCCTTTCCCTCCTCAGATCTGATATTCCTGACGAGATCATTCCGCTTTGAGCTTTTTCCCTATTGCCTCAAGCAAAACAGAAGAATCTTTATAGTAATCCTGGGTTATTTCCCAGATGATGATACCTGCAACCTGTTTATTCTTTATATAATTGCATTTGAGAGAGACAGAATGTTCATCATCAAAACTGATGATTTCTGTCTCATCCTGGTTGCGCAGATAAGGGACTTCAGAGCAATCGTCCCATATATATTGCCAGCCAGAATCAAAAATGTCCATCACTTCAGAGTAGCTATAATAATGGCTTTCATTAAACTTCTGGTAGAGATTTCGGCAGTCAAACGACCTTCCAAAAAAAGGAATTCCAAGCAGTAACTTTCCTGGGGGAACTTGGCGCTTGAGCAGGTAAGAATAACTATCGTTGAGGGAGCCACAGGGATCATTGTTGCAGGTATAGAGAGGAGAATTATGTCCAGAGTGTTGGGACCATTCTCCATGATAGTCATAGGTCATGCAGGCGATAAAATCAAATGAGTCGATCACTTCCTCGTAATTTATCCATTTGCCCCAAAAATGGCCTGAAGGTACGGCCATTGTCAGCAGAAGCGGCGGCTTTTGAGCCTTTAATGCCGCGGAAAGTTCTTTGGTGAATTCTACAAAGTTTTGCTGCTCCACGGGAGTAGAAACGTACTCCCAATCTATATCCACTCCATCATAACTGTTTTCAAAACAGAACTGGAGAACCTGGCCGATGAATCTTTCTCTGTTCTCTTTGGTGGAGGCCATTCCAGGAAATCCCTCGCAGTTTCCCCAACCACCGATACTCATCATGATTTTGACCTTGTTCTGGTGAGCTGCCTTCACTAACTCGGGGTAAATATAATCCTCACCAACAATTAGATTGCCTTGGGAGTCTGGTTTAGTGAAAGCGTGAGCGATATGGGTTAAGTATCTGTATTGGATTTTGTTGTGATCTAACTCAGCCTTTTTCCAAGAAGGATAGTATCCAATGACAACCTTGGATAAGTTTTTCTCTATCCGATATTTCAGAACAGGAGGGCATTTCCAGGTCAGAAGACAGAGGGCCAACAATAAAACAAGGATGGTTCCGGATCTTCTCATACCGTTCATCCCTGTCTTCTTATGATAAGCACTCATCCCGCATGGCAAAGTATAAAAAAACTCAATTGATTGTCAATAAAAATGAAAGACGCTGGTGAGAATTCCCTTTCCCATCGCTCAAAACTTATATATAATTTTGACTGATGACGAAGTCGAAGCCATGAAGCTCTTAAAAATAGGGATTTCAGGAATCAGAGGAATTGTAGGAGAAACCATCACTCCACAGCTGGTCATGGATTTTGCCAGCGCCTTTGGCACCTATTTAAATTCTCATAAACTGCTGCTCGGAAGAGACACCAGAGTCTCAGGGACCATGCTTCATTCAGCAACCATATCAGCCTTACTATCAACAGGATGTGACATCATAGACCTTGGCATCTGTCCTGCTCCTATTTTGCAGTATATAGTCAAACCTTATAAGGCAAAGGGAGCTGTATCTCTATCTGCCGGTCATAATGATGCCAATTGGAATGCCCTTACCTTTATCAATCAAAAAGGGACATATCTTAATCAATATCAAGGAGAGGAAATCCTGGATATCTATCATCTGGGGAAATTCAAAAAAGCCTCTACCGAACGATTAGGGAAGTTCAGGATTCAAGAAGACTATTCTAATATATATTTTAAAAGTTTATCCCGATTTTTAGAGACAGAGACGATCAGGAAGGCTAAATTTAAGGTTGTTATCGACCCCTGCAACGGGGCAGGGGCGGGTATTGTGGATCTGCTCTGTCAGCATCTCCAGTGCGAATTGGTTCCTGTCAACAATGAGCCTTCAGGCTATTTCCCTCATGATCCTGAACCGCGGCCCAGGAATGCTCAGGAGGTGGCTTCCATCGTCCAGATAACCAAAGCCGATGTGGGTTTCCTTCTCAACAGCGACGTCAGCCGGGTTTCAGTGGTTACGGAAAAGGGAGAGACTCTTTCAGAAGAATATACCTTTCCTCTGGTAGCCAATTATTATCTGAGAAAGAAACCAGGTGGAGCTGTCACAAACCATTCCACATCCCGGATGATTGAGGATGTCGCCGATTGTTACAACTGTTCTGTAGTCAAGACCAGGGTGGGCCAATCCTATTCCATTCAAACCATGATGGATGAAGGAGCTGTTATGGCAGGAGAGGGCAGCGGTGGTGTAGCCATCAGAGAATTCCAGCCTGCTTTTGACGGCTTTATGACCATGGGAATGATCATGGAGGCGATGGCTTCCAAAAAAACAAAGATTTCACAAATGGCCCGGCAGCTCCCCAAATATCATATCGTCAAAGAAAAAATCTATTGTCCCCCCGTGAAAGCCCACTCTATCGTCACTGAGGTGAAAAAGCTCTATTCTGATCAAGATATGACGGAATGGGACGGAATAAAGGTGGAAAAAGAAGACGGCTGGATCCATATCCGAGCCTCAGTCACGGAGCCAATGATCAGGATCATCTCCGAGAGCCGATCGAAAGAAAAGGCTCTCCAAAGACTCGAGAAGGCATCAAATTTTATTTCTCAACTGGTTTAAGATGAAAAAGAGACTCTCCTTAAAAATTAGCATTTCAGGAGTGAGAGGAGTGGTAGGAGACAGCCTGACTCCCCAGCTTTCTGCCAGTTTTGCTCAAGCTTTTGGTTCCTATCTGGGAAGAGGTCGGATCCTCGTCGGTCAGGACGCCAGAATCTCTGGTTCTATGATCAAGAATGCCATTTTCTCTGGACTCCTCTCAGTCGGCTGCCAGCCGGTTGACATCGGCATCTGTCCTATCCCTTCCATTATGATATTGACAAAAGAAAAGTCAGTTGTCGGGAGTATAGCAGTTACAGCCAGTCACAATCCTAAAGACTGGAACGGGTTGAAATTCATCAACGGCGAGGGTCTGTTTTTGAATCGTTCTCAGGTAGAAGAGTTCTTGGACATCTATCATCAGGGAGAATTTTCCCTGGTCAAAGTCGACCAATACAAGGCTCCGCTCGAAGAAAAGAACCCCACTGAAACCCATTTAAATAAATTGTTGGGCTATTTGGATGTCGATCTGATCAGAAGAAAAACATACACAGTGGTGGCTGATTGCAGTAACGGGGCAGGAGCTGTTCTCCTTCCTCGATTTTTAGAGGCTCTGGGGTGTCGCGCTTTCCTTATCAACACCACCCTTGACGGTGCCTTCGCTCACCATCCCGAACCTGTACCTGAAAATCTGGCAAAGCTCTCGCAGGCGGTCAAAGAAAAAAATGCAAATATAGGATTTGTCCAGGATGCCGATGCAGACAGGCTGGCCATCATCAACGATAGAGGTGAACCTATTGGTGAAGAATTGACATTAGCTCTGGCGGTTAAGTATATCCTGAGCCGTAAGCCAGGACCGGTAGTCACCAACCTTTCCACCACCAAAGCCATAGATGACATAGCCAAGGACCACAGTGTTCCTGTGTTCAGGACAAAAATAGGTGAGATTAACGTGGTGGAAGAAATTCTGAGCAAAAAAGCCATAATCGGAGGAGAAGGAAATGGAGGAGTCATCCTGCCAGAGATTCACCCTTGCCGGGATAGCTTCACAGCCGTGGGGTTGACCCTTGAATATCTGGCTTCATCAGGAAAGTACGTCTCTCAGCTCCAAAAGGAAATCCCGAAATACGTGATGATAAAAGACAAGATCGACGGCACATCCGAACAGGCTTACCGCATAATCAGAGGCCTGAAGAAAAAATATGCAGAAAAAGACATATCAACTTTAGACGGTTTGAAAATCAGTTTCCATGATGCCTGGGTTCACATCAGGTCATCCAACACCGAACCTATCATCAGAATCGTGGCTGAGGCTAAAAGCCAGAAAGACGCTCAAGAACTCAACCAAAAATTTAAAAAAGAAATCCTGGAATCGATGTAATGGAAATAATTATCAAGGAAGATTACCGCCGCATATGTGAAGAGGCTACAGGAGTCATTCAGCGAGCCTGGAAAAGAAAAAACAACCTGGTTCTAGGTCTCCCTACAGGCAGAACGCCTCTTGGTGTCTATAGAGGGCTTATTGATCTCTTCAAGAAAAGAGAAATCGATTATTCCCGGGTGGTTACCTTCAACCTGGATGAATATCTGGGGCTGAAAGAAAACCATCCTCATAGTTTTGCTTACTATATGGAAGAAAATCTTTTCCAGCACATCAACATCAAAAGGGAAAACATTTATCGGCTGAGTGGCACTCCAGAGAATATCGATAACCACTGCCGGGAATATGAGGAAAAAATCAGGAGCTACGGAGGTATTGACATACAGATTTTAGGTATCGGAAAGAATGGCCATATCGGGTTCAATGAGCCAAGCTCTTCCCTTGCCTCTCGCACCAGAGTCAAAACCTTAACCCTTGAAACCATCGAGGCCAATTCCTCCTTGTTTGAAGATAAAGAGGAAGTTCCTAGATTCTGTCTGACCATGGGGATCGGGACCATCATGGAAGCCAAGATGATCCTTCTCCTTGCTTCGGGTCAAGAAAAAAGCGAAGCCATAAAGAAGAGTTTGGAAGGCCCCATCACAGCTTCGGTTCCCGGATCCATCCTCCAGCTTCACCCTCAAGCCAAGATAATCATCGACCATGAAGCAGCTTCTCTGCTCAGCAGGAAAGACTATTACATTTGGGTTTACAAAAACAAAGAGAGAGTCAACGACTTTATACCCTGATACCGTCAATGTAATCCGGCTGCATCCAGGCAAGTTCTTGACTTTCAAAGAAAGGCCTGAGCAACACGCTGATTTTCTTCACTTCTTCTTGCGCCATGGGCGTGAAGTCCTTCACCAAATCAATATTTTTCTTCAACACATCGAGGCTATCTGTACCGATCACAGCCGCGTCCACATGTGGAAGGGTCAGTCCGTAGCGAATCAGCTCCTCTGCAGTAATGCTCTTTTCCTTTTCTCTCGGCCTGATCACTTTCATCGCCAGAATACCCATTTTCCTCTTTGCAGCTTCGGGAATGGCCTGATTCTCAAAATCTCCTTCCCGTTCCTGATAATGATTGAGGGCGATGAGCATGGTATCAAAATCATAGCGACGAGCCATCTCCGCCATGGCTTGTGCTGAACGATGACCTGAGTATCCGATGAACCGCGTAACCTTTTCGTCCTTCAGTTTCTGAAGAACTTTAAGAACCCCGTTTTCAGCTCCGATCATCTCCACATCCTCCATGGATTCTACGCTGTGGATCTGATAAAGGTCGATATGATCGGTCTTCAGCCGCTTCAGGCTCTCCTCCACATGACGCATGGCCTCATCATACGTTCTCTTCTGTACCTTAGTGGAGAGAAAAACCTCATCGCGCCTGTTTTCCAAAGCCATGCCATAATGCTCTTCGCTGATGACGTTTTCATAATTATAATCATGGGCTGTGTCCCAGTAGTAAAATCCATGATCCAGGGCATAATGAAGAAGCTCGGTGCTCTTTTCCGGATCTTTAATAGTACAGAATCGGCTGCCGCCTCCTATAGCAATGAGAGGAACACTGACTCCTGTTTTTCCTAGTATGCGTGTGGGCAAGCCTTTAGGATCATAGGGATTTGGATCGGTCCTTGAAAAAAGATTTTTGTAAGACAAGGTGCTGATAGCTGCTGTGGCTGTCAGGCATGTTTTGATAAAATCACGACGATTCATAGAGTTATCTTTCATCGCTAATCTCCTTTTAACTTATTTAAAAAAAGGATTTAATGTTGTCCAAGAACTTTCCTCTGTTCTCCTGAAAAAAAAGAGCAATCCTTTTTCTTGAATCTACTTATAGAGTTTTCCCCACAATTTTATATCATCATAACTTCCGGTGTCATCAAAAGACCCCACACCGACCAGCCCGTGACTTAGGGTCTTATCAGATGCTGTCAGTATGGGTACTTTCATGTCATCCAAGTAGGCTTTGATCTCTCCTGACTCCGCATCATAGGACACCATAAAGTTATGGAAATTCATATCTTTTAAGCGGGGAATGGACTGTCCTACAGGCTCCTGGTTTATTTTCACGCGGTCCTTTCCGTCAACGAGCCCGATGATGTTATGAACTTCGTTGCTTATGGCCCCGAAATGGGCATAGCAGAAGTGGGTAGGATCTTGATAGTGAAAAACAATGACAACGCTCCTGTATTTATTAGCCGTATCAGCTCTGCACTTGAGACGACCTGTAAAGACAAAGCTGCTCACATCAAAATCCGACAGCACAGACCATGATGTTGGGGCTCGGACTTTACCTTCCGGACCTGGAGTCAGAAGACGATTCACCAGGGAACCGTCTTCTTCTGCTACCTCCCAGTTCTGGGGGACATTCGGCTCCCAGCCCTGCGCCTCCCCGTCTTCGAAATCATCGCTGATCAATGGGGGCATAGCTTTCTCCACCAGCCTGAGAATCGCCGGTGCAATCGCAACCTCAAGCTCATATTCAGGTTTCAGCGGCCGGTACAGATGAGAGAGCACATCCTCCACCCAGGAAAGAGAAGGCTGTTGATCCTTGTCCATGCTATCCATAGCTTCGAGGCCAGCTTCGGCCAAGGATGAGACCTCCTCGGATAGAGGGATGACTTCTTTGAGTAGATAAGATTCTTCCATAATAGGCTTAAGGCACAGGTGGTTATCTCGCCACTTGACGAGCCACTTCCTGATTTTTTCCTTCTCTCTATCATGACCGGGTGCATCGGACAACATTCTATCAACCATATTCCGGAATTTACGTGCCTTATTGCTTTCAGGACGGGCTGCATCCACAAGCCTGTTTAAAGGTGTATGTTGGGTGTACTCATGAGTTGCAGGACGGGTGTAGTACTTGACCGGTTCAACAATATCCGCCAGCACTTTCAGGGAATCGATGGAAAATTCTCCTGTCAGACGCTCGAGCATTTTGAAGTAATTTGAGCGATGGGTTAAACCCAACCAATCTAAGTACTGGCTCAACAAATCCAGACGGCGATACATATCATCGGCATCTCTGATTTCCTGCGTCGACCACAGCCTCTCAGCAATACTGCCCGCTCTGGGCCAAATCCGGGAGTCTATGGTTTCAGGAGTAACGAATTCCGCCCACATGCATGCCTCTCCCCCCATAATCCTGGACTTCTCCTTCTTGCTCAGCTCAGCAGCATCCCTTCCCATGGGATCAACCTGATAATGACTAGAGGCTGGCAGAATATGGTCCAGATAATATCCGTTAGAAAGAATACCCATATATCCTTTGCGGGCGGCTTGGGCTAAAAATTCCTGACCGCGCCAGCTCTGGATGACAACGCTCTGAGGAAGATCGGGATGAAAGATCTCATCCCATCCCACCATCTTCTTCCCGTACCTGCTCAGGATGGACTGAATTCTCTTATTGAAGTAGGCCTGGAGATCGTGATTATCCCTCATCCCATTTTTTTTGATGAAGGAAACTATATCAGGATTGTTGTTCCAATGTTCTCCGTTTACTTCATCGCCTCCGATGTGAAAATACTCATCAGGGAAAAGCTGGGTCATCTCTTGAAGAAAGGTATCAAGGAATGAATAAACTTCCTCACGGGTGGGATCCATACAGGGATCAAAAACTCCCCAGCGGCGTTCAATTTGATAAGGACCAGGCGCACTGGCCAATTCTGGATATCCCACAAACCACGCGGTTGTATGTCCTGGCATATCAAACTCGGGCACAACTCTAATCCCTCGATCCCTGGCATAGTTCAAAATCTCCTTTATCTGTTCTTGGGTATAGAAGTTTCCATCCGAACCCATCTCATGGAGTTTCGGCCAGCTCTTGCACTCCACTCGAAAACCCTGATCTTCGGAGAGATGCCAGTGGAGGACATTCAACTTCACTGCGGCCATGCCATCCAGATTGCGTTTGATCACCTCGACAGGCATCCAGTGGCGGCAGACGTCTATGAGCAAACCTCTCCATGGAAAACGCGGCGCATCCTGGATCCGAACCGAAGGAATGTAAAAGCCTTCAGAGTTCTTCATCAGGAGCTGGAGGAATGTCTCTATGCCACGTAAAATGCCCACAGGAGTCGTCGCTTCCAAATAGGCTCGAGAGGAGGTCACCTTGAGGGTGTACGATTCATCCTCTCTCCAGGATTGTATTTTCTCACCCGGACCTCGACAGATGATTTCAAGAATAGCTTTGGAAGTGTCCTCTTCGACATCAGAGGCAAGAGGAATTCCAGTTTGCGCACCCATACGATGGATCAGCCCTCGCACAGCCTTCTCCAATCGCGGTTCCGTGTATCCTTTTAAAATGACTCGAAATTCAGAGCCTACCTCTAATCTTCCCTGTTCAAAGGAAATCTTGGCGGGAAAGGGTATAACCGGGTTTTTTTGCTTCTCCTGCGAAGAACAGGAGACGACCTGACTAAAAAACAAGGCAGTCACAAAAAAGAGAAAAAAAGGATTTAACCCTCGAGAGATAATCATTTCATTTCCTTTCCAAATTTATTCTGCTTTTCTCCATTCATTCTTTCTTGAGTGAATTGAGCCTGACGTTGTTTTCCCAAAAATTTATAGCAGAGAGAAAAACAATTAGCAAATAAAAGCAGAGTAAAGTAAGCATCCTTATTTCCATGATAGGGGTGAGGGACCAGCACGCTGATTTCCCCACTTTGCTCACCTTTTGATTTTTTCTTTCTTCAAGGACTGGAAGATAAGAGGAAGGACCACAAGGGTTACAAGAGTGGATGTAAACAGCCCACCCACAACCACTGTAGCTAGAGGCCTCTGGATTTCTGCTCCAGGCCCTGTGGCCAAAAGCAAGGGGAGAATACCGAAGATAGTGGTAAAAGTGGTCATCAGAACCGGTCTCAACTTGGTGTTCACTCCGTCTGAGATAGCCTGTTCCATGTCCGCTCCTTGTCTGAGGCGGCGATGAAAGGCTGAAAGGAGAACAAGCCCATCTTCTAGTGCGATGCCAAAAATAGCGATGAATCCTATGGATGCCGGTACGCTCAGGTAGAGACCCGAAATCTTCAAGGCAATGATCCCTCCGGTTAAAGCTAAGGGAATATTGATGAGGATGATAAGTACTTCCTGAAAAGAATAAAAAATTGTGAAAAGGAGGAGTATGACCAACGCCAGAGTTATGGGTGTTATGAGAGCCAGGCGTTTATTGGCGCTCTGCTGGAGCTCAAACTGGCCGCCCCATTTGATTGAATATTCAGGAGGAAGGATAACTCTCCTCTCTATTTTGTTCTGAGCCTCATCCACAAAGCGTCCGATGTCTCTTCCCCGAATATTGCACTGAATGGTGATGAACCTCTTGTTACTTTCCCGATTGATGATGCGCGGCCCTACAACTTCCCGGATGGAAGCCAGTTGAACCAGAGGAATTTGCCCTCCGGTAGGAAGCTGGATGAGCAAATTTCCGATCTGTTCGATATCTTTACGAAACTCCGGTTCAAAACGGAGGAAGATATCGAATCTTTTCTGTTCTTCATAGACTTGTCCCAAGACGATTCCACCCACAGCCGCCTCGATGGTCTCCTGGATGTCGTGGATATTAATCCCATAACGGGCGATCCTCTCTCTGTCAAGTATTATCTGGATATGATTCTGACCCGTAAATTGTTCTACCTGAACATCAGATGCACCCTTGATAGAGGCGATAACATCTCTGACTTCAGAGGATTTCTGGCTAAGGATATCAAAGTTCTCGCCATAGATTTTTATGGCCAGTTGAGCTTTTACTCCTGTGATCAGCTCATCCAGGTTATGAGCGATGGGTTGAGTCATGTTGAGGTTGATCCCCGGAAACTTTTCCAAGCGATGTTCAATATCTTCAATAAGCTCTTCCTTGTTGTTGTAGTATCTCCACTTCCGGGTTGGTTTTAATTGGATAAGAATCTCTGCATTGTTGACAAAATGAGCATGACTTCCCACCTCGCCTCTTCCAATCCGACTTAAGACACCGTTCACAGCCGGTATCTCTCTTAAAGTCTGTTCTATGGAGGTTGTTTGAATGATAGTCTCCTGGAGGCTTATGTTAGGATCATATGTTACTCTCAGATGCAGAGTTCCCTCATCCAAGCTGGGAATGTACTCTCTGCCTAAAAAAGGTATAAGGACAAGGCCTACAGCAAAAATTAGAAAAGTTGCCAGGAATACTTTTTTCCGATGTTTCTGGCACAAGGAAAAGAAAGGAAGGTAGACTTTCTTGATTTTTCGAATCAAGAAAGGCTCTTGGGGCATCTTCTTCTTTCTAAGCAGATAATAGGAGATGGCAGGTACAGAAATCAGGGAAAAAATCAGTGATCCCGCCAATGCAAAGGAAATTGTAAAGCCCATTGGCCGGAACATAATCCCTTCTACTCCGGTCAGGGTGAAAACAGGAAGGAAAACCAAGATAATTATGATAACTGCAAAGAAAAGGGGGCGTCCTACTTCTCCTCCTGCGGAACAGATAGCTTGTATTTTTTTCTCTGGGGAAAACTGGAGATGCCGATGGATATTTTCTACCAATATGATTGAGGCATCTGCAATCAGCCCTATGGCTATGACCAATCCGCCAAAGGACATCAGGTCAGCGGCCAAGTTGATCCTGTCCATCATGATAAAAGAAAAAAGGATGGAAAAGGGAAGAGAAAACACAGCTATCATGGCTGAGGGAAAATTGCCCATGAAGAGGAAGAGGACAATGATGACCAGGATAATTCCCAGGATGAGGTTTGTGGAAACCGTGGAAAAACATTTATTGACCAACGAGGCTTGATTGTAAAAGGGAACGATCTTCACACCTGGTGGGAGTGATTTTTCGACATCACTAATCTTTTTCTCAAGATCATGGATGACTCTGGCTGTGTTGGAGCCAAAGAGCTTGAGTATCATCCCTACTACTTTCTCCCCTTCGCCATTAGCCAGAGCTGTTCCTCTTTTAATAGCGGGGAGAATCTGAATCCTGGCGACATTTTTCAAATAGACAGGTGTTCCCTTGAAGCTGGAAATGACGATGCTTTCCAGGTCCTCCACTGTCCGGGCAAGGCCTATGCTCCGGACAATGTATTCCTCTTTCCCTTTAGTAATAAAACTGGCACCGGTATTTTGATTATTTTGCCTGACTATCTCCATCACTTCCGTAAGAGTCAGGCCATATTTTAGGAGAGAATGTGGATTTATCAGAATCTGAAATTGTTTTATATCCCCGCCAATACTCAAAACTTGAGAAACTTCGGGAACGGATTTCAGCTCATATTTGATCAACCAGTCCTGGATGGTTCTCAACTCCAGGGGAGAATAATTCTCCCCTTCAAGATAATAGAGATAAACCAGTCCCAACCCCGTGGCAATTGGCCCCAAAACAGGATTGTGTGCTTGCTGGGGAAGGCTATCCCTGACCTCCAGAAGTCTCTGGAAGACCAACTCTCTGGCCCAGTAAATATCGGACTTGTCTTCAAAATAGACATTTACGATGGAGAGAGCAAATGTGGAGAAAGATCGGATATTTTTGACCTTTGGCAAACCGAACATGGAAGACTCGATAGGGTAGGAAATCAGTCTCTCCACCTCTTCAGGTGCCATTCCGTGGGATTCAGTGTAGATCTGAACCAATGGCGGAGAAGGATCAGGAAAAACATCAATGGGAAGGTTCTGGAAGGCAAAGATTCCTAAAACAGCCACCATGATGGTGGCTAGGACGATGAACAGCCTCTGTTTCAAAGAAAAATTAATGACATTATATATCATTGATTTTAATGAAATTAATTCAAATCATAAATCCTCTTTCTAATTTCTAATGCACATGGATATGGCCAAAGGTAGCCTTGGAAAGCTCTGCCTTCAAGTTGAATGCTCCCTTTATGACTATTTTATCTCCTTCTATGAGACCTTCAGTGATAACTCTCCTGTTCCCTATTTTTGCCCCGAATTTCACTTCTCTCACCTTGAATATATCTTCCTTCTCGAGTACAAACACAACCTTCTTTCCATTCATATTCTGGATGGCCTGCTCAGGAATGGATAAAACCTTTTCCTGTTGGACGGAATTCTCGATGACTCCTTGGATGAACATATTCGGCTTGAGCAATCCTTCTCGGTTATTGACTTCCACCCGAATTTTAATCGTCCGCAATTTCTCATCGATAACATCGCTGATGTAAGCAATCTCTCCTCTAAAATTTTTTTCTGGATAGAGAGAAGAGACGATGATGACTTTGCTTTTAATCGTTATAAATGGCAGATCTTTCTCATAAGCATCCAGAATGGCCCACAGCTTGCTCAAGTCAGAGACGATGAACAGGATTTTGGTGGGTTCGATATGCTCACCCACTATCGCGTCACGGAAGATAATGGTGCCCTGAACAGGAGAGGCTGTAGACTGATTGGGATTGGCCATTTCACAGAGCTTTCCCTCCTTTGCAGCCTGATCACAATTCTTCAAGAATTCATCGATTCGATCATGGGGAATGCCATAAGAATGGAGAAGTGACCCATAAACTCCGTATTCTGTGCAGAGTTTTTCGTATTCAGCTTCCCGCCTTAAGTACTCCTTCTCCTCAATGGCCTTCTCCTTGAGGAGCATTTTAGCCCTTTCATACTCTTTGCGGCTGAGGTTCAACTTGGCCCTGGCTTGAAGGAAGTTTGCCTTAGCTTGGGCAAATTCAGGAGAATTAACGGTCAGCAGGACTTGGCCCTTGTCCACTCTGTCTCCTAAATCGGCAGAAAGGGATAGAACCTTTCCCGGAACAAAGGAAGAAATATGCGCTGTTCTATTCTGATTAAGGTTTATGACTCCAGGTAAGACAATCCGCGAACCTATGGTTTCTCTAACAGGAGAATCCAGAATTATCCCCCACTCTTTCTGCTTCTCCGCAGAGAGATGTATTTCCTGATGCTCTTCTTGCTGGTGCTCGGCGAACTCTGGTTCGCCTCCCTGATGTTCGTGGATTTGTGCTTGAGGAGATACACTATCTTCTCCTCCTCCACAGAAAGCAAAAATCAATATGGCCAATAAAACAACATGTATTTTCATTCGAGTTCCTCTCCGATGGCTTTCTCCAAGGCCGCTCTATCAACATTCCAGCTGTAAAGGGACTGCTGGTAGTCTTTTAAAATGCTGTTGTAAGTGCGCTGGGAATCTAAATAGTCAACCAAGGAAATTTCACCCTGTTTGTAACTCACCTCCGATATTTTCAAGCTCTGCTCAGCCTGTTTTAATAGCCCCTCATGATAAATCTTTAACGTCCTTTCAGAAAGGCGCAACTGGCTAAAGTTGGCCCTGACCGAAGTGGAAAGCTCCATCCTCAGAGCCTTCAACTCTTGCATCTTCTTCAGATAGATGTTTTCGGCCTCTGCAATCTCCTTTGATCTGAAATTCCATAGGGGAATGTCCAGAGAAATGCCAACTCCCTGGCTCCTGCCATCGAGCTCTTCATGACTGAAACCAGAGAGCTTAAAATCAGGAAACCTTTTCCATTTTCTCAAGCTCAGATTGGCCTTGGACTGCTCGACTTCAGCCTCCTTTTCTTTTATCAAAGGATGAGAAAGGAGGGCTCTGTTCAACATTGTTTCCTCATCCACTACCAAAGGAGTATAGGCAAGCTGTCCTCGAAGAGAGTAATCAGCGGGCAGGAACTCTCCAACTAATTTATTCAGATTATCCTTGGCTAGCTTCAAATGGGTCTGGACTCTATGCCATTCCCTCTGAGCTTTGAGGGTTTCCACGTAGAGCTTGATTGCTTCCAGCTCCTTAACTTCTCCTAATTTTGCTCTTTTTTCGATGAGCTGATGAATAGCCTTTATAGAATCCAAATTTTTTCTGGCTAATTCTTCTTCTTTCTTTAAATAAAGAATTTGGTAGTAAAGGCTCTTTATCTCAAATCCGAGTTCAAGCTTCAAGAACTCATGATTGTATTCAACCGCCTGCCTATCTTTCTCGTAGAATTGAATCCGGTAATTCCGCTTGAATGGATTTTCTATGGATTGGCTGATGGAAAAGCTCTGGGTGTCTCTCTCAGTGTGACTGTCGTAAGATCTTGCTCTCCCCATACGAAATTCAAACTCTGGGTTGGACCATTTTTTTGCCGCCTGGTAAGCAGCTTCTGCGGCCTCTATCTCCTTTTTCTTGGCAAGGATGGAGGGATTATTCTCTAGACCAATGCTTAATATCTCAGGAAGGGTAAATTCCTTTTTCTCGCCGGGCCGAATCACTGAAGGATTGAGGGAAACGAAGAGGAGGAAAGTGCAAATTCCCTTCTTCATGACCGTAGTATTATATATTATCTATAAGTTAAATCAAATTCCCTGTTATTAAGGTAAGCATCCTTATTTCCGCGATAGGGATGAGGGATGGGGAATGAGATGCTGTCATTATTCACCGGTATGTTGACATAAAACCAGGAGGACTTTATAATTTCCTCATTATTTCCGGGGAAAAGGAAGGCAAGGTGTTTCAAAGAGAAAATAAAGAAAAAGAAAAGACCGATAAAGAAAAAGAACCCATTCCAAGCACCTCCCGTTTGGGTCCGACATTCAACCTAAAAGGTGAAATATCAGCTAAGGAAGACCTGATTATCGACGGTTTTTTCCAGGGGAAGATCGATCTGGGAAACAACAATTTTATCCTAGAGCGGACAGGAAAACTAGAAGCCGATATCTATGCCAGGAATGTCACTATTTTAGGAAAGATGGAAGGAAATATCTATGCTTCTGGAAAAGTGTTCATATCAAAAGAAGCCCAGATGACAGGAGATATTTCAGCCTTTCGCATCTCCATAATGGATGGTGCGCAGTTTAAGGGAAGCGTGAAGATGAGTTCTTCAAGTCGAACACTTGAACCCTCAATGAACCTGGGAGTCTATCCCGAAAAGGATAGAGAGTAAGATTTCTATCCTCCCCCCTTAGAAATTCAAACAGGTGGCCTTTAAGCTTGTTGTAGAGGGAAGGTTATCATCAGGTTGATGATGCCAACCAGTACTGCGTTTCTCTCTTGAGTTATCCGATTTTAGAATTTAGGTGATTTTCAAATTACTTATAATGGTAATAATCTGCTGGTGTTTGACTGACGATGTATTCGACCGCTTTCTGAATACAAACTCGGATGGCTTTCTCGGTTGGAGTCTTGGAAAATCCCCCCAGAGCAACGGGGAGGCTCCCGCCTATGTTGGTTAAGCCGCCAAGGGCGATGTTAGTGGCACTGCCTTCAACGCTTGTGGCTGCAACGATCTGGGATGTCTTGGTATCGATGATCCTGATATCTATGGCGATGTGTGCCTTTTTCACTCCTCCACCGACCGTTACTCCAAGAACTTTGGTTCCGCCACCAACTCCTTTCGCTCCACCTTCAAATTCTGTGACAGCAGCCGTGATGAGAAGTTCTGCTCCGTAGATTTCTCCTGTGGGAGCTTCTGTCCCTTTTTTTATTCGGCCTGAGGCTGCAAGGTCTTGCTCTTTCAACACTTCACCAAGCTGCTCTCTTTCCAACACGATGAAACGATTAGTGTTGAAAAGGGCTGTGGTCAGCATGTCCTGCATACCGTCGCCGATCTGCTTAAAGTTCATCCCGAACATTCCCAGCCAGCCTCCAGTCCATCCCCCTTTGGCTGTCTTGTCCTGAAACTCGCCGACAGCGAGCCGGGCTTTTGGTCCATCATATCTTTCTGCTTGAGCCTCTGCGATAGAAGGGCCTCCAGAAGATGTGACTTGTGCAGTGGGAGCGCATGATTCCAGCCAGATAATGACTGCAAGAAGCGCTATAAATACGAATATCTTTCTCATGCTTTCCTCCTTATTTTATGTGGATTATATGGACCTTAAAATCATTTGTCAATCAAACTTTTCTGCTATAATAAAATAAAATGAACAAGTTCAAGCTCCACTCCGAATTCAAACCCAAGGGAGACCAGACCAAAGCCATCCTGCAATTGACTGAGGGCTTGGAGAGTAGCGAACCGCACCAAGTGCTTATGGGAGTGACCGGTTCTGGGAAGACTTTCACCATGGCCAATATTATCGAAGAGGCCAACAGACCGGTTCTGGTCATCTCCCATAATAAAACATTAGCAGCCCAGCTCTACCAGGAATTCTGTCGCTTTTTTCCTGAGAATGCGGTCGAATACTTTGTCAGTTACTACGACTATTATCAGCCTGAGGCCTATATTCCCGCTTCCAACACCTATATCGCAAAGGAATCCACCATCAACGAAGAAATCGACAGGCTTAGATTGAGGGCTACAAACTCTCTCTTCCAGAGAAGGGATGTGATCATCATAGCCTCGGTCTCCTGTATATACGGCATAGGTTCGCCCCAAACATATTACTCTATGAGCTTTCCGCTCCAAAAGGGCCAAACAATAAAAAGAAAAGAAATCCTGAAGAACTTTGTGGATATCCAGTATGAAAGGGATGAAGCGGAATTCAAGAGGGGAAGCTTCCGCGTACGAGGGGACATCATCGAAATCTATCCATCCTATGAGGACTTCGCTTACAGGATTGAGCTGGACGATGACCGTATAGCAAACATCTCAGCCATAGATCCTCTCTTGGGAAAAACCCTGAACACTTACCAAAAAATCATCCTCTATCCTCGAACTTTCTTCTCCACTCCCCCCGACATTCTTGATTATGCCATTCGGAGCATCGAAATGGAGTTGGAGGAGAGAATTGCCTTTTTCAAAAAGCAAGAGAAGCTTATGGAAGCCCACCGCATAGAGGAAAGAACTCTTTTCGACTTGGAAATGTTGAGGGAATTTGGCTGGTGCCCTGGAATCGAAAACTACTCCCTTTATCTCAGCCTGCGGAAACCCGGTGAACCCCCCTACACCCTTCTTGACTATTATCCTCCTGATTTTCTAACCATCATCGATGAATCACACGTAAGCATTCCCCAGATCGGAGGAATGTATTATGGAGACCGCTCCCGAAAAGAGACTCTGGTGGAACACGGTTTCCGGCTTCCATCAGCCTTGGATAATAGACCTTTAAATTTTAAAGAGTTCGAAAATCGGGTCCATCAGAAGCTCTATGTATCAGCCACTCCAGGTCCTTATGAAATCAAAAAAGCCAGAGGCCGAGTCACCGAACAAATCATCCGTCCCACGGGACTGACCGACCCCGAAGTAGAAGTGCGTCCCATCAAGGGGCAAATCCAAGATCTGATGTCAGAAATCGTCAAGCGTGCCAAGAAGAGGGAAAGAATCCTGGTAACCACCTTGACCAAGAAGATGGCCGAAGATTTAACCCGCTATTATCATGAACTGGGGCTTCAGGTTCGATATCTCCATTCAGAAATTGATACACTCGAGCGGGTAAAGATCCTCAGAGATTTAAGAAAAGGCAAATTTGATGCTTTGATCGGGATCAATCTCTTGAGAGAAGGACTGGACCTGCCCGAAGTGTCCCTGGTAGCCATTCTGGATGCAGACAAGGAGGGATTCCTTCGTTCTTCCATCTCCCTTATCCAGACTTTCGGGAGAGCTTCCAGAAATGTCTCTGGCAAGGCCATACTGTATGCCGACGAGATCACCGATTCCATGAAAAAGGCTATCGATGAAACAAACAGAAGGAGAAAGATCCAGACAGAATACAACCGCAAAAACGGCATTACTCCTCAATCCATCCAGAAAAGAATCGATGAACTCCTCTCCAGCATCTATGAAAGAGATTATCTTGATTACTCCCGGATTGCAGAGGAGAAGGAAGTCTATCTCTCACCCCGAAAGAGAAAAGAAACAATAGAAAGGCTGGAAAAGATGATGAAAGAAGCTGCCCGCAACCTGGAATTTGAGAAAGCGGCTGGACTGAGGGATGAAATCAAAAGATTGAAAAAACGGGAGCTGGAAATCGGGCTCTGACAATGAGGAAAGCGCTCAAAACAAAATTAGAGAACCTCCCTGAAAAGCCAGGGATCTATTTTTTCAAAGACGCCCAGAACAACATCATCTATATCGGCAAAGCCCGATCTCTCAAGGACAGAGTTAAGTCCTACTTCCAATCCACTTCGGATTCTAAAGTCCGCAATATCATCTCCGAGACATCTGATCTTGACTACGTCTTAACTGGCTCTGAAAGAGAAGCCTCCTTCCTGGAGAATAATTTCATCCAGCAACACCAGCCAAAGTTCAACCTCAGACTGAAGGATGACAAGAGTTTTCCCTATCTGAAAATCACTGCTCAGGAAAAATACCCTGGAATATATCTCACCCGGAGGGTAGAGTCAGATGGAGCCCGCTACTTTGGCCCCTTCAGCCCGGCTCATCAGGCTCGTAAGACCATTCATCTTGTCAATAAATATTTCGGAATAAGAGGATGCGAGGAGCGTGTTCCTGGCAGAAGGAAAAGGCCCTGTCTTGAATATGACCTTAAGCTGTGTACAGCACCTTGCGTCGGCTTTATCTCAGATAAAGAATATAAAGAAAATGTGGACAATGCCCTTCTTTTCCTGGAAGGGAAAGTGGAAGAACTGCTTGCAGTGCTGGGAAGAAAGATGAACAAAGCTGCACAAGGACAAGAATTCGAACAGGCAGCCCATTGGAGAGATCTGATTCGAACAATCGAACATATCAAAGAAAAGCCAAAACTCATCTCTGTTCAACAGGAAGACAAAGATATCTTTGGCTTTTCAATAAAGGGAGGAAAATCCTCCTTGTATGTCTTTCAGATGAGAAAGGGCAAAGTCAACAAATCAGAGGGGACTTTTCTTCAAGTACCAGCTGAGATGTCAAAGGAAAAGATTCTTTCCTCCCATCTGTTGAACTTTTATAAAGAAAAAAGAAATATTCCCGACAGAATATTTTTACCCTTTGAGCCTTTCAGGCGAGATGAAGTCAAGAAAAAACTCTCTTCTTTGAGAAAAGGAAAGATCAAAATTCTGGTTTCCAAGAGAGGAAAAAACAAAAAGCTCGTGGAGCTGGCTAACAAGAACGCTGAAATCATCATCAGGGAGAAAGCTGCGAAGATCTTCGCTTTAGAAGAAGCCAGAGACATCCTCGATCTGGATAAAATTCCCCGGCGAATCGAGGGTTTTGATGTCTCCAACATCGGAGGAAAGGAATCCGTGGCTTCTTTGGTAGTCTTTGAAAACGGAAAACCCTTCAAGGATAGTTACAGAAAATATAAAATCAAGACCGTAGAAGGGCCCAACGATGTGGCTTCGCTCCAGGAGGTCATCCACCGAAGATACACCCGTCTCCTTGACGAGAAGGAGGCGATGCCTGATTTAATCCTGGTGGACGGTGGAAAAGGGCAGCTCAGCGCTGCTAAGAAAGCTTTAGAAGACCTCGGGCTGGGAAGCGTTCCAATTGCTTCCCTGGCAAAAAGGGAAGAGATCATATTTACGCCCTCTCTTCCAGAGGGTTTGCGATTAGAAAGGACTTCTCCTGTGCTTAAACTTTTCCAGCACATCCGGGATGAGGCCCACCGCTTCGCCATATCCTTCCACCGTCTCCGGAGAAAGAAGAAAAGCTTTGAATCCCTCCTCGATGGCATCCCCGGGATAGGAACTCAAAGAAAATCCAGACTATTAGCCAAATACAGAAGTATGGATAAAATAAGAGAAGCACCTCTGGAGGAACTGGCAAAAATCATCGGGAAAAAAGCAGCCAGAGATCTTAAATCAGTATTAAAGAATAATCCTCGATCTCTCAGCCAACAATCCTGACCATATCAATTAAGGCTTGAAGAGTTTTTTTCTTGTCTCGATCTTGATTGGTTTTTTTGGAAAACAAAGCTTTTGTAGCTTTTCCAGCCTTTTTTTCTTATATTATTAAACGACACGAAGGTAGAATCCCGTCTCAAATGTGGAAAGAACGATGATCACCGGAATTGGAATCGACCTCATAGAAGTCGAGAGAATCAAGAAACTTATCCAGAAAAATCCCCGTTTCATCCAGAGGATTTTTACTCCCCAAGAAATCCATTATTGCCAAAAAAAAGTGAATAAATACCAGCATTTCGCCGCGCGCTTTGCCGCCAAAGAAGCCTTTTTCAAAGCGTTGGGGAGAAGAATCAAATGGAAAGATGTCGGCTTGACAAATCTTTCTTCAGGAAAACCTGAATTGGAGATAAATGCCAGGGAAAAATTTCCCTTTGAAAGCGCCCACGTTTCTGTAGCTCATCTCTCTGCATACGCTGTAGCCATGGTCATTCTGGAATCCAAGAAATAGCTGCACACCCCAAAAAACCTCCAGTCCAGGATTACTCTTTCTTAGAGAACCTCTGCCGATAAGAAATCAGAAGTGAAGAACCAGCCTCACTATTAAACTGACAGTAACCGCAACCCCTGTATTCAAGGCTATGGATATCAGAGCTATCCGCTTTCCTATTTCCTTCCAGAGAATGGCCACTGTGGAAAGGCAGGGGACAAAAAAGCTGATGAAAACAGTGAAAACAATGAGCTGTTCTTTTGAAATAATGGTCATCAAATCCTGATAGCTAACTCCCAGGGCCTGAAGCATCATGATCAAGGAAAGCTCTTTGCGCAAAAAGCCGAAAACCAGTGTCACCCCAACTTCCTGGGGCAATCCGAGACCCCCCACCACAAGAGGAGAAAGGACAAGATTGATGATTCTATCCAGATTCAAAAATTGTATAATCCCTAAAAATACACTTCCTGCGATCAAGATCGGCCAGGCAAAGCTCACAAAAGAGCGTAGCTGAAAATATGTCTTCCTCAGAATGTTTTTCAAGGAAGGTACTTTCAAGGAAGGAATCTCTAGGATCAATCCAGGTGAAGGCACTTTGTAAAAAAAGGTGATTAAACGACCGATAGCACCCAGCAACAAGATGTTGAAAACATAGAATCCGAGAGCCCAAGCCGGCCCCAGATAAAAGGCAACCAGAGCCAGAATGACTGTGGTTCGAGCCGAACAGGGGATAAATGGAATAAGAAGCGAGGTAATGATCCGATCTCTCCGTGATTCCAAAATCCTGGTGGATACGATGGCTGGCACATTACAACCGAATCCAAGAATAAACGGAGAAACTGATTTGCCATGGAGCCCTATACGGTGCATAAAAGTATCCATGAGGAAACCGGCTCGAGCAAGATAGCCGACATCCTCCAGCAGAGACATCAAAAAGAGGAGAGGGACAAAATAGGGTAATACAATAGCCGCCCCTCCTGCCACACCCTGAAGAAATCCATCAAGCAGATAAAAATAAAGACTCATTCCAAGATGGGTGGAAAGATAATATCTAAAGTTATTCAAAGGACCCAGGAGCAATTCCTCAATCGGACTCCCTACTTTGAATATGACGAAGAAAAAACCGAGTAAAATAAGAATAAGAATGAAGTATCCCAAAACAGGATGCATGATGATTTCATCAACTTTCCTTAAGGGATCGATTTTCATTCCTCTTTTCACATGGGTGCTTTCCTCAAAGATTTTAAGTGCTAAGTGGTGTCTCTCTGCCGCAATCACTTCATAGGCAGGAGCATTGTGTCTCTCCTCAAGATCGCTTCTCACTCGATCTAAAACCTTTTTTAAAGGAAGGTTGATCTCTCGAAGCATCCTGTCAAACAACAGCTGAGAAGCTTCGATCATCTTTATAGATGTAAATCTCTTGTTTGCTACTAATGGAAATTCCTTGGGAATTTTCCTGGCAAATTCCGCCACTTTATCCTCAACATCCTTTGACCATCGGATATGAGATGGTGCAGACTGATTTTCCAGAGTATGGAGAGCTCGATCAATCATATCTTTTATCCCACGACCATGAGAGGCGATGGTAGGAACAACGGGGACACCGAGAATCCGTTCCAGCTTCCGATGATCGATCGCCATACCTTTTCTTTCCGCGAGATCCATCATATTTAAAGCCACAATCATGGGGTATCCCAGCTCGATGAGCTCTAAGGTCAGCTCCAGGCTTCTGCCCAAAATGGAGGCATCGATCACATTGATGATCAGATCAGGCTTTTCCAGGAAGAGATGGGTTAAGGCCACCTTTTCGGCCGGATCAGAAGGATTGAGGGAATATGTTCCGGGAAGGTCGATGATATTGAGAACCTGGCCTGCTACATTCACCTTACTATGGGTGTGTTTGACAGTCGTACCCGGAAAATTGGAAGTCTGTGCTTTGAAGCCTGCAATGGCGTTAAAGAGGGTGCTCTTGCCACAATTTGGCTGGCCGATGAAGACGATATCAGGATATCTATTTTTTTTGGTCAATGATTTCTACCACAATCTTCCGGGCGACTCCTCTGCCCAGAGCCACAGAAGTATCCGAGGTCAGATCCCGCACCAGAACAGGACCGCCCAGAATACTCCGCGAGTCTAACTCTATGACGTCATCCTTATGAAAACCTAGAGCTAGAAGTCTTCTGCGAACTCCGTGTCCGCCGTGAAAAGCTACAACTCTCAAGGGAGTATCTGGAGGTGCATCCATCAAGTTTATCATTCTTTACCTGACATAATTCTCGTCATCTAATTGAGAATAAATTGGAAAATAACAGTTGATGATAAAAAAAGCAGAGAAAAAAATCAATATTTAGGAAAGATTTCTTGCCCGGGAATAAAAGAGAAAGAAAAGGATGATGAAATAGTTTATCACCACAAGAGAATATCCAGTATAAAAACGAAAAATATCTTTTCCCAAGATTTCTATCAAGCTGGCTCCGATAATGATAAAATTTGTTATCAGGATGTACCTGAGGACAGAGGGAAATTTTTGGAGGATGTTGAGAAGAATGACAACCGCCAGTATAGAGTATAGATAATTGTAGTACCAGCCTAGGGGAGAAAAAAGAGGAATCAAAACCAATAAGAATGAAAATTCCAAAACCTCTTGTTTTCCCAAATCCCTTCTCTTTCCTTGAATCATCATCCATAGAAAAGAAAAACCGATGATTAGGGAGCAGATAAGGATGAATATCCATACAAGCGTTGTCTCCTCATGAGGGACGACTTTTAAAAAGAAGGCATGCAAGGAGGCATTGTCATAGACATTCACGAGCGCAGGAGTGGAAAGCGATAGAGTATGATACCACTCTTTCAAAACCAACATGTTCCCTTTAACTCCATAGAAAAGCACTGGCAGAAATATTCCCACTAAAGCCACCCCAATCCCTGCTGCTACCAATTTGATTCTTTTTTTGATGAGAAAATAAGGAAAAAAAACTAGAGCATAGGGCTTAAAAAAAAGAGTAATTCCCCAGCAGAATCCTGCCTCTGTATCCCTTTTTTTCAGGAGAGAAACAAGAGCGATGACTAACAGAAAGATGATCAACACATTGACTTGACCGAGCTCAATCTCACGGGCCAAGAACTTGAGCACTATCAGAAAAGAGAAAAAAACGACCTTTTTTCTTTTCTCCAGCTTCGAGGGAAAAATTTTATAACTAAGGAGTAAAACCATATAAAAAAGGAAAAGTTGTGAAAAATACCAGATAAATTTGGCCATTTCTTGGGGGAGAAGAGCAAACAGAGCAAAGAACACTGCTGAGGCAGGAGAATATTTATACTGCAAATGACCATCTGCTGTTTGGTAGAGAGTCTCCCCAGCTACGATTCTCTTGCCACCTTGATAACAGACGCCGAAATCCGACATATCCTTTCTCACCCAAAACAAGTAGATGAGAAGGAATAGCAAGAAGGCAACAAAGATGAGAAGGAGGGTTTTCGTTTTCCTTGACATCAAGCTGAACCAGCACAATTTTCTACATTCTATGGATTTTTGGAGGATTATTCTATCTCTTTTTTCAAAAATTATGCCATCAGGATCATCTTAAAGTAAGCATCCCTATTTCCGAGATAGGGGTAAGGCGTTGGTTCTTAGCCATCCGAAGCCCATAGTGGCGGGTGGGAGGGTCTTGGCAAGGATGGATGGGAACCAACGCTTTTACTAGGTATCACAGATGTGAAAATGCTTCCAACAATCATCAAGTTATATGATTACTTTCATGAACAAGCCTTATCCCAGTCTCTGATTGACAAGAAAAAGGCTTTCTGCTACAAATGAATCAAATGTATAAATGGCTGATTCAAAAAATTTTCGGCACGAAAAACGAGCGAGACCTGCGTAAACTTCAGCCTTATGCTGTAGCTATCAACGAACTCGAACCCAGTATTCAAAAATTAAATAATGATCAACTTCGCCAAAAAACAGGGGAATTCAAGGAAAAGCTCAATCAAGGAGCCAGTCTAGAAGATCTTCTTATCGAAACCTTTGCAGTTGTCCGGGAGGTAGCCAAGCGCACTCTTAACATGCGCCATTTTGACGTTCAATTGATGGGAGGAGTCGTTCTCCACCAGGGAAAGATAGCTGAGATGAAAACAGGTGAAGGCAAAACCTTGGTAGCCACTCTTCCCGCCTACCTTAATGCTTTAGAAGGCAAAGGCGTCCATATCGTCACCGTGAATGACTACTTGGCCAAGAGAGACACAGAATGGATGGGGCCTATCTACAGATTCCTCGGACTCACTGTAGGAACTATCCAGCATGAGATGCCCGATAGCGAGAGAAAGAGCGCTTACCGGAAAGAAATCACATACGGAACCAACAATGAGTTTGGCTTTGACTATTTGAGAGACAACATGAAATTCCGTCTCTCTGACCTAGTCCAGCCAGAACATAATTACGCTATTGTCGATGAAGTCGATAGTATCCTTATCGACGAAGCCAGAACTCCCCTCATCATTTCCGGACCCACAGAAGAATCCACAACTCTCTATTATCGGGTTGACAATCTCGTCCGGCGTTTTCGGAAGAATGCCCATTTCCAGGTGGATGAAAAGACAAGAACTGTTGCTCTCACTGAGGAAGGGGTCGCTGAAGCGGAAAAATTCCTGAAGGTGAAAAACCTGTACGATTTAGCGCACATGGATCTCATCCACCACATCAACCAGTCGCTCAAGGCCCATCAGTTGTTTAAAAAAGATGTCGACTATATGGTTAAAGAAAGTAAAGTGATTATAGTCGATGAGTTTACAGGTCGCCTGATGCCAGGGCGTCGATACAGCGATGGCTTGCATCAAGCCCTGGAGGCCAAAGAGAGAGTCAGGATAGAGGAAGAATATCAGACTCTGGCCTCCATAACATTCCAGAATTATTTCCGGATGTATCGAAAGCTTGCGGGAATGACAGGAACAGCCGAGACAGAAGCCACAGAATTCCATTCCATCTACAATCTGGATGTGGTGGTGATTCCCACCAACAAGACTCTTGTCCGTTACGAGTATCCCGATGTCATTTACAGGACAAAAAATGAAAAATGGAATGCGGTTATGGAGGAAATCATCGAGAACAACGAAAAAGGCCGTCCAGTTCTGGTGGGGACCATCTCCATCGAGAATTCAGAACATCTCAGTTCCCTGCTTCGCAGGAGAGGAATCAGACATGTTGTGTTAAACGCCAAGTATCATGAGATGGAGGCTATTATCATCGCTCAAGCAGGTCGAATCAGCTCTGTGACCATCGCCACCAACATGGCAGGAAGAGGAGTGGACATCCTTCTTGGGGGTAATCCGGAGTTCTTAGCTACAGAACAACTGAGAAAAAGGGGGATCGATCCTGGTGAAGCTTCTCAGGAGGAATGGGAGAAAGCCCTTTCCCAAGCAAAGGAAATCACAGATATAGAACATAAGAAAGTGGTCGAACTTAATGGTCTCCATATCATCGGCACCGAACGCCATGAGGCCCGAAGAATCGACAATCAGCTCCGGGGAAGAGCAGGAAGACAGGGTGATCCTGGAGCCTCAAGGTTTTACTTATCCCTGGAAGACGACTTGATGCGTATATTTGGAAGCGACAGGATTTCTGGGCTGATGGCCCGCATCGGCATGGAGGAAGGCACTCCCATCGAACACAGGATGGTCACCAAAGCGATAGAGCGGGCACAAAAACAAGTGGAATCTCAGAATTTTTCAATCCGTAAACACCTTCTGGAATATGATGATGTGATGAACAAGCAGAGGGAAACCATCTATTCCCAGCGCAGGGGAATTCTCCAAGGAAAGGATATGAAAGAATACATCCATGAGCTGATTGTCACTTTGCTGGATTGGCTGATGGATAGCCATGTCTCTAAAGAAAAATCCCCAGAAGACTGGGATAGGGATGGTTTCAGCAATTCTATCGCCTCACAGTTCGGTCTTGACATCGATGAACTTCAAATTGATTGGGAGACCATAAACTTCGATGAGTTAAAAGAGAAAATCCTCAACAAGCTGAACAAAATGTACGAAGAAAAGGAGAGAATCATCGGATCCGACCGGATGAGAGAATTCGAAAGAATCATCACGCTCCAGGTGATCGATTCTCAGTGGAAAGATCATCTTCTGGCTATGGATTATCTCAAAGAAGGGATTGGCCTTAGAGGATACGGACAAAGAGATCCCTTGGTCGAATACAAGAAGGAAAGTTATGATATGTTTCAAGCAATGATGGACCGAATAGAAGAACAATCCATCCGCTATCTCTTCCTTATCCAGCCAGTGATGGAAGAGGAACTCCCTGAGCAAAAAGAACAACCCCTCTATTATCAGCATGCTCAGAGCTCTCCTGTTTATCGTACTCAGAAGGCCAGATCGGTTATCCCCAAAAAGAGAAAAAAGAAAAAAAAGAGAAAATGAGGTCTAAAAATGCTGGATCAAAAAATAAAAGAAGGATTAACATTTGACGATGTCTTGGTGCTTCCTGCTAAGACCGATGTTATTCCTTCTCAAGCGGATGTCTCCACACAATTCAGCCGCAACATTCCCCTAAAAATCCCCATAGTCAGCTCGGCCATGGATACAGTGACCGAATCAAAGATGGCCATTGCCTTAGCCCAACAGGGAGGGATTGGGATCATCCACAGGAATATGTCAATCGACAGTCAGACAGAAGAAGTGGATAAGGTCAAGCGCCATGAAAGCGGGATGATCGTAGATCCCATTACCATGCGGCCCCATAACAAAATCTTCGAAGCCAAGGAAGTGATGAGGAAATACAGGATCTCAGGCCTTCCCATAACGGATGAAAAAAATAAATTGTTGGGCATTCTGACTAACCGGGACATACGGTTTGAAACGCGCCTCAACCTGACCATTGACAAGGTGATGACCAAAAACCTGGTCACTGTTCCTCTGGGGACTTCCCTGGAGGAAGCGGAAAAGCTTTTTCATAAGCACAAAATAGAAAAAATATTGATGGTGGATGAGGGCTTTCATCTCAAGGGATTGATCACATATAAAGATATACTTAAAAGAATTCAGTATCCTCATGCATCCAAAGATGGCTACGGCCGCTTAAGAGTTGGAGCTGCCATCGGAGTAGGACAGGATGCATTAGAAAGAGGTCAAGAGCTGATCAAGGTAAAAGTGGATGTTTTGGTGGTGGATACCGCTCACGGCCATTCCCAGCGCGTTCTGGATACTGTTAAGGTTTTGAAAAAGAAATTTCCTGAACAAGAGCTGATTGCAGGAAATATCGCCACCTCCGAAGCAGCCAAGGATCTCATAGACCTGGGAGTGGATGCGGTAAAAATTGGAGTAGGACCTGGATCAATCTGCACAACTCGAGTCGTGACAGGAGCTGGGATACCACAGATTACAGCCATCGCTGAAGTGTTCAAGGTGACGGGCCCCATCAACGTTCCCCTTATCGCCGACGGGGGCATCAAATACTCAGGAGATATCACCAAGGCTATTACCGCCGGCGCAAGCTCAGTCATGTTGGGAAATGTCCTTGCCGGTACGGATGAGTCTCCGGGTGAGGTGGTCATCTATCAAGGACGATCCTACAAAACATACCGAGGCATGGGATCGCTTGAAGTGATGAAAGAGGGGGGAAGAGATAGATATGCTCAAGATTTCTATACCGACGAAAAGAAACTCGTCCCGGAGGGAATCGAAGGACGTGTCCCCTACAAGGGAACAGTCTCCCATCTCATTCAGATGATGGTGGGAGGACTAAAAGCGGGCATGGGTTATGCAGGATGCCGAACCATACTCGAGCTTCAGAAAAAAGCAAAATTCATAAAGGTGACTGCAGCTGGTGTCAAAGAAAGTCATGTCCATGATGTGATCATCACCAAAGAAGCTCCTAATTATCATTTAGATTAATTAACTTCGAGGAATCAGTTTCCTCAGATATTTGAAAAAAGAGAGCTAAATTCTCGTAAAGCCAAACAATCTCTATAAATTTTATGTATTCGATTGACACAAATTGTCATTTCTGTTAAGTAATAGAAAAAAAATTCTAGGAGTGTCGATGAAAAGGAGAGATTTCTTCGAAAAAAGCGGTTGCGGACTGGCAGGCATATTTTTAACCTCTTTGGGATTGAATTCCTGCGCAAAAAAGGAAGAAACCCCGCCTGAAGTCCAAGCACAAACTCCTGCTCAAGAAGCTCCCGAGGAAGAGATGAACAGAAAGGATATGGTCAAGAAGCTGCTCGTGGAAAAAATGGGAAAGACAGAAGAGGAAGCAGATGCAATGATTGCTGATTTTGAAGAAAAGCTTCCCCTGGTAAAAGAAAAATGCATCTGCAAGACATGTCCGAGCTACGTCGCAGAAGAAACTGAAGTAGGATTCTGCCATGCTCTGGTCGGAAAAAGCAAGATCATAATTGAAGAAAAGGGATGCGTTTGTCCTAATTGCCCTATACATCAGACTATGGGGTTGAAGAACGGATATTACTGTACCAGAAAGTCAGAGTTAGAACAGGAAATAGCCAAGATGACCTGAAGTTTTCCTCTCAAACAGGGAAGACTTCCCAAAAATTTAATCTTTAAAACATAAGAAGGAATAAACTACTTCAGAAACACAGAACAAGAACCCAAACCAAAAAAGAAAAATGAAAAAATACTGGCGCTGTTTTGTTTGCAATGATATCCACTATGGAGTCAAGCCTCCTGAAATCTGCCCCACATGCATGGCAAAAAACGCCTACGTAGAAGTCACATCTGAGGAAGCCAGAAAAGTCAGCAGCACAACTCAAACAGAAATAAATAAAGACAGGTTCCTTCAAGCCATTGAAAATTTTGCAGAGAAAAATGAATTTCAAGTCAATCCGGATAAGGAAAAGGTCCAGATGCTCATCGATGGAGTATTCAACAATGAGCAGAATCAAGGATTGAAATACTGCCCTTGCCGGCTAATCACCAAGGACTTTGTGGAAGACCTAAAACTGGTGTGCCCCTGTAACTTCCTCATCCATGAAACATACAAAGACAAGAAAGATGGGGAATGCTGGTGTGGGCTTTTCGTCAGGAGGAAAAATGGCTAAACTGATTATGTTCCACGGAAGAGAATGTCCTCACTGCAGGAAAATGATGCCCCTGGTGGACAAGTTAGAAAAAGAGACCGGGATCAAATTAGAAAAGCTGGAAGTGTGGCATAACGAGAAAAATGCAGACTTGATGAGGTCTTACAGAGAAATCATCTTCCCTGTCTGCGGGGGTCAACTCCGCACTCCCACTTTCTTCAATACAGAAAACAATGAAGTCATCTGTGGGGAGGTAGAGTACAGAAAGCTAAAGGAGTGGGCCACTAAATAAGCGAACGCAAAGCGTCTTGTAAGATAGGTAAACAACAAGGCTCCATATTCTTCTAAACACTCCACAAACACATTGATCTTGTGGAATCAACAGAACAGGAGGAGTTCAGATGATCGAGAAATACGATCCTCTTAAGGGAGAAATGCTCCAGATACTGGATGAAAAGGCGAGGATCAATTCCTCCCTCGAGCCGCCGCTCACCGAGGAACAACTAAAAAAAATCTATGCACTTATGGTCACTACTCGGATGGCTGACTCAAAGGGTTTCACCCTTCAACGTCAAGGAAGGATGGGAACCTATGCACCCAGTCTCGGACATGAAGCCTGCCAAGTTGGCTCTTCCTTTCCTCTGGAAAAAAGAGACTGGGCTTTCCCCTATTTTAGAGACCTTGGTATGTACATGACTCTGGGTTTTCCCTTGAATAAGTATTATCTTTACTGGATGGGAAATGAGGAAGGGATGCATATCCCTCCTGATATGAATCTCTTCCCTCTGGCAATCCCTGTAGCTTCTCAGATCCCTCATGCTGTGGGAGCGGGAATGGCAGCCCGGATAAAAAAGGATAAGATCGCTGTCCTCTGCACTTTCAGCGACGGGGCTACCTCCGAAGCAGATTTTCACGAAGCCCTCAATTTTGCCGGCGTCTACAAGACTCCCAATGTCTTTGTCTGCTACAACAACCAGTTTGCAATTTCTATGCCCAGGGCCAAACAGACTGCCTCCAAGACTTTGGCCCAGAAGGCCATCGCCTATGGTTTTGACGGCATTCTGGTCGACGGGAATGATGTGCTGGCTGTTTACACAGCCACCAAAGAAGCTTTGGAAAAAGCAAAAGCTGGCCAAGGCCCGACTCTCATCGAGGCTTTTACCTACCGTATGGCCAATCACACAACTTCAGACGATGCCTCCAAATACAGGACAGAGGAAGAAGTTGAAGAATGGAAGAAAAAAGATCCTATAGAAAGATACAAGCTTTATCTGAAAAACAAAGGGTTTTGGGACGAATCCTTCGAAAAGACTATTCAAGAACAGGCTGCAGCCATGATTAATCAAGCTGTGGAGGAGGCTGAGAAGACTCCACTTCCCACCATCGATGATCTTTTCATCTACACCCATAAAGATATGACGCCCGATTTAGAAGAGCAGTTGGCAGAACTCAAAGCATTCCTCAAGGAGAAAGGAAAATGAAACTCAACATGGCCCAAGCCCTTAATCAGGCATTAACCCAAGAAATGGAAAGAAACCAGACAGTAGTCATCACAGGTGAGGATGTGGGGATTGACGGCGGTGTCTTCAGAATCACAGATGGACTCATACAAAAATTCGGTGAAACGCGTGTAATCGATACACCTTTAGCCGAATCCGCCATCGTGGGCACGTGTATCGGGATGGCTGCTTGTGGCCTTCGCCCCGTGGCTGAGATCCAGTTCATGGGATTTGTTTACTTAGCCTATAATCAGATAGTGGCCCATGCCGCACGCATCAGGAACAGAACTCGAAGCCGGTTCGCCGTGCCCCTGGTTATCCGAATGCCTTATGGTGCAGGAGTCAGAGCCTTAGAACATCATTCAGAGAGCACTGAAGCCCTCTTCTGTCATATCCCCGGATTGAAAGTAGTCGTTCCAGCCACACCTTACGATGCCAAAGGCCTTCTCATCTCATCTATCAGGGATGACGATCCTGTTATCTTTCTGGAACCAAAGCGCCTTTACCGGGCTGGAAGACAGGAAGTGCCCGAAGAAGCCTATGCCATTCCGTTGGCAAAGGCAAAAGTTGTCCGAGAAGGACAAGATCTGACCATCATCGCCTGGGGTGCCATGGTTCCTGTGGTCCAAAAGGCCTCTGAAATGATAGAGCCAAGCGGCGTTTTTCCTGAAGTCATTGATCTCAGGACTCTTTCCCCTCTGGATTACCAGGCAGTGATTGACTCAGTCACAAAGACAGGACGCGCTCTGGTTGTTCATGAAGCTCCCAAAACCTGTGGCTTGGGTGCAGAGATCGCTGCTTTGGTCAACGAGAAGGCGTTACTCAACCTTGAAGCTCCGGTCATGCGAGTCACTGGGCAGGACATCACTGTACCCCTTTTAAAGCGTGAGGATTATTACTATCCTTCTCCTGAAAGGGTGGTTTACAGCATAAAAAAATTAATGGAGTGGTGATCATGGCTAAACAATTCAAGTTTCCAGACATAGGTGAGGGGATAACTGAAGGCGAAATAGTCAAGTGGAAGATTAAAGAAGGCGACAAGGTCGAAGAAGACCAAATCCTGGCTGAGGTGGAAACAGACAAGGCAATCGTTGAAGTCCCATCTCCTTACAAGGGCACAGTTCTTAAACTCCATTTTAAGGAAAAGGACATCGTCCATGTTGGAGAAACCTTGGCTACCATAGGAGAGAAAGGAGAGAAAGTGGAAGAAGCTGCACCACCTCCAGAGGAAAAAAGAGAAGTTGAGGAAAGAGCAGCTCCAGGAGTGGTGGGCACCATAAAGGAAACCAGAGAGGAAATCAGAGAAGTCCTGGCCACACCCAAGGTCCGAAGACTCGCTTTAGAGTTGGGCGTTGACATAAAAACGGTCGACGGGACTGGTCCTCAAGGCCGGATAACCGAGGAGGATGTCAGACTCGCCAAGAGAAAAAAACCGCCTGAGAAGAAAAAAGCAGAGATAAAAGTCAAAGCCAAGTATGATTTCTACGGCACAATCGAACATGTCCCTCTGCGGGGAGTCAGACGGGCCACTGCTAAAAGGATGAGAGAATCTGTCTCCAAAGCAGCCCACGTGACTCACTTTGACCAGGCGGATGTTACAGAACTGGCCGCTATTCGAGAGCAGATGAAAAAAGAAGCAGAAAAAAGGAAGATCAAACTCACCTACCTTCCTTTTATCGCCAGAGCCGTCATCCAGGCCCTCAAAGATCATCCAATGCTTAATGCTACACTGGATGAGGAAGAGGAGGAGATTATCATCAAAAAATACTACAACATCGGGATTGCGGTGGATATTCCCGATGGATTGATCGTACCGGTAATCAAGCTGGCTGACCAGAAGTCTCTCCTGGACCTGGCTGCAGAGATTCAGCAACTGGCAGAGGCATCCAAAGCCAGGACCCTTGATATGGCTGATCTCAAAGGGGGAACTTTCTCCATAACCAATGTCGGTATGATCGGAGGTGAAGCTGCCACACCCATCATCAACTACCCTGAAGTGGCCATTCTGGCTACTTTAAGAATCGCCGACAGACCCAGAGTCGAAGAGGGAAAGATCAAAATCAGGAAGATTCTTCCCCTCTGCCTCTCTTTCGACCACAGAGTTATAGATGGGGCCGAAGCAGCCCGGTTCATGAACGACCTTATCCAGCTGTTGGAGGCCCCCAAACAACTGATCGCAGACCTGGATAAATAAATTCAAGCAGAGGCAAACGACTCTTCTTTACTCCTGAGGTTATCCTTTTTGGTGATAAAAAAGACCTTATCATTGAAGAAAAAAGGATTCTGTGGAGTATTTTAATATGGATCAAAGATAAATCTATAGGGATCCACACTATGACAGATTTTGTGAGGAGTCAAACATGGAAGCTTTCCTTTGGATCGTCTTTATCGTGCCTGCCATCCTTGTTATTCTTTTCCTGCTCATAGTGAGTCTTGTTTGGGCATACAGAGATGCAGAAAAACGGGGAAAACCCGGATGGCTAGTGGCACTTATGGTATTCTTTGTGAATTGGCCCTTTAGCCTGCTCATTTGGCTGGTTTTTCGTCCTGAAGAATTAAAAGTTGAAGAGGGGGCGGCTTAACAGAAGAGCCCTATTATTTTCGACCTTTCGACTTTTGGGCCGGCATGCCGGGTTCAGTCATCCTTTTGGGATCCAGAATTTCCTTCAGCCTCTTCTGGCTGATCCATCCTTTCTCCAAGACAATCTCCGTGAGAGTTTTTCCACTTTCCAGAGATTCCTGTGCCACCTGCGCAGCTCGAGCATAACCAATATGAGGAGAAAGGGCTGTAGCCAATCCCAAGCTCTTCTCCGCATACATCCGGCAACGTTCCTCATTAGCGGTTATTCCCTCGATACACTTCTCTTTAACAGCTTGCAAGGCATTGCCCATGATCTGGATCATGAAATGGAGGTTGAAGGCCACAACAGGCATCATTACATTCAGCTCCAGCTGCCCTGCCTGCACAGCTCCGCTGATGGCCAGGTCACAGCCAATGACCTGGTAGCAGACCATGTTCATCATCTCCAGCATGGAAGGATTCACCTTACCCGGCATCATCGAAGACCCGGGAGCCACTGCAGGAAGAGAAATCTCAGCAAGGCCCGTCTTGGGTCCGGATGAAAGGAGACGAAGGTCATTGGCAATGCGATTCATCTCCTGAGCCAGATTCCGCAGAGCAGCCGAGACCTCAGCCATAGGTCGCAGGCTCTGCATAGCCTCCCTTAAATCCTCGGCCATAGCAAAGGAGAATCCAGTCATTTTCGATAACCGTCCTATCATTTTCCGGCGGTATCCAGGCAATGTGTTCAAGCCCGTTCCCACTGCACTCCCCCCTAATCCCAGTTCAAGAAGGGAACGAGCAGAGCTTTCCAGGAAAATTCTGCATTTGGTCAAGGCCTTTCCGTAGGCCTTAAACTCCTGCCCCAATCTTATGGGAGGGGCATCCTGAAGATGAGTTCTCCCTGACTTCAGGACACGGTCAAACTCCTTTGCTTTGTCATAAAAAGATTCCTCGATCCCTTGAAGAGCCGGATAAAGGATGTCTCTCAGAAGGATGAGCGATGCCAGGCGCATGGCTGAAGGAAAGACATCATTAGTGCTCTGTCCCAAGTTGACATGATCATTGGGATGGACAAGGAGGTAATCGCCCTTCTCTCCTCCCATAATCTCCTCGGCACGATTGGCCAGGACTTCATTACAATTCATATGAAAAGATGTCCCTGCTCCCATCTGAAAAACATCCACCACGAATTGATCTCTTAATTTCCCTTTTAAAATTTCATCACAAGCTTTTACGATGGCATTTGCTTTCTTCGTATCTAATCTGCCCGTTTGGGCATTGGTTAAAGCTGCGGCTTTCTTGACATAAAGAAAAGCATCGATCAATGCCGGATGATCCCGCATGCCGCTTATGGAAAAGTTTTCCATTGCTCTCAGGGTCTGGATTCCATAATAGACCTGGGAAGGGACTGCACGCTTCCCCAATGAGTCCTTCTCCCATCTGACTCTTTTTCTCATCCTTTATTCTCCTTCTGACGTCGCTTCCTTGATGGATCTATTCGTCGAAATAAAGCAGGACATATAGCTTCCCTTCAAACAAGCAACCTGTCCCCATCACACAGAGAAAGGAGCTTCCCCCCATAGTGACTATTTTATCCTTTTTATCCTGTTATTTTCATCCATGATGACAATCTTGGGCGAAAAAAAGCCTGTCTTTTCCTCTTCCAAAACAACATAGGATGCAATGATCAACTCATCCCCTACTTTGGCCTTGTGGGCTGCGGCTCCATTGATGCCCACTACTCCAGTTTCTTTCTGCCCTTTGATCAGATAGGTAACGAATCTTTCTCCGTTAGATATGTTGTAAACATGCACCTGCTCATAGGGAACCATTCCAGCAGCCTCCATCAGGCTCTCATCTAAGGTTAAACTCCCTTCATAATCCTGGTTAGACGCAGTCACTCTTGCTTTATGTATCTTTGCCTCCAACATTATTCTTCTCATAATCATTCACTCCTTTATACGGACGATGGTATTGTCGATGAGTCTGGCCTTCCCGACAAAAACCGCCAGGGCGATCAGAGCCTCTCCTCCGATCCGGGACAAGGAATCGAGTTCCTTCATCTCCACTATCTCCACATAGTCGATTCTGGCAAGCGGCTCTTCAGCTATGATCTTCTTCATGACTTGGATGATCCTTTCTGGATCTCTCTCGCCCTTTTCTATCATGGAACGGGCCTTTTTCAGGCTCTTGGAGAGACATAGAGCAGCCTTCCTCTCTTCCAGACTCAAGTATTCGTTTCTTGAACTGAGCGCAATACCCTCCTTATTCCTGACGACAGGAAGAACCTCTATTTTCTCATCCATATCCAGATCCCTGAACATTTTCCTCAAAATGATGGCCTGCTGAGCATCTTTCTGCCCAAAGAAAGATAGATCAGGCTTTATGATATGGAAAAGTTTCAGCACAATGGTGCACACACCTCGAAAATGGCCTGGACGAGAACGCCCGCAGAGCTTATCCTGAAGCTCATCAACCTCCACATATGTCTTGTAACCATCGGGATACATCTCCTTTGCCTCGGGAACGAAGACAAAATCTACTCCTTCTTTCTCCAAGATTTCCAGGTCCTTCTTCAAATCGCGGGGATATCTTTTAAAATCCTCCCCGCGCCCAAATTGTGTCGGGTTGACAAAGATACTCACCACAGTACGATCAGCCTGAGTGATAGACCTTCGAACCAAGCTCAGGTGACCCTCATGTAAACTGCCCATTGTTGGAACGAAGCCGATAGACAGACCGTTTGATTTCAGCTCCGCTGAAACCTCTTTCATCTCTCGAATTGTCTTCAATATCTTCATTTTTTCTCGAGATTTCCCTCAGGAATGCATATATTGAAATGAAAAAATCAAATTTTAAGATCGAAGGAAGAATTCAATCTTTCTGTATTTTGCTCCTTTCCTTTCCTAATAGTCGCGTCATCTCTGGTTTGATGTGGTAGGAATGATCTTCATCAGGAAACCGCCCCTCTCTGACATCAGAAATATATTCTCTTACAGCACCGTTGATGATTTGATGAAGATCCACATACTTCTTGACGAATTTGGGAATGTGACCATCTGAGAGCCCGACAAGATCATGAAACACAAGAATCTGACCATCACAATAGGGGCCAGCTCCTATCCCTATAGTGGGAATGCTTAATTTCTCTGTTATGAGACGGGCCACTTCATCAGGAATGCACTCTAAAACCACAGAAAACACCCCTGCTTTTTGCAGATTCAAGGCATCTTGGATTATCTCTTTGGCCTCATCAATCTTCTTACCTCTCACCTTGTAACTACCCAGACGATTTATGGATTGAGGAGTGAGGCCCAGATGTCCCATCACTGGAATCTCAGCTTCCACGAGAGTTTCAATCAGTCTCAGCCTTTTCTTGGAGAAGCCCTCAATCTTGACAGCCTTGGCCCCTGCTTCTTTCAAGAAGCGCGAGGCATTACAAACCGACTCTTCGATGGAAAGATGGAAGGAAAAGTAAGGCATATCTCCCACCACAAGAGCCACCTTGGAAGCTCTCGCCACAGGCTTGGTATGATGGATCATCTCTTCCATGGTGACGGGAATTGTGTTTTCATACCCTAAAACCACCATACCCAGCGAGTCTCCCACCAGGATGAGATCGACACCAGACTCGTCCACAATCCTGGCGGTGGGAAAATCATAGGCAGTGATGGCTACGATCTTCTGTTTGGCTTGTTTTTTCTTTTGAAGTGAAGGGATAGTAACAGGATTTTTTTCTTGGTCAGGCATTATTTATCCTTTCTCCCCATCTCGCCTTTATTATCGAGATTGAGGTAAAGTCTTAAATGCAGTTGCCTTCTTCAGATGTATCTCTACTTGCTCTTTTTTGTATCCTTATCATCCCTGCTCAGAGGAACATAATACAAAGGACTTTTTTTCATCCGTTTGATCTTTTCCACGATATCCATTATATCCTCTTCCCGGTTGAAATCCAAATCGTCTGCCTTAACCACCAGTAAAGGAGTTGCTTCATAATTGAAAAAGAAATAATCAAAAGCCTCCAAAATATCAGCTAAATACTTCTCCGATATGTTCTTTTCCCAAGTTACTCCTTCTTGAGCGATCCTCTTAATCAGGGTGGGCAAAGAGATTTGCAGATAAATGGAAAGATCCGGTTTGGCCACTCTCTCTGACAGAATGCCATAAATTCTTTCATAAATGATGAGCTCGTCGTCGGAGAGAGTCTGATAGGCGTATATTTTGTCTTTCTCCAGAAGGTAATCACAGATAACTCTCTCCTCGAACAAATCTCTCTGCATCAGCCGTTGTTGTTGATGGTATCGGTTGACTAAAAAAACGAGCTGTGCCAGAAAGGCTGCTCCTTCTTTTTCATCGTAGAAGTCTTTGAGATAGGGATTTTCAATCCTGTCATAAATAATCCTTCCCCCGATTTTCTGGGCCAGTATATTGGCCAGCTGTGTTTTTCCGGATTTTGGAGGACCTTCGATGGCTATATGCTTGAAAATGATCTTCGCCTCATCTACCATCTTCTGAACCGGATAAAAAAGTCGGCTAAAACATAACCTATCAGCCAGGAGAAGTCAATTTAAAATCTGGAGAAGATAGCCCCTCCACTTCCGTGACGATTTTGGGAACAGTCAGGTTTGAAGTGGCGGTTCCTGTTCATCCAAAGCCCATGGTGGAAGGTGGGAGGGTCTAGGCGTGGATGGACAGGAACTGCCGTTTTTATTTGCTATCACGGAAATGGAGACATTCCCTCTGGGGAACAATATTTAATTTTTTGCTTCTTCTTCCACGGGAACGATAATCCAGGCAATGATGTAAAAGATCACCATGGGGAACAGAGCCGTAAAAATCGTGAGGGCTATAAAAAGGAGCCGGATGGGAGTTACATCCACATCAAAATATTCTGCCAGGCCTCCGCAAACGCCTCCTAACATCTTCTGTTTCTGGGATCGATAAAGTTTTTTTGCCATTTTTGCATCCTTCAGAAGAGGTATTCTCTTCCTCTCATTCTGCCATTAATAAATACGTAAAACACCCAGATAAAGTTCAAAGCCATTCTTAATCTGTTTCTATCCTGCTTCTCGCCTTCTTTCCTGGATGTAGGCATTTAGCTCTTCAACCAACCTCTGAGGATCTTCCACGCTCTCGCTCAGGAGAAATTCCTTCAGGGTGCCCCAGACAGGTTCACCACATCTTATGCATCTCAACCCGCGCCTGGTGAGGAATCTCACCGCCTCAGGGAAGGCCTCCACCAGCTCCTCTACCTGCATCTCCAGGGTAACCTTGGCTTCCATCAATCTCCGAACTTGATTCCCTGAGCTAGAGGAAGCTCCTTGGACCAGTTGATGGTGTTTGTCTGACGGCGCATGTATCCCTTCCAGGCGTCTGAGCCGGACTCTCGTCCTCCTCCAGTTTCCTTCTCCCCGCCGAAAGCACCTCCAATCTCCGCTCCGGATGTCCCGATATTGACGTTAGCAATACCGCAGTCAGATCCTTCATGGGAGAGAAACTTCTCGGCGGTTATCAGGTTGGTGGTAAATATTGAACTGGAGAGACCCTGGGGAACTTCATTATGGAGTCTGATGGCTTCTTCGATGGTTTCATATTCCAACAAATAGAGAATGGGGGCAAATGTCTCCTGATGGATGATTTCAGTCTGGGAAGGCATCTTGACGATGGCAGGCTCCACAAACTGCTCACCTAAATCCTGGAGACGGTGGCCGCCGCAGATCACCTCACCTTCCTGCTCTTCGGCCCTCTCCAAAGCAGCCATCATGTCCTCCACTGCTGCCTTTGTTACCAGAGGTCCCATCAATATCCCCTCTTCCAGAGGATCCCCGATCCTTACCTGTTGGTAGGCTTTGATCGTTCGCTCTGTCAATTCTTTAGCGATAGACCTGTGCATGATAACCCGGCGGGTTGTGGTGCAGCGCTGACCAGCTGTGCCCACTGCCCCGAAAAGGATGGTACGAACAGCCATATCCAGGTCAGCATCCTCGGCTACAATGATGGCGTTGTTTCCTCCAAGCTCGAGGATAGTTCTCCCGAACCGACGAGCCACAGCCTCTGAAACTCTTCTCCCCATCTGTGTGGAACCGGTGAAGGATATCAAAGGAATCCTCTTGTCGCTGATCATCCTCTCTCCCACCACAGCTCCTCGCCCCACAAGAAGATTAAAAATACCCTTGAATCCATGATCGGCCATCACCTGGTTTGCCACGTGCTGGACAGCAATAGCTGTTAATGGAGCGTCGGAGGAAGGCTTCCAGATAACAGCATTACCGCAGACAGCCGCGATGGCTGCATTCCATGCCCAGACAGCCACAGGAAAATTGAATGCTGTGATCACTCCGATGACACCCAGAGGATGCCACTGTTCGTACATACGATGTCCGGGACGTTCAGAGTGCATGGTCAGACCGTATAGCTGGCGGGAAAGTCCGACGGCAAAATCGCAGATGTCGATCATTTCCTGAACCTCCCCCCTCCCCTCTGCCTTTATCTTCCCCATCTCCAGAGTCACTAGCTCTCCCAGGGGTTCCTTCAACTCTCGCAATGCCACTCCCAAATCACGAACCACCAATCCCCTCTTTGGGGCAGGCATCCTCCGCCATCGTGAAAAGGCTTCTAAAGCCTGTGTTACCACCTGTTCGTATGTCTTCTCGGTGGCCTGGAGAACTCTGGCAATAGGTTCTCCGGTTGCAGGATTACGAGAGACAAGTTCCTGGCTCTGAGGATCTTGGTACCAGGCATCCTGTCCAGCACAGGCACCGATGTTTAGATCCTTTATTCCCAATTTTTGGAGTAACCTTTCCATCTCTCTCTCCTTCTTTTTCAGATGTGCTCCTATTCCTCTTCCATGTAGGGATAGCGATAATCCTTTGGAGGATTTAAATTTTCCTTGACCGTTCGTGCACTCGCCCAGCGCAGAAGATTCAAATAAGAGCCGGCCTTATCGTTAGTGCCTGAACCTCGAGCTCCGCCAAAAGGCTGTTGGCCGACAACAGCTCCTGTAGGCTTATCGTTGATGTAAAAGTTTCCGGCTGCATGGCGGAGTACAACCAGGGCATCAATAATAGCTTGGCGATCATTGGCAAAAATAGAGCCAGTCAATCCGTAAGGAGAAGTTTCATTACAGAGAGCAAGCGTCTCTTTGTATTCCTTTTCCGGATAGACATAGACAGTGAGAACAGGGCCAAATATCTCCTCTTCCATCAGCTTATGTTTTGGATTTTGGGTCACAACCACTGTCGGCTGGATAAAATAACCTTTGGATTCATCGTAGTCTCCGCCACAGATGATGTCGGAATCGCTGGATTCTTTTGCATACTCGATATACTCTACAATACTATCAAAAGCCAATTTGTCTATCACAGCTCCCATGAAAACGGAAAAATCAGCCACATCTCCCACCTTGATGGTCTTGATCTCATCCAACATCCTTTCCTTGACAGAAGGCCAGAGATTCGAAGGGAGATAGGCTCGACTGGCTGCTGAGCACTTCTGACCCTGATACTCAAAGGCGCCTCTGACTAGAGCTGTAGTGACCGCATCCGTATCAGCAGAAGGGTGGACGAATATAAAATCTTTTCCGCCGGTCTCACCCACGATCCGAGGATAACTCCTGTAATTCATGATACTGGCTCCGATTGTCTTCCACATCGATTGGAAAACAACCGTACTGCCTGTGAAATGAACCCCGGCCAAGTCGGGCTTTTCCAGGACAGGATCTCCCACATAACGACCAGGACCAGGAATAAAATTGATCACACCGTCGGGCAATCCTGCCTCTTTCCAGAGTTGGGTCAGGAAATAGGCAGAATAGACAGCCGAAGAGGCGGGCTTCCACAACACACAGTTTCCCATGATAGCCGGCGAAGTGGGCAAATTGCCCGCAATCGAAGTGAAGTTGAAAGGTGTTACAGCAAAGACAAATCCCTCTAGAGGCCGGTATTCCATGTAATTCCAGGTCGAGGGAGCGGAGTCAGGCTGTTCGGTATAGATCAAGCTCATGAAGTAGGGATTAAATCGGTAAAAATCGATCAGCTCGCAGGCAGAATCGATCTCTGCCTGGTGGGATGTCTTTGACTGACCGAGCATCGTTGATGCATTCAGAATATAACGATATTTGGTAGCTAATAAGTCTGCTGCCCTGAGGAAGACCGAAGCTCGGGAGACCCAGTCCATCTCTGACCATTCATTCCAGGCTTTCTTGGCTGCTTTTACTGCCTTATCAATCTCCTCAGGCCCGGCTTTATGGTAACGCCCCAATAGATGTCTATGGTCATGAGGGCATCGGCAATCAGCGAGTTTTCCGGTCTTCACCTCTTCTCCCCCTATGATCAAAGGAATCTCAATTTCTTCGCTCAGCATTTTCTCCAGCTGGGTCTTCAGATTCTCCCTCTCCGCAGTTCCCGGAGCATAACTGTAAACTTTCTCGTTTATGGGACGAGGAACCCTTACGATAGCATTGCTCATCTTGTCCTCCTTTTTATTATTTTGGGATTTCCTGACAAATTTATTTAAAGCCAGGATCCCGGCTCTCAAAAATACGATCACTCAATATAGTATTTTCACAACAGGAGTTCAATCTAATCTTGCTAGAGACCGAGCTCTTTATCGATTCCCTGCATGGCTTCTAAACAAATGGATATGAATTCATCCAAATCAAGACCGACGTTCTTGATCTGTTCGATGTCCTCTCGCCTTGCTCCACGGGCAAAACTTTTTTCTTTATACCTTCTCTTGACAAAGCCCAGATCGACATCCTTGAGCTTTCTGCTGGGGTGCATCAGGGTGGCGGCTATGATTAAACCGGTTAAGGGATCAATGGAAAATATGGCCCAGTCCATTTCGCTCTGGCATAAAACCTGCCCAGCATGGGCCTGGATAGCCTGAATGATTTCAGGCTCCATATCCATCTCTTTTAAAATCTTCACGGTTTCTGTGGTGTGCAGCTCGGGACTCTTCTCTGTTATCTCATAATCCAGGTCATGGAGGATTCCTGCTAATCCCCACTTCTCCACATCCTGGTTCAGTCGGCGAGCAAGAGTTCTCATGCAGGCTTCCACCGCTAAAGAGTGCTTAACCAGATTCTTGTTTTTTAGATGCTGGCGGACAATTTCTAAAGCCTGTTCTCTGTCCATATTGTTATCTCCTTTCTTTTTTTTCCCTGATCAAATAATCTTGACCAGCCTTTCCTAGGGAAGGATGCACATTTTTATCCATCGAACCAGAGAGAAAATACGAGTTATGACGTCTTTATCCATTTCTTTCTCTATGATAAAAGGAACCATGCTCTGTGTCTCCTCCGCCTCATCGGAAGCCTTAACTGTGATCACAAAGACACCAGGCGTCTCTTCTACCCAGGCCCATGTGTTTTTCTCAGATTTCTCCTGGACCACATCCCTCTCCCATTCCATAGTGAGGTAAAAAAATGAGGGATTAAAATCCATCCCCTTCAGCCGGCTGAGGTAAAATTCAAATTCCGGTGTCTTGAGACCTTTGTATGTGGCTTGAAAGACAACTTCTTGATTTTCCCTCTGGGGGGACTTCTGGGAGGAGAGTATGGAGACCTGGGGCTTCTCTTTTACTACCATAAAAGGAATTCTGGTTTGTCCTTTTTCTTTCTCATCCTCCGCATGTAACTCCACAAGATAAAGACCGGCCATCTCTGGATACCAACGCCATGTTTTCTTGCTCGACTTCTCCTGGACAATCTTTCTCTCCCACACAGAAGTAAGAAGGAACAAGGGGAGATGGAAGCAGACCTGATCAAGCCGATTGAGGGAAAACTCAAACTCTGGTTTAAAAAAGCCTGTGGGGGAAGCTGCAAATTCTAGCTCCTCTCCTATAATCTGAGGGGAATCCTTGGATGCGTTTAAATTAACATCCACTAATTTTTTCAAATAAACCAGGCTTCCCTTTTCCTTCCTGTAATCATAGAGGCTGATCAGCACGTCTGGTTCAAGCCAAAGAGGGTTGGATTGAATTTCCTCGCCGCTATCGAATTCACCAACCTTCTCCCCCGTACGGATATCGAATGAAACTAAAAGAGAAGAAAGCGAAGTAACCAGGACTTTCTCATCTACTCGAGTTAACCGGTAATAACTTCGGGAGGGAATAGCCTTCCACCAAAGAATAGTCCCGTTACCTTTATCCAGACAGAAAAGAATACCATCCAGGCAGAGGAAGAGAATTCTTTTCTTATAGATAAGAGGAGAGCCAGACACTTTGCATCCGATCTTAACCTTCCATCTCGCTCTTCTTCTCTTAAAATCAAGAGAATAAAAGTTCAGATCATCTGAACCGAAATACAATGATTTCCCGTCCAGCAAAGGAGTGGATTGAATTTTGTTGCCGGTCGGGAATTTATCCACAAGGCCCCCTTTCTTATCAAGAAAATAGAGATGATGGTCATCACAGCCAAAAATAATTATTCCTTCACCAACAACGGGTGTGGAACGGATGGCTTGATCAGCCTGAAAACGCCAAGATTCTTGACCATCTTTCTTATTCAGGGCAATCAAAAATCCCTCTTCGGTTCCAAAAAATATTATCCCTGCATTCTCTCCCACTGCAGTGGAAATATTCTCTTCTAATTCTTTTTTCCAGCGCAGCTTGCCTTCTTTATCCAGACAGTAAAGAACCGAATTTTTATCATAGACATAAATATTCTCTTTTCCCAGACAAGGAGGACTTTCCAGTCCGTCCTGTGCCTGGAAAGACCAGATGCTCTGCCGCTCTTGACCATCAATGCAGTAAACAAAGCCGGCTCTTGTGGAGAGATAAAGATAACGTCCTTGCTTCTCAATGTGCTCCACAACCTCACCTTGATAAAGGACTTCTCCATCCTTCTCCAAGGGGAAGATAACTCCACCGGGATAAGTCAGTGTTTTAGAACGAAAAAGAGAACAAGAGCACAAAATTAGGCACAAGAAGGTGAGAAATATGATTTTTCGCATTCTTCTTGAAAAAGGCTATGATAGCATGTTTTTCATTCCTTCCACAAACTTTACATGGGAGAAAGATGCTGATATCATTCCAGAGAGAAAAAGAGAATGATCAATTACATTCAACTCTACAAAATAAAGAAAAGAGTAAAAAGAATATTGAAAGAAAAGATTGCAGATGGAGAACTGGCCACAACAGAAAATTCATGTGTCAGTTGTGTGGCCGATGAAATAAGTTGGGAAGTCTATTATCTATTGAAGGAAAAAGGAAAGTAACGAGGAGCTGGATCTAGGATTCTTCTCCTTTAGACTTTTTCTCCCGTTTTATTTTCTCCTTGAGATTATTCCACCATTCCATTCTCTTCTTGACATCCTTCTCAAATCCCAGCTCACCGGGTTCATAATATTTTCGCCCTTTCAGTCTCTTGGGAAAGGTCTCCATGTCTGTGGTGGTGAAGGAAAAATCGTGAGCATAGAGGTAGTCCTTTCCGTATCCCATCTCCCGCATCAGCCCTGTAACAGGATTTCTCAAATGGAAAGGAACAGGCTCAAAGGGGCTCTGCTCGACATCCTTCATCGCCTTCAAGAAAGCAGCATAGGCACGATTGCTCTTTGGAGCTGAGGCCAAGTAGATGACAGCTTCGGCCAAAGCTAGCTCTCCCTCAGGAGAACCGATAAAATCATAAGCCTCTTTGGCGCTGAGGGCTACAGCTAGGGCTTGAGGATCGGCCATTCCGATATCCTCAGAAGCAAACCTTACCAGCCTGCGGGCGATATAAAGAGGATCCTCGCCTGCCGCCACCATCCTGGCCAACCAATAAAGAGAAGCATCCACATCGCTGTTTCGAAGACTCTTGTGAAGAGCAGAGATGAGATTGTAGTGCTCCTCCCCTTTCTTGTCATAGAGGAGGATTCTCTTCTGCAAGGCTTCCTTGACTTCTTCTACATTTACTCTGTTGCCCTTGGTCAGATCAGCGGAGATCTCCAGTGTGTTTAATGATCTCCGTGCATCTCCATTGGCATAATCGATTATCATCCGCAGAGCCTGCTCATTCAGCTCAAGATGACGCCTCCCCAGACCGTTCTCCTTATCTTCCAAGGCTTCATGAATGATCCTGTCCAAGGTTTCATCTGATAAAGGGTTGAGGACAAGTACTTTCATGCGGGAAAGCAAGGGAGCGATGACCTCAAAGGAAGGATTCTCCGTTGTGGAACCAAAAAGGATGATATCCCCTTTCTCTACGTAAGGCAGGAAAGCTCCTTGCTGTGCTTTGTTAAAACGATGAATCTCATCTATAAATATTACTGTAGGCTGTCCATATAATTTTTTATGGCTTTCCGCCTTAGCCATCACTTCTTTGATCTCTTTAATACTGGAGAGGACAGCGCTGAAGAAGAGGCAGGGAAAATTGAAATGTTGGGCAAGTATATAGCCCAAAGTGGTCTTTCCTGAGCCAGGAGGCCCCCAGAAAATGATGGAAACCAGGCGGTTGGATTTAATCAGTTCTTTGAGGATCTTCCCCTCGCCAACCAGATGCTCCTGACCGTAGAAGTGTTCCAAACTTCTGGGACGCATCCTTTCTGCCAAAGGGACATGCTTTTCTTCCGTTTTGTGGCTCATGCTTGCTTCTTTTTATTCAATTATACCAGAAATTGATGAAGAGGTTCAGGATTTAACCTTGAGTGCAAAAAGAGGAGCCTGTCTTGACGAACAGCAGATTCCATGCTACTGTAGTCAAGTATTTTTAAGGGCTAAAGGATGGCAGCTCAAGAAAAAATCCCCGC
>CAYVAT010000015.1:57656-65629 GCA_964449165.1 uncultured Eubacteriales bacterium | reverse complement strand
TGGCTTGTTCCTGATCAGAGATCGCACCTCGCCAACCTTTGAAATGCTGGTAACTGTCCTGGGCAAGGGCTGAAGCTTGCCTTTCCAGCTCTAGGCCAAGCCTGTATATTTCCTCCCTTCTTTCTCCTTTTACTATTGTTGTGAGAAGAAGCAAAAGGGAAATAATCCCACACAATTTTATAGTCCATTCCTTCATCTCGTTCTCCCTCTATCGAATCTGCATCGGAAAAATAACCTAGAAAAACTAAAAAGTCAATTTTCTGTTCGATTAAGAACCTTATTTCCGTGACAGTTTCAGCAGCGGTCAGGTAAGCTGAGGAGGAAGTCATCCGAAGGCAAGCGAGCAAGGTTTCTGTCCATCCGAAGCCCATAGTGGAGGGTGGGAGGGTCTTGGCGAGGATGGACAGGAACCGCTGCTCCGCAATTACCTGTCTTGACTCAAGCGAGCCAAGATGCTACATTCCCCACCGATCTTTTCATCAGGAAGAACTTCATGACAGACTCGGAAAGACTCAACAGCAGATATCAAAGAATCCACAAACAGTTGGAGGAGCTTCTGGTCGAAACAGACAACAAGATAGCCCGAATGGCTACAACCGCATCTCTTCTCCGCCACAAAATGCCCCACTTTTTCTGGACAGGATTCTATATCCTGATGGAAAGGAATTTGGTTGTCGGTCCTTATCAAGGACCTTTAGCCTGTCAAGTTCTGGAGAGAGAGAAAGGAGTCTGCTGGGCGGTGGTCATATCCAGGAAAACAATTGTAGTACCAGATGTGCATAAGTTTCCTGGCCATATTGCCTGTGACAGCCGTTCAAACTCCGAAATCGCAATCCCTTTGCTCGACAACAAGAAGGGAGTGTGGGCAGTTCTGGATGTTGACAGCAGAAAATTCGATGCCTTTTCAAAAACAGATAGGGAGTGGCTGGAGAAAATCGTGAAGTTGATCTAGCCCCTTGAGTTTCAACTTGAGCGAGAAGCCAAGAAGAAGATTCCTTCTATCCATCAATCGCTGAAGTAACTGATCACTCTGATAATCGCCTGCTCACACACTTTACAGAACGGTTTTTCTCCCTTGGTGAACATGATACAATCCAGCATGGGCCGGAATAGTCCTTGTGATGAGTAACCAGCACCCTCAAAGGCACCCACTTTGCCTGCGTATTTGCTCCCGGCAAGATAGTCATCCATTTTTTGGGAATGGGCTTTGGAAAGGCGTTCAGCTTCTTGCTCAAGTTGATCTATTTCCTCTTGGGCAGCGCCTTCCTTCTCCATCCTGGCAATCTTGGCATTTATCTCTTGTCTGATCTTTTGATAGGCCATATCCATCTTATCGAATTGTTCCTTCTCCCAAGGTGTTGGAATCTTGATACCTGGAGTGATAAGCTCTTTCCACTTCAAGCGTTCGGGGTCGAGTAGAGCCGTGATATTGGGTTCGACAGGCTCAATTCCTCTCGGATAAAAATCGTTGTAAGCCACCGACGAGGTGTAATATTCATCAGCGAGCCCGCCAAAGGAATGCCCAAATTCATGTATAAGGACATAGTTGGACCACTGGTTATCCACCGTAAACACGCAATAAAAATTGTAAATTCCTCCACCTCCATACCTCTTGTGATTGACCATGATGAGCAGAGCATCATAAGGCACATGAGAGGCCACGTCGCGCAGACTCCTGTTATCTTCGGTAAGAAGGTAGCGTTCGGAGCCGAGAGAATTGAAGCTTGCATTCAGGGCTGTGTTTCGAAACACTCCATGGCGAGGCTCATCACACCCGCTATCTGCTGAAGGCTTGAACACGCCGAAGAGGTTAAATCTTTCTTTATAAGTTCTGAAGGGTTCATGGTTGAATAGAACTTCCGCAAAGCGCTTTAAATCAGAGAGAAATCCCGACTCCTCCTCAGCTCTGTATCCTTCAGCTATGAAGGCCAGGTCTACTTTATGATGGGAATCTCCGTTTTTGACGATCTCAAAGACTTTTACTCCAGGGTCCGGTCCTTCCTTTATAATATTTATAGAGGAGGGGTCGATTTCCTGGCTAAATAGAGGATGGAGTTCATTCTTCCGGTCTCTCTGCTCGATGGTGAACCTAATTTTTCCTTTAGGATAAGGTATGAGAGCTGTTTCATGGTATGTCCTTTTCAAACCCTTCATGGCCAGGTCAGTAGTCTTATACTCTCCGAAATAGCTGTCGAATCCTTTGGAATAGATAAGCCTCCCTGATAAATCATAAACCTTTATGTAATAGCGTCCGTTGTTAAAAGGATCGATGAGATTAATTCTGTGACCAGCCCATATACCCTGTTCATAAATTCTGTCTACAGTGATCCATTCCTCTCTTGCATCGCCGATATGAAAATAGTCAAGACGCATGGTCTTGTCCATAAAAAAATCATCAAAACGAACAGGATCTTCGCTGTAAAGAGCTGCCATGTTCATAAAGACAATAAAAACCCAACACACAACTCGTCTCATGAGACCTCCTTTTGTTTTGACTTTTGGATGAGAGCCACCTTGCCGGCAACCTCTTTGATGATCTTCACCGCAGCTGCAGCGGTGACGCCAAGAGGGTCGCGATCAGGGTTGAGTTCAACCACATCCATCCCCACTATATCTCCCTGCAGGGCGTGGAGAAAGTCTATCACCTGACGGGAAGTCAGCCCTCCTGGCTCATGATGGGAGACTCCTGGAGCAAAGGCAGGATCGAGCGAATCCATGTCAAAAGATATATACACAGGATTGGAAAAATCCAAGCGCAAAATTCCCCGAATATCCTTCATCTCAATCATCCTAATCTGGTGGCTTGAAGCTCGCTGCCGCTGCTCACCGGTAGCTGCTCTGATGCCCACCTGAACAAGCTTCTCTGCACACCCCTCCTCCATGATTCGGGCAAAGGGACAGGCATGGGAAAAACGGTCTCCGTAGAGTTCATCGTAGAGATCGGGATGTGCATCGAAATGGAGAATATCCAAAGGCTTAAATTTCTTCGAAAAAGCCTTGACCAAAGGATAGCTTATGGAATGGTCTCCTCCAAGAATGAAAGGTTTTGCCCCTTTTTCCAGGATATCTAGGATACTCTTTTCAATACGAGAAGAGATCGTTTGAAAATCCCCTGAAACATCCACGTTCCCAAGATCCACCATCACCACTTCTTCCTCCAAGTTCACTCCCAGCTCAGTCCAGGGATTGATGGCCTTCCCTGTGGATGCAGCACGGATGGCTTCCGGCCCCTTGGATGCCCCTCTTAGATAACAGGATTTCCCATCGTAAGGGACCCCTATGATGGCAATATCATACTTTGCACTCTTCCTGATGGCACCCCCAAAGTCGCTCATAGTATCCCTCCGCTTAGACATCTCTATCCATCCTTCCTCTGCTCGAGATTCAGAGAATAAAAGAATGGAGAAATGCTCCTGACTACTTCTCCAGAGCCACCGCTGCAAAGCTTACTGCTGATTGGGTGGCATCTTCTTCCCAGAACTCATAGTCAAGAAGGTATCCTTTCCGCTGAGGATATATCTCCAGAAGCATGGCCAGACAAGACAGACCACAGACGTTGTATCTGTTGTTGACCATCTTTGCCTTCTTCCAAAATTCTTCCACATCGCCTTTACAAACTGCCTCCAGCAAAGCCATATCATGAGTTTTCGCTTCTGTCTTTAAAAAGGAAGCTTCCTGGTTATGCCCAAACTTCGGCCCCACATGGGATAAGTCAACTCCTGCAATCACAAGAGTTGAATCCTGTTCCTTCAAACACGATTCCAGCGCATCCAAGAATCTTTCTAATCCTGGAATATCTCTCGGTCTGGATACATTCTGGAGGTAAGGTTGGAAAGGTCCACACAAAATAGGGATGCACGAAAAATCTGATCCAAAAAGATACTGAAGGAAAATAAGCTGAAACTCGAGAGAATGCTCACTACGATGGGCAATATCATTTGCGGCAACTATCTCTTTTCCTGCCAGTCTTAATATTCTCACCCACTCCTTATCTGTTCTGAGCGTTCCCAGGGGAGTTTCAAAGTCTTTCTCGGTGAGGGAAAAGAGGGAGTCATAGAGGCTGTGGCCTGTGCCCAGAAGGAGCACTCTTCTGGGGCGAGCCTCCTTTATTGCTTTGTAGGCCCTGGCGTAAACCTTCCTTCCGACGTTGAGATCAATATGAGGAGCAATCAAGGCTGTTGTTTCTTTTCCTTTAAAAGGCGCCTCTTCATCCTGAGCAAAGAAGGAATCCAGGAAGACTCGTAATTCTCCTGGCTCCTGCGGGTAGGAGCGGCCGGCATGAAAAGCAGTCCTTTTGGACAGAAGAGTATAAGAAACCAGGATTTTCTCTTTTTCGCGCAGATAGGTTTCGCTTTCCAATATGAAAATGGAATCAAGTTCTGCCAGGATTTTTTCCACTTCCTTGGAAGAAACAAATTCCCCCTTCTTGAGTCGGATGAGATCAAGCTGAATGTCACGAATGGTTCTTTCTCCATTGATCAGGCCGAGAAAGGACAAAATTTCTCCATGGATGAGGAAGGGTTCCTTGATCAGACCCAGAGAATCCTTTACCAGGAGAGCTCTCTTTCCATCGTAGAAAGTAGGGATGATTTCTATATCCTTTCTCAACTTCGGCATCCACTCTTTCATGTCTTCTTTCCTGTATTTATCACTCCCATTCTTTTACCTCTCTTTTTTTTAAAAAGCAAATGGAAAAGTAAACAGTGAACCATTTTTTTCTCTGTAACAGTCAGGTAATCTAATTCGTCAGCCCGCTGAGCATCTGTTCCTGTCCATCCGAAGCCCATGGTGGTGGGTGGGAGGGTCTTGGTGAGGATGGATAGGAACCGATGCCTCTTTGCCTCACTCGACGAAATAGCTTCACTCATCACGAAAATAGAGATGATTCCATTCCGATGGAAAAAGGCGAAAAACATATGTTATGATGGTTAAAATCTTTTATCTTCTTGAGACAGGCCGTGACCGGAAAGCGCTTAAACAAAAAATTCTCCGAAATATACAGAGAAGCGCAAAAACCAGAGAACACCATCCCCTTCCGCAATAAAGAAGATCGGTACGTCCTCTTTTCCGATCACCACAAGGGAGATTCGAGTGCAGCCGATGATTTTAAGAAAAATGCTTCTCTCTATGATACAGCTCTCTCCTTTTATCAAAAGAGAGGATTTAAGCTGATTGTCCTCGGTGATAACGAGGAACTCTGGGAAAACCATTATGACCAGATACTTCCTCATTACCAGGAACTGATTAAAAAGGAAATTGACATGGCTGCTAAAAACTCTAAAGGAGAAAAAATACGAATATGGGGAAATCATGACAAAGAGGTTTCCCTCTACCGATTCCGGCGTTACTGTCATCATCGGCACATTCACATCCTGGACAATGTTCGGCTCTGCGAAGGAATCAGCCTGGGCGAGAACATCTTCCTCATACACGGCCATCAAGGTCGGTTCTTTGACGACATAGCATGGAGGGTGAGCCGTTGGGCCGTCCAGTTCGTCTGGAAATCCATACAGAATCTCTTTCACATCGGTATTGACGGGCCAGCAGAGAATTTTCGCATTCGGGACGACCTGGAGATGAATTACTATCGATGGGCGAAAAAGAATAAAGTCCTGCTTGTCTGTGGCCACACCCATTGTGCCATATTCGCTTCCCTGACTCACTACGACCGCCTGCAGATGGAAGTAGAGAGCTTAAAAAGACGACTGCAAGAAAGCGATGTCAAAAACAAGTCAGGAATAGAGGAGATGCTGAAGAAAAAAAGAAGCCAATTGAGAGAGATTCTGAAAAGGCGGTCAGGGAGACCGCCTAAATCCTTTGCCCAGAAACCTGGCTTCCCTGTTCCATGTTACTTCAATGATGGCTGTTGCGGCTACACGAACGGAATCACCTGTATCGAGATAGAAAAAGATGTGATCAGGCTGACCAAATGGCAGCGCCATCCGCAAAAGAGAATGGTACTTGTGGAGAAAAGGCTTTCACTTCTTATCGCTTTCATACAAGAAGGACGTCCTCTTGATAAGAGCTTAGAGCCTTTCTTGAAAGATTACCCCCTTGACTGATGCCGTCAGTGACCCAAGGGGGCAATTGAAAGGAGGGCGGGAGAGGAATCCTTTCTCTCCTTCACAACCTCAATTTGCCTTGGATGAGGCGATTAAGCCATGAGGTTGTATGGAATTATAATGGCAAATGCCGGCCGTGCGGTCAATCACCCTTTGCGATGATTTGAGGGGTGATTTTGTGCAGGAAGCATTTTCTTCTCTCAGGATCCAGCCCCGATTCTATCACAGAAAAAAAGCTTACCTTGGGTAACTTTTTTTTTCATCCAGAAATGATTATAATTGGATAAGTATAAACCTGTGGAGGAATGATGGAAAAGATTAAACAAATCGCTTCCCAAGAAGACGCTATCAAACTTCTTAACATCGCCTTAGAACACGAATGGGCTGTGAGCTTTGAGTACACCATTCATGCCTATTCCATGCCTAAAGGGAAATTTTTCTATGAAGATCCTCTCATGAAGCACAATACAGATATTCGGGCTCAAACCATTCAAATCGGTATCGATGAAATGTATCACGCCCTTCAGCTGGGAATCATCATCACCCAGATGGGAGGGATTCCTTCCTTTAAGACAGATGAAGTCATGCGTTATACTAAAATCATGGATAATCTTAAAAGAGATAAAATGACAGAGGATATGGTGACAGACCTCTACCAATCCGCTGAATTTAGAGAAGGCACATTTCCGAAAATTCAGAATATGGTTCTCAACATTTCCTATGATGAGGTTCGCCATTCCCAGCAGTTCGAGGCCATGATGGATGCCTTGAGAGAAACAGGAAACGAAAATGCCCTGTGCTATCAGCCCGATCCAAAGAACAAAAACAAAGAAGAGGTACAGCTCCTCCATGAAATCACCCATCTGGAAAATGAGCTCATGCATCGCTACCTCAAATACGTTCTCCTATTCAGCGAACATCAAGACCTCAGTCAGCGGCTTTTCAAAAATTCAATCGATCACATGCGGCATTGGGATAAAAATTCTGGCATCCTGATCAAGATGAGAGACGTAATCCAGATCGAAAACGCCAGAAAAGACGAAACCGGCGCAGAAAAGAGCACATCTACCATGCCTTCTTTCTACCCTGGAGAAGACCGCCTCTCCGCTTTAAAAACACTCATTCCTGCCGAAAAGAATCTTATCTCCAAGTATGAAAAACTCATCTCTCTCTTCCCCAATGGAGAGATAAAGGATCAGCTTGAACTCCATCTTGCCTTGAACAGAGAACACGTCTTCACTCAAGAATGGCTGCTCAAAAATGCTCAAAAAATAAAAGGTCTGGAATGAATGCCGTCGGTCTTAAATTCTCGGAAAGTAATTGGAGAAAAGCTCCAAGGAGGTAGCTATGAAAAAATTCTTAACCCAATTCAAGAAGTTCCAGTATTTTTATCCTTACACAGTCGCCATCGTGGGAGCCCGGTCGGGAAATCTTGTCAATTACATGGCCTGCGCCTGGCATACAGCTCTTTCCTTTGATCCTCCTCTGTTTGGCGTTCTCATCAGTAAGAAGCGCTTCACCCATCAAGTTATCTCTGAAGCAAGGGAGTTCACAGCCAATTTTCTAAGCGCCGAGAAAGTAAAACTGTCGGCTCAAATGGGAAGAAAATCCGGTCATGACATGGACAAAATCAAAGAATTCCAGGTCAAGCTAGCTCCTTCAAAAATCATAAGCTCGCCCATCTTCGCAGAGGCATATGTTTGCTTCGAGTGCAAGGTTGCGGAAATACGAGCCTATGGCGATCATGATCTGTTTGTGGGACAAGTGCTTGCCATCCATGAAGAAGAAAAGGTATTCAACGAGGAAGGAGTGCTCAATCCTGGAGAAGTGCGTCCTCTTCTCTATCTAGGAAGCGATTTCTACATAACCATCGACTCTGACTCACTCCAGCATATTATTCCTGATTGAGTA